>NZ_JBEYXH010000049.1:0-45764 GCF_040644755.1 Streptomyces sp. NPDC046887
CGTCGGGGGAGAGCAGTTCCAGCAGGCGGAAGGCGTCGTCGGCGTGCTCGGCCACCCGCTGCTCGGCCTCGGCCGCCGCCAACCGCGATCCGGAGCAGTTCCCCGACCCGCACCGCTTCGACCTCCACCGCTCCGGGACCCGGGTGCCCGCTGGTTCAGTGCGTCGCCAGCCAGCCGATACCCGCGGCGCAGACCAGGCCGGCGCAGGCGAGGGCGGCGGGACGGTGCCGACGCAGCGCCTGGCCGACCAGCAGAGCGGTGAGCAGCACGGCGATGGTGCCGATCGCTCCGGGCAGCAGCCCGTTGCTGTAGCCGAGCTCGCGCCCCTCGTCGGCCAGCCACACCAGCCACGCGAACCTCATGTGCTCATCTTCCTCTGTCCGGGGGCGGTTTCACGGGAAACCTACCGACCCGGCGCACCCGGGAGTCAGTCGGGCCGGTGCTCCGGGCCGCCGAAGTCCGGACTGGTGAAGTCGGGGCTGGTGAAGGCCGGACGGGAGCCGGAGGAGCCCTCCCGGGGACTGGAGAACTCCGGCCCGCTGTAGCCGACCTTGGGGATGCGGCTGATGGGCCGGGGTGGCGCGCCGGAGGCCGGATCAGCGCTGGGATCGGCCAGGGCGGTGCGCAGGAAGGGCAGCAGCCCGCGCTCCAGCAGTGCGTGCAGCCAGGCCTCCCGGGCCCGGGCGACCTCCTCGGGCAGCTCACCGCCCGGCTGCTGGGCCGGGACCTGGGTGGAGCTGTTGCGCACGGCGGTGATCAGCAGGGCGACGGCCGCGGCCAGGATGCCGGCGGCCATCACGGCGGCGAAGAACCAGCCCGCCGTGACCAGTGACTCGGCGAACGAGGGCACCGCGTCGAACACCTTCAGCACCGACCCGGTCAGCAGGAAGATGACCGCCGCCGTCCCGGCGAGCACCGGGGCCAGCACGGTGACCATCACCCCGAGGCCGGCGCCGGGGCCGTCATCCGGATCGGCGCTCGGCTGGAGGACGGAGCTGATCGCGGCCAGCCCGGTCGGTGCGCGGGCTTCTTCCCGGACCCGGACATAGTGGTCGTACTCCGAGGCGGCGGCCGAGCAGATCAGCGCGATCGCGCCCATGGCCATGGTGCGCAGCTGCTCGGAGTTGAGCCGCTGTCCGATCCCGGTAAGGTCCGGGCGGTCGTGCGCGGTGCGCAGTGTCTCGTCGAGGAGGCGGTCGAACTCGACGCGGTCCTCGGCCGGCAGACGCGGAGCCTTGCTCATGTGCATCCATCCCCCGATGCTCCGTAGGGCCTGCGTGCCCGAGCGGACCGGGCAGTCGGGCAGAAACGGAGGAGAGCCTGCTACGGAAATACCGATGGTAGAGCCGTAGCGGCCGGGGGTGACAGGGAATTAGCCGAAATCGCTGCGTCCGGTTGCTCTCAGTGGACCGGTCACCCAGCCGCCCGGTCGCCCGGTCGACCGGTCAGTTGAGCAGCGGGAGTTGGACGACCAGCAGCTTGCCGGCCATGGTCACCCCGCCGTCCATGGCGATGGCCAGGCCGTCGGCGTACACATGCGGACCCTCGATAACCGGGCCGCTGCCCTCGTCGTCCTCGGAGCCCACCTCGCCCAGCAGATAGGGGATGGGGCTGTGGCCGTGGACCACGCGCTGACCGCCATAGGCGGCCATCAGCTCCTGTGCGGCCATCGTGCCGCCCTCGTCCCGGAAGGCGAAGCGCTTGGTGAGCTTGCGGAACAACTCCCAGCACTCGTCGGCGTCATTGCGGGTGAGCACGGAGTGGACGGTGTCGTTCACGTCCTCGATGGTGTCGCCGTAATCCAGGTAGGCGGTGGTGTCCGAGTGCACCAGGAGGTGGCCGTCCTCCTCCACCACCGCGTCCAGCCGGGACATCCACTGCAGATGGACGTCCTGGAGGCGGTCCATATCGCTCTTCTGCCCGCCGTTGAGCAGCCAGGCCGCCTGGAAGGTGGCCGTCCCGGCGCCGGAGTTCACCGGGGTGTCGCCGAAGCGCTTGGCGCCGAGCAGCAGCAGCTCGTGGTTGCCCATGAGCGCCTTGCAGTAGCCGCCGGCGGCGGCCGCCTCGGCTGACAGCCGCATGACCACGTCGATCACACCGATGCCGTCGGGGCCGCGGTCGGTGAAGTCGCCGAGGAACCACAGCCGGGCGTTCCCGGCGGCCCAGCGTCCCTCGTCGTCGATGAGGCCCTCGGCGCGCAGGGCCGCGAGCAGCTCGTCCAGATAGCCGTGGACATCGCCGACCACGTACAGCGGACCGGGCCCGCCGTCGCCCGGCGCGGGCGCCGGGGCGGACTCCGGGTCGACGGCCACCTGGACCGTGTCGCCGCGGTTGATCACCGGCAGATCCCGCTCGGTGGGGGTGTAGCCCTCGGGCACCGCGCCCTCGGGGAAGGCGTTGCCGGGGTGCCCCTGCACGGGCACCTGGGCGTACGGAGGTACACGGAAGTCGCGCAACGTCTCCGTCCGCACCACGGGTCCTTGACCGGCCCCCTGAGTCATCGACCCCTCCACCACCGTCGCCACGCCCTGCACCTGGCGGACCTGCCTGGTCGAGGCGGTCCGCGGTGTCGTCCGCCCATCATAGGAATGCGCCTCGCCGTCTGTGACGCACCAGGGGTGGTGAATCCTGCGACGGTCCCTCTCGGGTGGTCGTTATCGCCCCACATGGTGGGTTCTGTAGGGATGACCCGGGCCGTCCCCCACCTCGGGTGGCGGACGGCCCCGCGGCCGCGACCGGCAGGATCGCCCCTGATGGTCACTCCTGGGAGGGGGTCCGGGGCGGACTGACGGTGGTGCGCGGCGGCCTGCGCTGCGAGGAGGTGCGGATGATCAGCTCGGTCGGTATCACCTGCTCGACCGGCCGCTCGGAACCGACGCCCTCGATGGCGTCGATCAGCAGCTGGACGACGGCGGTGCCGATCCGGCGCGGCTTCAGCGAGAGCGTGGTGACCGGCGGTTCCGTGGTGGCGTAGGCCGGGGACTCGCTGCAGCACACCAGGAGCAGGTCCTCCGGGACGCGCAGCCCGTAGCGGCGGGCCGCCGCCAGCAGATCGGTGCCGTTGGGGTCGAACAGCCCGTACACGGCGTCCGGCCGGTCGGGGCGGGCGAGCAGCCGGTCGGCGGCCACCGCTCCGGCGCACGGGTCATGGGCCGGGTAGGCCTCGTACACCGGCTCCTGGCCCACCCGGGCGCACCAGTCGAGATAGGCGGTGGTGGACAGCCGGGTGTAGGTGTCGGTGCTGGTGCCGGTCAGCAGGCCGATCCGGCGCGCCCCGGCCGCGGCGAGGTGGTCGAGCAGGTCGAGGACGGCGGCCTCGTGGTCGTTGTCGACCCAGGCGGTCACCGGCAGGGTCCCGGCCGGGCGGCCGTCGGAGACCACCGGCAGCCCCTGGCGGACCAGTTCGGCGACGACCGGGTCGTGGTCGGAGGGATCCACGACGACGGTGCCGTCGAGGGCGACGTTGGACCACACGTCATGGCGGGAGGTCGCCGGGAGGATGACCAGGGCGTACCCCCGGGCCAGCGCCGCGGAGGTCGCGGCCCTCGCCATCTCGGCGAAGTAGGCGAACTCGGTGAAGGTGAAAGGTTCATCCCCGTAGGTCGTCACGGTCAGGCCGATGAGGCCGGACTTGCCGGTACGGAGGGTGCGGGCCGCGGCGGAGGGGCGGTAGCCCAGCCGGTCGGCGACCTCGCGGACATGGCGGCGGGTGGCGTCCGGGAGCCGGCCCTTGCCGTTGAGCGCGTCGGAGACAGTCGTGATGGAGACACCGGCCGCGGCGGCCACATCCCGGATGCCCGCTCGCTGCTGCCGGCTCCCCCGGGGCTGTGTCCGGGTCACCTGGTGCTTCCCTGCTGCTGTCATGGCGAGCCGATAGTAGGGCGACGGCGGGCGGTTGAGCCGGTCGCATATTCAGCCGTTGACAGGCACGTTTCTGCAAGGCCTGAAACACCAAATGCCATGCAATCGCAGGTGGTTGGCGGGTCCGGCGGCCCGCCGCCGCTTGTCGCCGCGCATGTGCCTGCCAAGAACGCCCGGCTGGTGCGGGCTCTCAACTCACCTCTACGGGGGACGCGCGCCAGGGAGTGAGCCAGGGGCGCGCGCCATGCTCGCGAACGCCCCCCTGACTGCCGACCCCGGCTGTCCTGCCCCCCTCGGCCCCTTGGTCTCCCGGCCCCCTCCGGCCCCGGCCCCCTGGCACCCGGCTCCCTCGGACCTCCGGGCCCCCGACCTCCTGGCCCCCGACCTCCTGGCCCCCGACCTCCTGGCCCCCGCTCCTCGGGCCCCCGTCCTCCGGGCCCTTGCCTTCGGCTCCCGCCCCCCGGCCCGGTGACCGCGGGTGCGTGGCCGATTACCGGAAATCGGCCATTCGCAGCGGGGCGGAATCCTCATAAGGTGAGCAGCATTGGTGGCACGTTCGGTCGAGGAGGACCACAGTGAGCGAGACGAGCGGGACCAGCGGCACGGGACCCAGGCTGCGCGCCGTACTGGACGGCATCCCCACCTACAAGCCGGGCCGGCCCGCGGCGGCCGGGGGACCGGTCGCGTACAAGCTGTCCTCCAACGAGAACCCCTATCCGCCGCTGCCCGGGGTGATGGAGCGCGCGCTGGCCGCCGCCGCCGCTTTCAACCGCTACCCCGACATGGGCTGCGGGGAGCTGGTGGCCGAGCTCGCCGAGCGCTTCGGGGTGCCCGCCTCGCACATCGCCACCGGCACCGGCTCGGTGGGCGTCGCCCAGCAGCTCGTCCAGGCCACCGCGGGCCCGGGTGACGAGGTGATCTACGCCTGGCGGTCCTTCGAGGCGTACCCGATCATCGCCCAGGTCAGCGGCGCGACCTCGGTGCAGGTGCCGCTCACCGAGGGCGATGTGCACGACCTGGACGCGATGGCGGAGGCGATCACCGACCGCACGCGGCTGATCTTCGTCTGCAACCCCAACAACCCCACCGGCACCGTGGTGCGCCGGGCCGAGCTGGAACGATTCCTCGACCGGGTGCCGTCGGACGTGCTGGTGGTGCTGGACGAGGCGTACAAGGAGTTCATCCGCGACCCCGAGGTGCCGGACGGCTGCGCGATCTACCGCGACCGCCCCAACGTCGCCGTGCTGCGCACCTTCTCCAAGGCGTACGGGCTGGCCGGTCTGCGGGTCGGGTTCGCCATCGCGCACGAGCCGGTGGCGGCGGCGCTGCGCAAGACCGCGGTGCCGTTCGGGGTGAGCCAGGTCGCCCAGGACGCCGCGGTCGCCTCGCTGCGCGCGGAGGACGAACTGCTGGGACGGGTGGGGTCGCTGGTGGGCGAGCGCACCCGGGTGTACGAGGGGCTGGCCGGCCAGGGATGGACGGTGCCGGAGTCCCAGGCCAACTTCGTCTGGCTGCGGCTGGGGGAGCGGACGGTGGACTTCGCCGCGGCCTGCGAGCGCGCGGGTGTGGTGGTGCGGCCGTTCCCCGGCGAGGGGGTGCGGGTCACCATCGGCGAGACCGAGGGCAACGACATCTTCCTGCGCACGGCGGAGGCGTTCCGCAAGGAGCGCTACTGACGGATCGGTCGCGCGGGGGCGGTCGGGCCTGGTGCCCGGCCGCCCCTCCGTATGCCCGCTGACCCACCGCCCGGGCCGCGCACCGCCCCGGCCGGACTCAACAAGGTGTTGAGGTCTCGGTGAGGGGACCCCGGTTTCCGGTACGGATTTCGTGTGAGTCATAATAGCTTGTGATTGTGAACGCATTCACAAGCGGGCCTGGTTCCTCCCATGATCCACCGGTATGGACGAGGCGCGACGCAAGGACGTCCGGACCATAGGACGTAGGCCGTAAGGAGCAGCTGACGTGGACCTGGCTCTGGCGCCAGAGACGCTGGCGCGGTGGCAGTTCGGTATCACGACCGTCTACCACTTCCTCTTCGTCCCCCTGACCATCTCTCTGGCCGCGCTCACCGCGGGGCTGGAGACCGCCTGGGTGCGCACCGGGAAGGAGAAGTACCTCAGGGCCACCAAGTTCTGGGGGAAGCTCTTCCTCATCAACATCGCGATGGGTGTCGTCACCGGCATCGTCCAGGAGTTCCAGTTCGGCATGAACTGGTCCGACTACTCGCGCTTCGTCGGGGATGTCTTCGGTGCGCCGCTCGCCTTCGAGGCGCTGATCGCCTTCTTCTTCGAGTCGACCTTCATCGGGCTGTGGATCTTCGGTTGGGACAAGCTACCCAAGCGGATCCACCTGGCCTGCATATGGATGGTGTCGATCGGCACCATCCTCTCCGCCTACTTCATCCTGGCGGCCAACTCCTGGATGCAGCACCCGGTGGGCTACCGGATCAACCCGGCCAACGGCCGGGCCGAGCTCACCGACTTCTGGGCGGTGCTCTCCCAGAACACCACCCTCACCCAGGTCTTCCACACCATGTCCGCCGCCTTCCTCACCGGTGGCGCGTTCATGGTCGGCATCGCCGCCTTCCACCTGGCCCGCAAGAAGCATGTGCCGGTGATGCGCTCCTCGCTGCGGCTGGGGCTGGTCACCATGGTGATCGCCGGGATGCTCACCGCGATCAGCGGCGACTTCCTCGGCAAGGTCATGTACCAGCAGCAGCCGATGAAGATGGCCGCCGCCGAGGCGCTGTGGGAGGGCGAGAGCCCCGCGCCGTTTTCGGTCTTCGCCTACGGGGACGTCGACAAGGGCCACAACAAGGTCGCCATCGAGATCCCCGGGCTGCTCTCCTTCCTCGCCCACAGCGACTTCGAGTCCCATGTCCCAGGCATCAACGACACCAACAAGGCGCTCCAGGAGAAGTACGGCCCGGGCGACTACCGGCCCAACATCCCGGTGGCCTACTGGGGCTTCCGCTGGATGATCGGCTTCGGCATGGCCTCTTTCTCGCTCGGCCTGCTCGGGCTCTGGCTGACCCGCAAGCGGTTCCTGCTGCCCCAGCGGCTGCGCACCGGCGAGGACGAGGTGCCCCAGCTGGTGCTGTTCCGGACGCCGCTGAGCCCCAAGTTCACCCAGCTGTACTGGCTGGCGGCGCTGTGGACCCTCGGCTTCCCGCTGATCGCCAACTCCTGGGGCTGGATCTTCACCGAGATGGGCCGCCAGCCCTGGGTGGTCTACGGGGTGCTGCAGACCCGCTCGGCGGTCTCCCCGGGTGTCTCCCAGGCCGAGGTGCTCACCTCGATGGTCATCTTCACCGCGCTGTACGCCATTCTCGCGGTGATCGAGGTGAAGCTGCTGGTCAAGTACGTCAAGGCCGGTCCGCCCGAGCTCACCGAGGCCGACCTCAACCCGCCCACCAGGATCGGCGGCCACGATCGGGACGCCAAGGACCCCGAAGCCGCCGACCGGCCGATGGCCTTCTCCTACTGATCGACGAGGACTGGAAGCGCCATGGAACTTCACGACATCTGGTTCGTCGCCATCGCCATCCTGTGGATCGGCTACTTCTTCCTGGAGGGGTTCGACTTCGGGGTCGGCGTCCTGACCCGGCTGCTCGCCCGTGACCGGACCGAGAAGCGGGTGCTGATCAACACCATCGGTCCCGTCTGGGACGGCAACGAGGTGTGGCTGCTCACCGCCGGAGGGGCCACCTTCGCCGCCTTCCCGGACTGGTACGCCACCCTCTTCTCCGGCTTCTACCTGCCGCTGCTGGCCATCCTGGTCTGCCTGATCGTCCGGGGCGTCGCCTTCGAGTACCGGGCCAAGCGCCCGGAGGAGTCCTGGCAGCGCAACTGGGAGCGGGCCATCTTCTGGACCTCCCTGGTCCCCGCCTTCCTCTGGGGCGTGGCCTTCGCCAACATCGTGCGCGGGGTGCCGATCGACGCCGAGAAGGAGTACGTGGGCACGCTCTTCGACCTGCTCAACCCGTACGCCCTGCTCGGCGGAGTGGTCACCCTCACCCTGTTCACCTTCCACGGGGCGGTGTTCACCGCGCTGAAGACGGTCGGGGACATCCGGCTGCGGGCCCGCAGGCTGGCGTTCACCCTGGGCCTGGTCACCGCCGCGCTGGCGGTCGGCTTCCTCGGCTGGACCCAGCTCTCCCGGGGCGACGCCGGCAGCCTGGTGGCGATGGGCATCGCGGTGGTGGCGCTGCTGGCCGCGCTGGTCGCGGTGAAGGCCGGACGCGAGGGCTGGTCGTTCGCGTTCTCCGGCGTCACCATCGCCGCCGCGGTGGCGATGCTCTTCCTGACGCTCTTCCCGAACGTCATGCCCTCCTCGCTGGACCCGGCGTGGAGCCTCACCGTCTCCAACGCCTCCTCCAGCCCGTACACCCTGAAGATCATGACCTGGTGCGGAGCCATCGCCACCCCGCTGGTGATGCTCTACCAGGGCTGGACCTACTGGGTGTTCCGCAAGCGGATCGGCACCCAGCACATCGCCGACGCCGCGCACTAGCGACCACGTCGCGCTGGAGGTGTTTCACGTGAAACATCGCCCGATGTTTCACGTGAAACCCTCCGCCCGCCGCCTTCCTCCGTCTCCCACCACCGCCCACGGCAGGGGATGTTCCACGTGAAGCCCATCGACCCGCGTCTGCTCCGGTACGCCCGGGCCACCCGCCTCTTCCTGGCCGCGGTGGTGCTCCTCGGCGGCATCGGCGCCGTACTGGTCATCGCCCAGGCGATGCTGATCGCCGAGCTGGTGGTCGGCGCCTTCCAACGGGACCTCGGGGCCGGGGAGCTGACCGCCCCGCTGGTGCTGCTGGCCACCACCGCCGTCGGCCGTGCGCTGGTGTCCTGGCTGACCGAGCTGGCCGCCCACCGGGCCGGTGCGGCCGTCAAATCCGAGCTGCGGGGACGGCTGCTGGAGCGGGCGGCCGCGCTGGGCCCAAGCTGGCTGAGCGGGCAGCGGGTGGGCTCCCTGACGGCCCTCGCCGTCCGGGGCGTGGACGCGCTGGACGACTACTTCTCCCGCTATCTGCCCCAGCTGGGCCTGGCGATCGTGGTCCCGGTGGCGGTCCTGGCCCGGATCGTCACCGAGGACTGGGTGTCCGCCGCCATCATCGTGGGCACCCTGCCGCTGATCCCGATCTTCATGATCCTCATCGGCTGGGCCACCCAGAGCCGGATGGACCGCCAGTGGAAGCTGCTCTCCCGGCTGTCGGGCCACTTCCTGGATGTGGTCGCCGGACTGCCCACACTGAAGGTGTTCGGCCGCGCCAAGGCCCAGGCCGAGGCGATCCGCTCCATCACCTCGGAGTACCGGCAGGCCACCGTCCGCACCCTGCGGATCGCCTTCCTCTCGTCGTTCGCCCTGGAACTGCTCTCCACCCTCTCGGTGGCCCTGGTCGCGGTCGGCGTCGGCATGCGGCTGGTCCACGGCGACCTCGACCTCTACACCGGGCTGGTCATCCTCATCCTGGCGCCCGAGGCCTATCTGCCGCTGCGCCAGGTGGGCACCCAGTACCACGCCGCCGCCGAGGGCCTGGCCGCCGCCGAGGAGATCTTCGCGGTGCTGGAAACCCCTCTCGACCGCCCTGCCGCCGACGCCACGAAGGCCACCGGCACCGCGGACGCCATGAAGGCCACCGGCACCGCGGACGCCCGGGAGGCCGCCGGTACCGCCGACGCCCCTCGTCCCCGGGGCGGTGCGGCGGTGCCGGACCACCCGCGCATCGTCCTGGACCGGGTGACCGTACGGCACCCCGGCCGCACCAAACCGTCTCTGCGGGAGGCCTCCTTGGTGGTGGAGCCCGGGGAGACGGTGGCCCTGGTCGGGCCGAGCGGCGCGGGCAAGTCCACCCTGCTCGACGCGGTCCTCGGCTTCGTACGCCCCGAGGAGCGGCCCGAGGGCGGCAGCGGCGTCCGGATCGGCGGCACCGACCTGGCCGACCTCGATCTCGACCAGTGGCGCTCGCGCATCGCCTGGGTGCCGCAGCGCCCCCACCTCTTCGCCGGAACCATCGCCGACAATGTGCGCCTGGCCCGGCCGGACGCGGACGACCAGGCGGTGGCAGCGGCGCTGCGGGACGCGGGCGCCGAGGAGTTCGTCGCCGCACTGCCCGACGGGTCAGCGACCGTGCTAGGCGAGGACGGCGCGGGACTCTCCGCGGGCCAGCGCCAACGGCTCGCGCTGGCCCGGGCTTTCCTCGCGGACCGCCCGGTGCTGCTGCTGGACGAGCCGACGGCCGCGCTGGACGGGCGGACTGAGGAGGCCGTGGTGGCCGCCGTACGCCGGCTCGCCACCGGTCGTACGGTGCTGCTGGTCGTCCACCGCCCCGCGCTGCTCGCGGTGGCGGACCGAGTGGTCGCCCTGGACGGGCCCGCCTCCGCCGCCGCACCCCGCCCGGACATCACTCCCCGACCGGTGGACGGCCCGCTCGACGACACCTTCACCGAGACCTTCGGACTGGTCGGCGGAGTGCGCACCGGACCGGGCGTCCGCCACGGCACGCACGGCACCGGCCCGGTGGTGCCCGCGGCCGGCCGGACGGCCCGCGCCCTCACCCGGGTACGGGACGCGGCCGCCCCGCTGCGCGGACGGCTGCTGCTCGCCCTGCTGCTGGGCAGCCTCGCCCTGAGCTGCGCCGTCGGTCTGCTGGCGGTCTCCGGCTACCTCATCTCCCGCGCCTCCCAGCAGCCGCCCGTCCTCTATCTGATGGTGGCCGTGACGGCCACCCGCGCCTTCGGCATCGGCCGGGCCGTGTTCCGCTACGCCGAGCGCCTGGTCTCCCACGACGCCGTACTGCGGACGCTCGCCGAGCTGCGGGTCGGCGTCTACCGCCGGCTGGAGCGGATCGCCCCGGCCGGACTGCGCGACCGGGGCCGCGGCGACCTGCTGTCCCGGCTGGTGACCGATGTGGACGCGCTCCAGGACTACTGGCTGCGCTGGCTGCTGCCGGCCGCCACCGCCGCGATCGTCTCCAACGCCGCGGTCGCCTTCACCGGCTGGCTGGTCCCCGCGGCCGGCGCCGTACTCGCCGCCGGACTGCTGCTGGCCGGGGTGGCCGTGCCCCTGCTGACCGGCGCCATCGCCCGCCGCGCCGAGGCCCGGCTCGCGCCCGCCCGCGGGGTGCTCGCCGGCCGGGTGGTGGACCTGTTGCGCGGCTGCGCCGAGCTGACCGTGGCGGGCGCCCTGCGCGACCGGCTGGACCGGGCCCGGGGAGCCGACGGTGCCCTCACCGCGATCGCCACCCGGCAGTCCGCCGCGACCGCGCTCGGCGCCGGACTGACCACCCTGGTCACCGGGGTCACCGGGGCGGGCGCCGCGCTCGCCGGGATCCTCGCCGTGCACGACGGGCGGCTGGACGGTGTCGCCCTCGCCGTCGTCGTCCTCACCCCGCTCGCCGCCTTCGAGGCCGTCACCGGGCTCCCGCTGGCCGTCCAGTACCGCCAGCGCGTCCGGCGCAGCGCCGAGCGGGTGTACGAGGTGCTGGACGCGCCCCTGCCCGTACGGGAGCCCGAGCAGCCGCGCCCGGCGCCCGCGGGCCCCTTCCCGCTGGAGCTGGACGGGATCTCGGCCCGCCACCCCGGCGCCGACCGCGACGCCCTGACCGGGGTGCGGCTGCGGCTGGAGGCGGGGCGGCGGATCGCGGTGGTCGGTGCGTCCGGCTCCGGCAAGACCACCCTCGCCCAGACACTGCTGCGGTTCCTGGACACCCGTGAGGGCACGTACCGGATCGGCGGCGAGGACACCGCCGCCCTGGACGGGGACGAGGTGCGCCAGCTGGTCGGGCTCTGCGCCCAGGATGCCCACCTCTTCGACAGCTCCATCCGGGAGAACGTGCGCCTGGCCCGGCCCGGCGCCACCGAGGCGGAGCTGCGCGAGGCGCTCGCCCGGGCCCGGCTGCTCGACTGGGCGGACGCTCTGCCCGACGGCCTGGACACCCTGGTCGGCGAGCACGGGGCCCGGCTCTCCGGAGGGCAGCGCCAGCGGCTCGCGCTCGCCCGCGCCCTGCTGGCCGACTTCCCGGTCCTGGTCCTGGACGAGCCCGCCGAGCACCTGGACCTCGCCACCGCCGACGCGCTCACCGACGACCTGCTGCGCGCCACCCGCGGCCGGGCCACCGTGCTGATCACCCACCGGCTGCACGGACTGGAGGCGGTGGACGAGGTGCTGGTGCTGGAGGCCGGCCGCATCGTGCAGCGCGGCCCCTACAGCGCCCTCGCGGCGGTGGACGGCCCCCTGCGCCGGATGCTCACCCGCGAACAGGCCGCCGACCGGCTCCGCTCCAGCCCGACCGTCCCCGCCCCGGCCGCCCGCCCCGGCCGGGACCACCGGGTCCCGGTCGCCTGATGGACCTGTACCCGCAACCGGAGCCGGCCGGATCGCCGCGACGTCCATCCGAGCCACCGGGCATAGCCGACTTTCCGTGACGGATCGGGCTTACTACGCTCAGTGGCATGGCCCCGCCCGACCCCCAGGACTCCCCCGGCCCTCCCTCGGAGGCGACCGGGCTCCCGCCGGGTCCGGACGACGGGCCCGGTGACCGTCTGCCGCGGCTGCTGGAGGCGGTGCGCCTGGTGGGCACCGGGCTGGAACCGCACTCCACCCTCGACCGGATCTGCCGGACCGCCGCCGCACTCACCGACGCCCGCTACGCGGCGATCGGCGTGGTGGACGAGGACGGCGGCGGGCTGGCGGACTTCGTCACCCACGGCGTGCCGCCGGATACCGCCCGGGAGATCGGCCGCCGCCCGGACGGCCGCACCGGGCTGCTCGGAGCCCTTCTCCACCATCCCGAGCCGCTGCGCCTCACCGATCTGACGACCGATCCGCGCGCCGCCGGCCTGCCGGCCGGGCATCCGCCGATGCGGAGCTTCCTCGGTGTCCCCATCCGGGTGCACGGGGAGGTGTTCGGCCATCTCTACCTCACCGAGAAGCGTGGCGGGGCGCGGTTCGACGAGGGCGATCTGCACACCGTGCGGGTGCTCGCCGCCGGAGCGGGGACGGCCATCGGCAACGCCCGGCTGTACGAGGCCTCCCGTCGGCGGGAGGCCTGGATCGACGGATCGGTCGCCGTGACCACCGCGCTGCTGTCCGGTTCCGACGCCGACGAGGCGCTGTCCGTGGTGGCCGAGCAGGCCCGCGTACTCGCCGGGGCCCGGGCCGGCATCGTTCTGCTGCCCACCGCCGACGGCGGACTGGAGGCGGTGGCGGTCTCCTCCGACGGGCCGGAGGCCCTGCTGGGGGCGGTCGCGCCGGCCGGGAGCCCGGCCGTCGCCCTGCTGCTGGCCGGGGAGCCGGTGGTCGTCACCGACGCGGCCACCGACCCCCGGCTGCGGGGCATGCCGGCGCGGCGGTCCGGCCCCGCGCTGCTGCTGCCGCTGCGCAGCGGCGACCGGGTGCTGGGCGCCCTGGTCATCCCCCGGGCGCCCGGCGAGCGGCCGTTCACCGAGGCGGAGCGCGCCCTGGCGGCCCGGTTCGCCTCCCAGGCCGCGCTGGCGCTGAGGGTGGCCGATGCCCAGCGCGACCGCGAGCGGCTCGCCGTACTGGAGGACCGCGACCGTATCGCCCGCGATCTGCACGACCTGGTCGTCCAGCGGCTGTTCGCCGCCGGGATGGCGCTGGAGAACGCGCAGCGCACCTCCGCCGTACCGGCCGTCCGGGAGGGGGTGGGCCGGGTGGCCGAGGAACTGGACGTCACCATCCAGGAGATCCGCACCGCGGTGTTCGCCCTCCAGCAGGGCCCGGCCGACCCACCGGCCGGTCTGCGGACCCGGGTACTGCGGGAGATCGCCCTGTCCGCCGTCGCCCTCGGCTTCACCCCGGAGTACCGCCTCACCGGGCCGGTGGACACGGAGATCGGCGAGCTCACCGGCAGGAACCTGGTGGCCGCGTTGCGCGAGGCGCTGTCCAACGCCTTCCGGCACGCGCACGCCGACCGGGTCCTGGTCGAGGTGGACGCCCGGGTGACGCTGCCCGGCGGCATTCCCGGCGTACGGCTGACCGTGGCGGACGACGGGGTCGGGATGCCGCAGGACGGCCGGCGCAGCGGGCTGCGCAACCTGGCCCGGCGGGCGGAGTCGCTGGGCGGTTCCTGCCACTGCGGCCCCGGCCTGGGCGCGGACGGCGGTGGGACCTCCGTGGTCTGGGAGGCCCCGAGGTAGCCGCCGAGCAGAGGACGGCTACCTCGGGGCCTCCGCCGGGCCGCGCTGCCCACCGGCACCCGCACCGGTCCCGGCACTGGCACCGGTCCCGGGTGTCGGCCGCCCTGACGGCCCCGGCCGGTCACGCGGGACCATCGGGCTGCCGGGAGGTCAGTGCCCCATCCCCGCCCCGCCGTCGACCGGCACCACGGCACCGGTGATGTAGCCGGCCTCCTCGGAGGCGAGGAAGGCGACCGCCGCGGCGATCTCCTCGGGGCGGGCCAGCCGGGCCAACGGGATCTGCTCGACCAGGTTGGCACGCTGCTCGTCGCTGAGGCCGCTGCTCATCGCGGTCTCGGTGAGCCCGGGCGCGACCACGTTGCAGGTGATGCCGCGCGAGCCGAGCTCGCGGGCCACCGAACGGGCGAGGCCGACCAGCCCGGCCTTGGAGGCGGCGTAGTTGGCCTGGCCGCTCTCCCCGCGCAGGGCCACGGCCGAGGAGATGAGCACCACCCGGCCCTTCTTGGCGCGCAGCATGCCGCGGGTGGCGCGCTTGACCACCCGGAAGGCGCCGGTGAGGTTGGTGTCCAGGACCGAGGCGAAGTCGCCCTCGCTCATCCGGAGCAGCAACGCGTCCCTGGTGACGCCCGCGTTGGCTATCAGCACCTCCACGGGGCCGTGCTCGGCCTCGACCTTCTGGAACGCGGTGTCGACCTGCGCGGCGTCGGTGATGTCGCACTCCACGGCGAGCAGGCCCTCGGGCGGCTCCCCGGTGCGGTAGGTGACGGCCACGCGGTCTCCGGCGGCCTCCAGACGGCGGGCGATGGCCAGGCCGATGCCTCGGCTGCCACCGGTGATCAGGACTGAACGGGACACGCGGGCGGTCCTTTCCGAGACTCTGTCAGCTGTGTGCCGCAGTCAACCAGCCGGGCCGTTCCCCGCGCACACCCTCAATCGACAGTGAAAAGGGCGGAGGCCGAAATGACTGCGATGCGAACGGTCCCCGGCGGTAGTGTGACGGGCACATCTTTCATCGCAGGTGACATCCGATCAGCCCCCGATGAGGCGTTCGGTGCTTCGAGGGAAGGGGGGAGAGGCGTGCGACGTACCGGTCGGCGCGGGCCGTGTCCGCGGGGCACTGCGGTCGGACCCGTCCCCGTCCTCGCAGGCGCCCGCCCGGGGATCCCCGCGCAGGGTGGCGGCGCCCGTCGCCGGACGGTCGGGGACCGTCCTGTCCGAGTCGGCGCAGGAGAGGCTTCGCGTTGAGCAACAAGGAGGCGCTGCAGCAACTGCTGCGCTGGAAGCGACAGCAGATAGACCCGGTCGAGCTCGGCTGGCTGAGGCGTTCCGGCCGGGGCCGGCGCTCCAAGGGCCTTTCCCAGGCCCAGGTCGCCCAGGCGCTCTATGTGTCCGAGCGCACCTACGCCGACCTGGAGCGCGGCGACACGGCCACCCCGAGCACGGACCTGCTCGACAGCGTCGCCCAGGTGCTGCGCATGGAGGAGCGGGAACGCACCGCCCTGTATGTCTACGCCCTCGGGTACGAGCCGCCGATCCCGATGGATCCCACCGCGGGCAGCAATGTGGCCCCGGCCTGGCAGCACGCCGTCAGCAACGTCGCCGGCCAGCCCTGCTACATCAACGACGTGGCCTGGAACGTGCTGGCCGCCAATGACGACTTCATCCGGATGTTCCCGCAGGTGCCCGGTGAGCCGCCTCGGCTGCCGGAGCAGAACCTGATGCGCTGGATGCTGCTGCGGGAGGAGTCCCGCGAGCACCACCTGGTCGACTGGGAGAAGCGGTGGGCGGAGCCGGTCGCCGCCCAGTTGCGCACCTCCGTCGCGGCACGCCCGGACAACGAGGAGCTCCAGCGGCTGGACCAGGAGGTCAACGACGACCCGGTGGCGGGGCCGATCTACCGGAACCACAACGTGGCCTATGTCCACCCGGACGGCGACTCCCGCCGGATGCGCCACGCGGGCTTCGTCCCGGAGGACGGCAACGACACCCGGGACCACTGCTGCGACCGCCATGTGGTCTCGCAGTCGGGCATCGTGACCATGTGCGCGGCGCAGCCCTTCGGCAGCCCGGGTGCGCGGTTCTTCCTGCTGGTCTTCCAGCCGGACGGTCGGAAGGCACCGGCCGCATCGGCCTGAACGCCGTTCACCGGCCACAATGTCTGTCCATGAAACGTCTGTCCATGAAACCCACTGCGCACTTCGGACCGATCGCTCCGGGCGTCTATGTGTGGCAGCCGGACGGCGGGGCGGCCTGGGGGCTGGCCAACTGCGGTGTGATCAGGGCCGGGGGTGAGGCGCTGATCGTCGACACGCCGTACACACCCGCCCTGACGGACGCCTTCCTGGCCGCGGCGCGAGAGGTGATCGGGGCCGGCACCCCGCTGAACCGAGTCGTCGTCACCCATGCCAACGGCGACCACACCTGGGGCAGTCAGCAGCTCCCGGGTGCCGAGATCATCGCGACTCAGGCGGCGCTGGAGCACCAGTGCGTGGAGCCGACCCCGGGCCAGTTGCACGCCCTCGTCCATGACTCCGATCCGGACCAGCCACTGGGTTGGTACTTCCGCCGCCACTTCGGCGCGTTCGACTTCTCCGGTATCACGGTCCTGCCGCCCACCACGACGTTCACCGGGCGCCATGAGCTGACGGTCGGCGGGACGCCCGTCGTCCTGTACGAGGCCGGGCCCGCGCACACCGTCGGAGACCTGTTCGTCCATCTGCCCGAGCAACGGGTCGTCTTCGCCGGCGACCTCGTCTTCGCCGGGGACCATCCCTCGCACTGGGCGGGGCCCCTGGAGCTGATCTCGGCGGCCTGCCGGCGGATCCTGGACCTCGAACCCGAGTGGATCGTCCCCGGTCACGGCCCGCTGTTGACCCCCGACGGGCTGCGGGAGCACCTCGGCTACCTCGACGACCTCGCCGCGCAGGCCCGTCTTCTGCACGGCCAGGGCAGGTCCGCCCCGGAGGCGGCCCGGCTGCTCATCGCGGAGGACCGCTATCCCGGTCTCGGCCTGCCCGAGCGGCTGGCCATCAGCCTCAGCACGGAGTTCCGGCATCTCGACGGCAACCGCACCGTCCCCGAGCTGCTGCTGCCGATGGAGCACGCCGCCCGTATCGCCCGGGACCGGGCCGTGCTGACGGAGCACACCGGACAGCCGGACGCCGATCGGGCCACCACGCCCGGAACGGTCCCGATCCAGGCCTCCTGACGAGACACCTCCCGAGAAGACACCTCCTGAGAAGACACCTCCTGAGAAGACACCTCCTGAGAAGACACCTCCTGAGAGGACACTGCCTGAAGAGGAACTTCCTGAAAGGGAATTTCCTGAAAACGAACTACCGGAAGCGCGACTGCCGGAAGGAACCCTTCCTGGCACTTCCCGCGGCTGTGGAGAAGCATCTGAGCCGAGAGGAACTTGGCACCGCTTCTGTCGGTGCCACAGCCCGGCCCGGGACTCACCGGGCCGGCAACGGGGGAGCCTCTCTCCGCACCCGCGACTACGCGGGTGCGGAGAGCGGCGACGTAGAGGGCGAGCCACCACACCCTCCCTGCGACGCGATGTTTCACGTGAAACATCCCCTGGGGGGAGCGCCTCTGGGCCGGTCGGCGGTACGACACCGCCCGGGTGCCATGGATTCGCGGCCGTCGGCGGGACCATCCCAGGATGTTCGTCGTGGCGCTCACCCTGGTGCTGGTCTTCCTCCCTCGCCCTGCCGGGCCCGTCGGCGGTGCGGTGGGGCCGGCCGCCGAAGTGACCCGCCTCTATACGGAGGCGGCCCTCGCCACCGATGCGTATGAGCGGGGGCAACGGCAGATCACGGCCCAACGGGCTTTCGCCGGGCGGCTGGGTCGGCAACGGGAGCAGCAGCGCCAGGCGTGGGAACAGCTCCATGACCGGGTCGGCGCGGTCGCCCGGGACCAGTACCGGACGGGTGGAGCTCTGGCGGTGACCGCCCGGCTGCTCACCGCCGGGGATCCGGACAGCGCGGTACGCCGAGGAGAAGTGGCGCGGCGGGCACACCGGGCGGTGGCCGCGCTGCTCGCGGACGCCCGTACCGCGGAACGCGGACTCGCGCGAGCGGAGGAGGCCGCCGATACCGCCTGGCGGCAACTGCGTGACCGTCAGACCCGGCTCGATGCCCTCCGGAAGGGGATCGAGCGCCGGCTGGAGCGCGCTGAGCTGAGTCTGCGGACCGTGGCGAACGCCTGGCGCACCGCGCGCCCCTGCGGCGCCCCGCCGCCGGTCCATGTCGGCACCGCAACGCACGTCAGCGGCCCGCAAGGCGTCGGATCACCGGGCACGAGGACCACGGGGCCTTCCGAGGCCGGCAGCCACTCACCGGCCGCTGTCCACACGACCGGGCAGGCCGGTGATGAGACAGCTCACCACACCGCCGCCCCGCTGCCGGTCGGTGTCGTGACCCCTCAACCGTCCCACTCGCCGGCAGACGGCGCCGCTGCCGCCCTGCCGCCCGACCGGCCGGAGCTGACCGTGACCGGCGCGGCCTCCGAGACCATCCCCGGCGTGGACGCCGGCACGGGCCATGTTCCGGACCTCATGGCCACCGTCGCCGATCTGGTGACGGCCGAGGGCGGGACGGCGACCGCGGATACGGGTCCGGGCAGTGGCCCGGGCGAGATCGGCCCGCGGACCCCGGCCGCCCGGGACAGCGGCGTGATGGCCGATGGGGCGTCCGCCCCGGAGGGCACCGGACGCGGGACGGTCCGGGCACCGGGCTGGGTGGCGCCGGTGGCGCGGTACGCGCTGTCCGCGGGCTTCGACAGCACCGGCGCGCACTGGGCCCATCGGCACACCGGCCAGGACTTCGCGGTGGATCCAGGCACCACCGTGCGGTCCATCGGCCCGGGGCGGGTCCACTCGGTGTCCTGCGGAGGACCGTTCGGGGTGGAGATCGTGGTGGAGCACCCGGGCGGCTGGTACTCCCAGTACGCGCACCTGGCCTCGCCCGGGGTGCGGCCGGGCCAGCGGGTCACCGCCGGCCAGGGCATCGCCAGGTCGGGGAGTACCGGTAACTCGACCGGCCCGCATCTGCACTTCGAGGTGCGCCTCACCCCGTATATGGGCTCGGCGGTGCACCCGGTCCGCTGGCTGGCCGAACGCGGGGTCCGCCTCCACCCCACCCCGTAGAGGCCAGGGGTCAGGCGGGGGCGGCGAGCAGGTCCTCGATGATGCGCGCCACCCCGTCGTCGTTGTTGGCGACGGTACGGCCGGAGGCGGCGGCGACCACATCGGGGTGGGCGTTGCCCATGGCGTAGGAGCGCCCGGCCCAGGTCAGCATCTCGATGTCGTTGGGCATGTCGCCGAAGGCGACCACCTCGTCGGCCGAGACCCCGCGTTCGGCGCAGCAGAGCGCGAGCGTGCTGGCCTTGGAGACGCCCAGTCCGCTGATCTCCAGCAGGGCCGTGGGGCTGGAGCGGGTGATGCTCGCCCGCTCGCCGGCGGCCGTACGGGCCAGGGCGAGGAAGGCGTCGGGGCTCATCTCCGGGTGAAGGGCGAGGAGCTTCAGCACCGGGTCGCCGGAGCCGGGCTCGTCCTCGTGCAGCAGCTTCTCGGCCGGGGCGATGGAGCCGGCGGTGTCCAGATAGAACGGCGGGTAGTCGGGTTCGTAGTGGACCCCGGAGGTGAGGTCCACGGCGAACGCGGTGCCCGGGGCCTCCCGCCGCAGGGTGTGGACCACGTCCAGGGCGATCTCCCGCTCCAGCGGCCGGGTCTCCAGCAGGGTGCCGCCGGCCCGCAGGTCCACGACCGCCGCGCCGTTGGCGCAGATGGCGAGCCCGTGCCCGTGCACATGGTCGGCGACCACACCCATCCAGCGGGCCGGCCGTCCGGTGACGAAGAAGACCTCGATGCCCTCCCGCTCGGCGGCCGCCAGCGCGGCGACGGTGCGGTCCGAGACGGACTGGTCGTCCCGGAGGAGGGTGCCGTCGAGATCGGTGGCGATCAGCCGGGGACGGCGGTGCGCCAGGGGCCGGGGCGTGGGGCGGGTCGGTGTGGTCACGGCCCCATTCTCCTGCACCGGTCCGCACGTGCGTGCGGCATACCGCACATCTGAGCCAGCCATATGCTCGTCTGTGGCCGAACCGGTGCGCCTGGTCGCCGCGCGAGGGCGGCCAGGGCGAGTCCAGGCCGCCGGGCGACCGCCGCTACCCGGCGGTGGCGAGCTGGGCGGGGGCCTCGGTGGCGATCTTCTCGAAGACGGCATGGTCGGCCGCGAAGTCCGAGTCGGCGATCGGCCAGTGGACGACGAGCTCGGTGAAGCCCAGCTCCTGGTGGCGGCCGGCGAAGTCCACGAAGGCGTCCAGCGACTCCAGCGGACCGCTGCGCTCCGGGGTGAAACCGGTGAGCAGGATCTTCTCCATCCCGTCGACATCCCGGCCGGCCTCCGCACAGGCCGCGCCGAGCCGGTCGAGCTGGCCGCGCAGCGCCGCGTCGGACTGCTCCGGGGTGCCCTCCTCGTACAGCTTGGGGTCTCCGGTGGTCACCCAGGCCTGCCCGTGGCGCGCGGCGAGCCGCAGTCCGCGCGGGCCGGTCGCGGCGACGGCGAACGGGAGCCGGGGGCGCTGAACGCAGCCGGGGATGTTGCGGGCCTCCTCGGCGGAGTAGAAGGTGCCCTGCTGCGAGACGGCGTCCTCCGTCAGCAGCCGGTCCAGCAGGGCGGTGAACTCGGCGAACCGGTCCGCCCGCTCGCGCGGGGTCCACGGCTGCTGTCCGAGCGCGGTGGCGTCGAAGCCGTTGCCGCCCGCCCCGATGCCCAGGGTGATCCGTCCGCCCGAGACGTCGTCCAGCGAGATGAGCTCCTTGGCCAGGGTCACCGGGTGGCGGAAGTTGGGCGAGGTCACCATGGTGCCCAGGCGCAGCCGCTCGGTGGCGCCGGCGGCGGCGGTGAGGGTCGGCAGGGCACCGAACCACGGGCCGTCGCGGAAGGTGCGCCAGGACAGGTGGTCGTAGGTGTACGCGGCGTGGAAGCCGAGCTCCTCGGCCCGCTGCCACGTCGCGCGGCCGCCCTCGTGCCAGCGGTCGACGGGGAGGATCACGGTGCTCAGACGCAGGCTCATGCCCCCGAGCCTACGTCCCGCGGTGGGGCGGTCCCGATCGCCTGGGGTCCGGCCCGGATGGGCGACACGGCACCGGTGCGGGCGGCCGGGGCCGACGGCTCCGGCGGGGGCCGCGGGGCTGCCGTCAGTCGCGGAGGCGCAGATATACCGGGGGTACGGCGTCGGTGAGCCACACCCCGTTGGCGCTCACCCGGAAGACATGGCCGTCCCGGTGCATCGCCCCGGCGTCGACGGCCAGGACGACGGGTCGGCCCCGCCGGGCGCCGACCCGGGTGGCGGTCTCGCGGTCCGGTGAGAGGTGGACATGGTGGCGGCCCATCGGGCGCAGCCCCTCGGACCGGATCGCGTCCAGGGAGCCGGCGACGGTGCCGTGGTACAGGAAGGCAGGCGGCACCGCGGCCGGCAGGTCGAGGTCGACGCGTACGGTGTGGCCCTGGTTGGCGCGGATGCGGTCGCCGTCGATGGTGAACCGCCGTTTGTCGTTGACCGCGACCACATGGTCCAGCTCCGCCCGGGTGAGCGGCATGCCGTTGCGGGTGAGGGCCCCGAGCAGTTCGTCGACGGCGACCCAGCCCTGAGGGTCGAGGACGAGCCCGATGCGCTCGGGCTGATGGCGCAGGTGCTTGGAGAGGTACTTCGACACCTTCACGGTGCGTCGGTCGTCCATGGGCGCGGTCATCGGCGCAGTGTGCCAGGAGTCACAGGATCCCTGCCCGGATTTTTTCCGATGGGAGGTTTCGTCCACAGGTAACGCCGCTTTTCCACAGAGTAGTTGGGGAACACTGTGGACAACGTGAGGTCCCGTCAGTCCGATTGTCCAACCACGTGGTGCGGCTGGGGCGGTGGCGCCAGGGCGTCCAACCTCCGGCTCTGCACCTCCCGTTCGACCGCGGCGGTGACGAACTCCGCGACCTGCGCGGCCCCGACGAGCCGGGTCACGGCCTCGACGGTGGCGGCGGGCAGGGACGTCAACCGGTGCTCGTCCTCCTTCGGCGGTCCGGGAGGCGCGAGCTGCTGCTGGAGATGCCGGGTGGCCAAGGTGCGCATGGCGCGGGCCAGTTCGGCGTCCACGGTCTGCTGCGCCAGCGGACGCAGCCGCCGCACCAGCGCGGCCGCCTCGGCGGCGTCGGCGTCGGTCGGTGGCCGCCGGTCGAGATAGCGGGCGAAGACATGCTCCGTGGTGAACTCCAGGAACCGTCCGGCGATGTGCTCGACCTGGCCGCGCAGCTCCCGCAGATGCCCGGAGATCGCGGCCAGCGGCACCCCGGCCGCGTACAGCTCGACCGCGACCGCCAGCTCCTGCGGGCTCGGCACCACGAACTCGTCGTCCCGGCCGGGCACCCGCTCCAGCACGCCCAGCTCCACGGCCTCGCGCACGGCGTCCTCGTCCGGGGTGCTGCCGAAGGCCGCGTCCAGCTCGGCGCGGCTGATGCGGTCCTCCTGCTCGTCGGTCCACGGTCCGTGCACCTCGGCGACCAGTCCCAGCACCCCGCCGAGCCCGCGGCCGGTGTCCCAGGCCTCCAGCAGCTCCTTGATGGAGGCGAGGGTGTAGCCGCGCTCCAGCAGGTCGGCGATCTGCTGGAGCCGGGCCAGGTGCTCGTCGCCGTACACATTGGCCCGGCCCCGCCGCTCCGGCCTCGGCAGCAGCCCGCGGTCCTGGTAGGCGCGGACGGTGCGGACCGTGGCGCCACCGAGGCGTGCCAGATCCTCGATCCGGTACTCCGACCGTTCCTCCACGACAGCTCCCCTCACGCGCTGCGGACCGCCCACCGGCCCGGGGGCGGCCCCCAGGGGTGACGGTAGACGCCGCTCAGTCCCGCGGTTTGATCCGGGCCAGGGCACGGGCCGCCCCGGGGGACAGCCGGCCGAGCAGCCGGAAGACGCGGGCCTCGGGGGTCACCGCGACCACCGCCTCGTTGCGCGCCACCGCCCGCAGGATCGCGTCGGCGACCTTCTCCGGCGGGTAGTTGCGCAGCCCGTACAGCCGGGCCGCCTCCCGCTGCCGGCGCCGCTCCTCCTCCGCCGACACCCCGGTGAACCGGGCCGTGGAGGTGATGGAGGTGTTCACGATCCCGGGGCAGATCGCGCTCACCCCGATGGAGCGGTCCCCCAGCTCGGCCCGCAGGCACTCGCTGAGCATCAGCACCGCCGCCTTGGAGGTGCTGTAGGCGGGCAGCGTACGCGAGGGCTGGTAGGCCGCCGCGGAGGCGATGTTCACGATGTGGCCGCCCTGACCGCGCTCCGCCATCTGCCGCCCGAACAGCCGGCAGCCGTGGATCACCCCCCACAGGTTCACATCCAGCACCCGCCGCCAGTCCTCGGCCGAGGTGTCCAGGAAGGTGCCCGACAGACCGATGCCCGCGTTGTTCACCAGGACGTCCACCGTGCCGTACGAGGCGGCGACCCGCTCGGCCAGCTTCTCCATCGCCTGCTCGTCGGAGACGTCCGCCTCCTCGGCCCAGGCGTCCGCGGCACCCACCAGCCGGGCCATCTCGGCCGTCCGGGCCGCGCCCTGGGCGTCCCGGTCCACCGCCACCACCCGGGCCCCGGCCTCCGCGAACGCGAAGGCGGTGGCCCGCCCGATCCCGCTCGCCGCGCCCGTGACCAGGACCAGTCGGCCGCTGAACCGGTCCGCGTAGGGGCGGGCCGTGGCGAGCGGCACCGGAAGCTCGGCGCCCGGCTCCTCGTGCGCGGTGACGAACTCGCCGATCCACGCCGCCAGCTGGTCCGGCCGGGTCCTCGGCACCCAGTGCTTGGCGTCCAGGGCGCGGCGCACCAGCTGCGGCGCCCAGCGGTCCAGGTCGTCGTAGAGCCGCTCGGACAGGAAGGCGTCCCCGGTCGGGGTGATCAGCTGCACCGGGACATGGGCGTACGCGTCCGGGCGCGGCCTGCGCAGCCGGGGCCGGACGTTGTCCCGGTACAGCCAGGCGCCGTGCGCCGCGTCCCGGGGCAGCGAGGAGGTCGGATAGCCGTCGTCGGGGGTCTTCTCCAGCCGCTGGACCAGCCCCGGCCAGCGCTTGCCGAGCGGCCCGCGCCAGGCCAGCTCGGGCAGCACCGGGGTGTGCAGCGCGTAGACGTACCAGGACTTGGCACCTTGCCCCAGCAGCTGGCCGACCCGGCGCGGGGTGGGCCGTGCCACCCGCCGCCTGATCCAGTGCCCGAAGTGGTCCAGGGACGGGCCGGACATCGAGGTGAAGGAGGCGATCCGGCCCTCGGTGCGCCGTACCGTCGCGAACTCCCAGGCCTGCACCGAGCCCCAGTCGTGCCCCACCACATGCACCGGCCGCCCGGGGCTCACCGCGGCCGCCACGGCCAGGAAGTCGTCCGTCAGCTTCTCCAGGGTGAACCCGCCGCGCAGCGGCTTCGGCGCCGAGGACCTGCCGTGGCCGCGGACGTCGTAGAGCACCACATGGAACCGGTCCGCCAGCCGGTGGGCGACCTCGGCCCACACCTCCTTGGAGTCCGGATAGCCGTGCACCAGCACCACCGTGGGCCGCGCCGCGTCCCCCAGCTCGGCCACGCACAGCTCCACCCCGCCGGTGCGCACCACCCGCTCCCGGGCCCCGCGCAGCAGCCCCACCCCGCGCGCCTCCTGCACGGCACCGCTCCCTTCCGTACCGCTCCCACCCACGGAATCCACCGGACCGCTCCCCTCCGCCGTCATCGAACCGCCTCCCAGCGCCGCACATGCGGCAGATCGTCGTCCAGCCAGAACGCGCTCTCCTCGGGATCCCGGGAGTCGGTGACCACCAGGAGCTCCTCGAACTTGGCGCCCGTACCCCGGAAGCCGAGGTGCGGTTCGACCGCCCACAGCCCGGGCCGCGGTGGGTGGTCGGAGAAGGTGTACGGCGACCACAGCGGGGACCAGCCGTCGCGGTGCCCGTGCAGGGCGTCGCCCGCCAGTCCCCTCAGGGCCTGGGTGCCGAACCCGAACAGGGTCGGCGACCAGCGCCGCTGCCGTACCGCGCCCACCTTGTGGGCGATCACCCCGAAGGGGTAGGCGCGGTGCCGGTTGGCATAGCCCTGCCGCACCATCAGCCGGTCCACGTCCTCGTACACCTCCCGCAGGGTCCGGCGCTCCCGTACCTCCCGCAGGATCAGCTCGCGGTGCTCCTGGAGATCGTCCATCAGCCGGTCCTGCAAGGGGTTGAGCCCCAGGGAGCCCGAGTAGCCGACATCGGCGGGGAAGCCGCGGTGCACCGGGGCCAGGTCCAGGATGAACGGCATCCCGGGCTCCAGCCGGCGGCCGGTGGGGAAGAACTGCAGCGGTATCCGGAAGTCCGTGAAGGCGGTCCGGTCCCCGAACCAGGCGAACGGCAGATGGAACCAGTCGCGGACCCCGCGCTCCCGCAGCCACTCGCGCAGCATGCGGGCCGCCTCCCGTTCGGTCACCCCGGGGTGGAGCCGGGCGGCCACCGCCTCGGCGCAGGCATAGGCGAGCCGCTGCGCCTCACGGAAGCCGTCCAGTTCGGCCGCCGGGACCGCCGAGGTCCTCGGCGGGGTCGTCAGGGGCGCCGCAGCCGCCCAGGTCGTCGAAGTCATGCCACCGTCCACCGTCGTCTCGCGTAAGGCCGGTCGGGCCGGCCCGGGCCCACGCACCGCGGCAGAGCGCTACGTGGTCGTAACGTGACATCGATGAATGTGACAATGGTCGGCGGCTACGTCAAGGGGCCTGCACCACCCTGTGGACAACTCCGCAGGCTAGTGTCATGCGCATGAGGTGTTTCACGTGAAACATCGGCCGAATCGGCCCTCGAACGCTCACCGGGTGTGGTTTCACGTGAAACATCCATCCATGGCGGGCAAGACCGGGCACCCGGCCGCCCGGCCCCTACGGGCCCGTACGCCTGGAGTCGGACATGGATCCGACCGTCAGGTCTGACGACGGGTGTGGCCCAGGACACTACGGTCGAAGAGTGACTGTGATCGCTACCGAGAGCCTCAGCAAGCGGTTCCCCCGGGTGACCGCCCTCGACCGGCTCTCCCTCGACATCGGACCGGGCGTGACCGGGCTCGTCGGCGCCAACGGCGCGGGCAAGTCCACCATGATCAAGATCCTGCTCGGGCTCTCCCCGGCCACCGAGGGCCGGGCCGAGGTCCTGGGGCTCGACGTGGCCACCAGCGGCGGTGCCATCCGCGAACGGGTCGGCTATATGCCCGAGCACGACTGCCTGCCGGCGGACGTCTCGGCCACCGAGTTCGTCGTCCATATGGCCCGGATGTCGGGACTGCCGCCCACCGCGGCCCGCGAGCGCACCGCCGACACCCTGCGCCATGTCGGCCTCTACGAGGAGCGCTACCGCCCCATCGGCGGCTACTCGACCGGTATGAAGCAGCGGGTCAAACTGGCCCAGGCGCTGGTGCACGACCCGAAGCTGGTCCTGCTGGACGAGCCGACCAACGGCCTCGACCCGGTCGGCCGGGACGAGATGCTCGGCCTCATCCGGCGGGTGTGGACGGACTTCGGCATCTCCGTCCTGGTCACCTCCCACCTCCTCGGTGAGCTCGAACGCACCTGTGACCATGTGGTCGTCATCGACGGCGGCCGGCTGCTGCGCTCCAGCTCCACCAGCGACTTCACCCAGGCCACCGCCACCCTCGCCATCGAGGTCACCGACACCGACGCGCACCCGGACGGGACCAAGGCGCTGCGCCAGGCGCTCACCGCCGCCGGGGTCGCCCTCCACGCCGGTGAGGAGGAGGGGCTGCCGGGCGCCGGTCACATCCTGCTCCTCGACGCCGAGGGAGAGGAGACCTACGACATCGTGCGCGACACCGTCGCCGAACTCGGCCTCGGGCTGGTGCGCATGGAGCAGCGCCGCCACCGTATCGCCGAGGTGTTCCGCGCCGAGGCTCCCGCGGACGCCGACCGGCCCGCCGACACCCACCGGCCGACGGACGCGGACCGGCCCGCCCAGGAGGTGCAGTCCCGGTGAACCACGACAACCGGACCCCCGCCCACGCCTCGCTCCCGGCGCCCTCGGCACCTCTCGGGACCAAGGCTCCCCTCCCGGGACAGCTGCCCGCCCAGAGCGGTGGTGAGCAGAGCCGGATCCACAACATCGGCTACCGCTCCTACGACGGGCCGCGCCTCGGCCGCGCCTATGCGCGCCGCTCGCTCTTCGCCCAGTCGTTGAAGGGTGCGTACGGACTCGGCCGCAGCGCCAAGTCCAAGGTGCTGCCGATGATCATCTTCGCGGTGATGTGCATCCCCGCGCTGGTGATGGTCGCGGTCGCCGTCACCACCAAGCTGAACGACCTGCCGGTGGAGTACACCCGGTACGCGATCATCATGCAGGCCGTCATCGGCCTCTTCCTGGCCGGGCAGGCACCCCAGTCCGTCTCCCGCGACCTGCGGTTCCGGACCGTGCCGCTGTACTTCTCCCGGCCCGTCGAACGCGTCGACTACGTCGTCGCCAAGTTCGGCGCGATGGCCACGGCGCTCTTCATTCTGACGGCGTCTCCCCTGCTCATCCTCTATATCGGGTCCCTGCTGGCGAAGATGGACTTCTCCGACCAGACGGCGGGCCTGGCCCAGGGACTGGTCTCCGTGGCACTGCTCTCCGTCCTGTTCGGTGGCATCGGCCTGGTCCTCGCCGCCTTCACCCCGCGCCGCGGCTTCGGCGTCGCCGCCGTCATCGCCGTACTGACGATCTCCGTCGGAGCGGTCACCACCCTCCAGGGCATCGCCTGGGCCACCGACAACCTCGGCGCGATCGAGTGGCTGGGGCTGTTCTCGCCGATCACCCTGATCGACGGCGTGCAGACCGCCTTCCTCGGCGCCACCTCGTCCTTCCCGAACGAGTCCGGGCCGGGCGCCGGACCGGGCGCGGTTTATCTGCTGACCGTCCTCGCCCTGATCGCCGGTTCCTACGCCGTGCTGATGCGCCGCTACCGCAGGGTCGGCCTGTGACCGGGCGGCGGCCCCCCACCGGGCCGGCGTCCCACCCGGCACCCACCACCATCCAGCCAAGGAATGGGCAGCGTCCGTGAGCACTCTGCAGATCGACCACGTCTCCCGGTGGTTCGGGAACGTCGTCGCCGTCAACGACGTCACCATGACGATCGGTCCGGGCGTCACCGGGCTCCTCGGCCCCAACGGCGCCGGCAAGTCGACCCTCATCAACATGATGGGCGGCTTCCTCGACCCGTCCACCGGCTCCGTCACCCTCGACGGGACGCCGATCTGGCGCAACGAGTCCGCCTACCGGCACATCGGCGTCGTCCCCGAGCGGGAGGCGATGTACGACTTCCTCACCGGGCGGGAGTTCGTCGTCGCCAACGCAGAACTGCACGGCCTCGGCGCCGGGGACGCCCAGCGGGCGCTGGCCACCGTGGAGATGGAGTACGCCCAGGACCGGAAGATCGCCACGTACAGCAAGGGCATGCGCCAGCGGGTCAAAATGGCCTCCGCCCTGGTCCACGAACCGTCCGTCCTGCTGCTCGACGAACCCTTCAACGGCATGGACCCGCGCCAGCGGATGCAGCTGATGGACCTGCTGCGCCGGATGGGCGCCGACGGCCGCACCGTGCTGTTCTCCTCCCACATCCTGGAGGAGGTCGAGCAACTCGCCTCGCACATCGAGGTGATCGTCGCCGGCCGGCACGCGGCCAGCGGCGACTTCCGCCGCATCCGCCGACTGATGACCGACCGCCCGCACCGCTACCTGGTGCGCTCCAGCGACGACCGGGCCCTGGCCGCCGCGCTGATCGCCGACCCCTCCACCGCGGGCATCACCGTGGACACCACCGAGGGCGCCCTGCACATCCAGGCCGTGGACTTCGGCCGCTTCACCGCACTCCTGCCGCAGGTCGCGCGCAAGCACTCCATCCGGCTGCTCACGGTCTCGCCCTCGGACGAGTCCCTGGAGTCGGTCTTCTCCTACCTCGTCGCGGCCTGAAGGGAGCCCTCGACCATGTACCACCCCACCGTCGCCCGGCTCACCTACCGGGCGCTGCTCGGCCGCCGCCGCGCCGCGATCCTCTTCCTGCTGCCCGGACTGCTGCTGCTCATCGCCGCGGCCGTCCGCGCCTTCAACGGCGCCGACGACCAGATCGCCGCCGATGTCCTGGGCGGCTTCGCCCTCGCCACCATGGTGCCGCTGATCGGCGTGATCGCCGGGACGGGCGCCATCGGGCCGGAGATCGACGACGGCTCCATCGTGTACCTGCTGGCCAAGCCGGTGAAGCGGCCGACGATCATCGTCACCAAGCTGACCGTGGCCATCGCCGTCACCATGGTGTTCTCCGCCGTCCCCACCTTCCTGGCCGGCCTGATCCTCAACGGCAACGGCCAGCAGATCGCCGTCTCCTACACCATCGCCGCGCTGGTCGCCTCGATCGCCTACAGCTCGCTCTTCCTGCTGCTGGGCACGGTCAGCCGGCACGCGGTCGTCATCGGCCTGGTCTACGCCCTGGTCTGGGAGGCCCTGTTCGGCACCCTGATCGAGGGCGCCCGCACCCTGAGCGTCCAGCAGTGGTCCCTCGCCGTCGCCCAGAAGGCGAGCGGCGACAACGGGATGATCGCCTCGGACGTCGGCCTCCCGGTGGCGGTCACGCTGCTGGTGGCGGTGACCGTGGCGGCCACCTGGTACGCCGGCCAGAAGCTCCGCACGCTCGCCCCGGCGGGCGAAGAGTAGCCCCCCGGTACCCGCTCCTCGCCCCCGCCGCCCACGGGCCGACCCCGCCTCGTAGCCGCCGAACCGTCGATCCGCCGGCTACACGCGCCGGTCGCGGGCGGCGAGGAGCCCCACCCCCAGCGCCGCCGCGCATACCGCGAGGACCAGGACGATCGGCACCGTCCAGCCGCCCGTCGCCTGGTGGACCGCACCGGCCGCCAGCGGACCCGCCGCGGCCAGCAGATAGCCGACCGTCTGGGACATGCCGGAGAGCCGCGAGGCGGTCGCCGCGTCACCGCTGCGCAGCACGATCAGGGTGAGCGCCAGGCCCACCGCCCCGCCCTGCCCGATGCCCAGCAAGCCGGACCAGACCCACGCGCCGGCCACCGGAGCGGCCAGCAGACCGGCATAGCCGGCCGCGACGAGCCCGGTCACCAGGACGACCAGGGGGCGCTGGCTGCGCATCCGGCCCGCCAGCAGCGGCACCAGGAAGGCCCCCGCGACCTGCACCAGGTTGTTGAAGGCGAAGACCACACCCGCCGTCGAACGGCTCATCCCGTGGTCGGTGAGGAGGGTCGGCAGCCAGGCGATCAGGACGTACGTCCACAGCGACTGCAGCCCCATGAAGAGGGTGACCTGCCAGGCCAGCGCCGACCGCCACACACTCCGACCGGTGCCGGTGCCGGTGCCGGTGCCGGTGCCGGTGGACCGGAGCTCATGCCCCGTACGCCCCCGCGCGATCAGCACCTGCGGCACCCAGGCCACCGCCGCGACCAGTGCCAGCAGCGACCAGAACGCCAGCGAGGCCTGCCAGCTGCCGCCGAAGGCGTGCTCCAGGGGGACCGAGGCGGCGGCCGCCAGGGTGGCCCCGGCGATCATCGAACCGGTGTAGACCGAGGTCATGGCGGCGGCCCGGTCCGGGAAGTCCCGCTTGATCAGACCCGGCATCAGCACATTGAGCAGGGCGATCGCGCTGCCCACCAGCACTCCGCCGCCGTAGAGCGCGTACGTGGAGGGGGCGACCCGCAGCAGGATCCCCGCCGCCAGCAGCACCAGCGCGCCGCAGAGCACCCGTTCCGCGCCGAACCGCCGGGCGAGCCAGGGCGCGACGGCGGCACCGGCGCCGAGGAACAGCACCGGCACCGAGGTCACCAGCGAGGTCGCCGTGGCGGACAGCCCGAAGTCGCCGCTGATCTCCCCGACCAGTGGGGACACCCCGGCCAGCGCGGCCCGCATGTTGAGCGAGGCGAGCACGATGCCGACGAGCAGCAGCACCGGGTGGGCGAGCAGCGCCCGCCGAGCCGCCGACGCCTGCGGGGAGGGCCGCACATCGACTTCGGCGTCCAGCAGCAACTGCTCGGCATCGGGACGTGGCATGGGGCGGCACCTTTCACAGCGTTCATCGGTCTTGCGGACGGCCCGGGAGGGGCCGGTAGGGCCGGTAGGCGGGCGCCACACCCAGTGGGAGCGAGCCTGGCGGAGGCTCGGGGCGGCGCGGAACGGGCCTTCGGCATGCGGGCCAGCGGCTCGGAACATGGGTTCGGACATGGGCACACCCGCCACCGGCTCCGGCCCCGGCGTCGACCGGGCGCGGCTCGGCCCGGCTCCGATTCAGCGGTGGCGGTGGACGATGGCGCGGACCGTCTCCATGGGAGCTCGGAGCAGTTCCCGTACGGCGGTGTCCGCCGCGTCCGGGTCGCTCTGCTCGATGGCGACGACCAGGGCCGTGTGTGCGTCCAGATGGATCGACGGCATCTCCTGGTCGCCGAGCGAGGCGACCAGGCTCTCGTGCACCTGGACCGAGAAGAAGCGGTAGACCTCGGTGAACGCGGCGTTGTGGCTGGCCTCCACCACCGCACGGTGGAAGGCGACATCCGCGTCGGCGGCGCGGTCGCCCTGCTCGTGGAGGGTCGAGAGCGCCGCCCGCAACCGCAGCAGGTCATGCGTGTCGCGCCGCTCGGCGGCCAGCCGGGCCGCCTCGGTCTCCAGCGCCATCCGCAGCTCCAGCACGTCCAGGGCGCCCGCCGCGCGTACGGTGCGGAGCACCGCGGCCGGGTCGGCGGTGGAGCGGACGAAGGTGCCGTTCCCCTGGCGGGACTCCAGCAGGCCCGCGTGGACCAGGACCCGCACGGCCTCGCGCACGGTGTTGCGACCGACGCCGAGCTGCTCGGCGAGGTCGTGCTCGGTGGGGATGCGGTCGCCCACCGCCCACTCCCCATCGGCCAGTTGGGCGCGCAACTGCTCGACCACGGTGTCCACCAGGGACATGCGCCCCGCTGCCCGCAGAGCCATGAGCACTGCTCCCTTCCCCTGTCGTTTCTCCAGTTGCCCGGTCATCCTACAACTTATCCACAGGCCCGGACGGCCGGGGGCCGCCGGGCTTACTGTGGGCACGGATCACCACCGTGCGAGCCCGCACCACGGGAGGCCGGCCGGTGCCGCACAAGCACGCAAGCTGGGCACATCACACACCTGGGGAGCACGCCATGTCAGACCGCTTCGACGTCGTCGTACTCGGAGCAGGCCCCGGCGGTTACGTCGCCGCCATCCGCGCCGCCCAGCTGGGCAAGCGGGTCGCGGTCGTGGAGGAGAAGTACTGGGGCGGCGTCTGTCTGAACGTCGGCTGCATCCCCACCAAGGCCCTGCTGCGCAACGCGGAGCTGGCGCACATCTTCACCCGTGAGGCCAAGACCTTCGGCATCAAGGTGGAGGGCGAGGTGTCCTTCGACTACGGAGAGGCGTTCAAGCGCAGCCGCCGGGTCGCGGACGGCCGGGTCAAGGGCGTCCACTACCTGATGAAGAAGAACGGCATCACCGAGTTCACCGGCCGGGGCACCTTCCTCGACGCCAACTCGCTTCAAGTGGACCTGGCCGACGGGTCGTCCACCACGATCTCGTTCGACCACTGCGTCATCGCCACCGGCGCGACCCCCCGCCTGCTGCCCGGCACCCGGCGCAGCGAGCGGGTGGTGACCTACGAGGAGCAGATCCTCGACCAGGACCTGCCCGGGTCCGTCGTGATCGCCGGAGCCGGTGCCATCGGCGTGGAGTTCGCCTATGTGATGCGGAACTACGGGGTCGAGGTCACCATCGTCGAGTTCCTGGACCGTCTGGCGCCGCTGGAGGACAAGGACGTCTCGGCCGAGCTGGCGAAGCAGTACCGAAAGCTCGGCATCAACGTGCTGACCTCGACACGGGTCGAGTCCATCGACGAGTCCGGCGACCAGGTGCGGGTGACGGTCACCGGCAAGGACGGCGCCGAGAAGGTCCTGGAGGCGGACAAGGTGCTCCAGGCGATCGGCTTCGCGCCGAACGTCGACGGCTTCGGTCTGGACAAGACGGGGGTGCGGCTCACCGAGCGCGGGGCCATCGAGGTGGACGGGCGGTGCCGGACCTCGGTGCCCAACATCTACGCCATCGGCGATGTCACCGCGAAGCTGATGCTGGCTCACACGGCGGAGGCCATGGGCGTGGTCGCCGCGGAGACCATCGCGGACGCGGAGACCATGGAGCTCGACTACCCGATGATTCCGCGGGCCACCTACTGCCAGCCGCAGATCGCCAGCTTCGGCTGGACCGAGGAGCAGGCCCGGGAGAAGGGCTTCGACGTCAAGGTCGCCAAGTTCCCCTTCACGGCGAACGGCAAGGCCCACGGCCTCGGCGACTCCACCGGCTTCGTCAAGCTGATCAGCGATGCCACGTACGGCGAGATCATCGGCGCCCATCTGATCGGCCCGGATGTGACGGAGCTGCTGCCGGAGCTGACCCTGGCCCAGCAGTGGGACCTGACGGTGCACGAGGTCGCCCGTAACGTCCACGCCCACCCGACGCTCGGCGAGGCAGTGAAGGAGGCGGTGCACGGACTGGCAGGCCACATGATCAACTTCTGACGCGTGCGCCGCCGTCCCCCGGGGCTGTTCCGGACTGCTCCGACCGGCTGGATCGGTGCACCGACCGAGCCGAGAGGCACCACGGGACGGGCAGCGGGAGGGGGTGGGCACCGGGAGGGGCGGCCCGCGCGGAAAGCGCGCTCGAAGCGGCCGCCCCGGGCGGCGCCGGGCGGGGCACTCGGAGTCGTCGCTGGACTCCGGTGCTCGACGCCCCGCGGCCTGCCCCGCTGAGGGTGCGGCGGCCCGCGCCCCCCGGTCCCGGTGCGTCATCACTGTGCCTCGGCCCGGGGCACGGGCACCACTGAGTTTCCGTGGTGAGGAGGAGGGGTGCGGGGGTGGGGGGTGGGGGGGAGGGGGACCCCCCCAAATACCCAAGTGATTGAGTACGGCAAACCCGAGAGCGCCCCCACCGGACACCGCCCCAACCGAAGCCGGTGAGCCGGTTCACCCCGCCGCGAGAAGCCGGTTCACCCGCCACGAGGAGCCGGTTCACCCCGCCACGGGAAGCCGGGTCACCCCGCCACGAGAAGCCGCTTCACCCGCCACGGGAAGCCGGGTCACCCCTCTGCGAGGAGCTGTTCCAGCACGACCGCGATGCCGTCGGCGTCGTTCGACGCCGTGACCTCGTGGGCGACGGCCTTGAGGTCGTCGTGGGCGTTGGCCATGGCGACGCCGTGCTCGGCCCAGGCGAACATGGGGATGTCGTTGGGCATGTCGCCGAAGGCGATGGTCTCGAACGCCTTCACGCCCAGCCGCCGTGCCGCCAGCGAGAGACCCGTGGCCTTACTCAGGCCCAGCGGCAGGATTTCCACGATGCCCGAACCCGCCATGACCACGTCCACCAGGCTGCCGACGGCCTGCCGCGCGGCGGCGGCCAGGGCGTCGTCGTCAAGGGTGGGGTGCTGGATGTACACCTTGTTGAGCGGCGCCGACCAGAGATCGGCCGGGTCCTCGTACGGCAGGTAGGGCAGCGGCCCCTCCTGGACCCGGTAGCCGGGGCCGACCAGAACGTCCCCGTCGAGCCCGTCCCGGCTCGCGGCGATGGCGAGCGGGCCGACCTCGGCCTCGATCTTCGACAGCGCCAGCCCCGCCAGCTGCCGGTCCAGCGTCACCGAGGTGAGCAGCCGGTGCTCACCCGCGTGGTAGACCTGCGCGCCCTGGCCGCACACGGCGAGACCGTCGTAGCCGAGGTCGTCCAGGATGTGCCGGGTCCAGGGGACCGAGCGCCCGGTCACCACGATGTGCGCGGCCCCCGCCGCCGTGGCGGCGGCGAGCGCGTCGCGGGTGCGCTGCGAGACGGTGTCGTCGGAGCGCAGCAGCGTGCCGTCCAGGTCGGTCGCGACCAGCTTGAACGGGAACGGGGACCGGCGGGTGGCGGACTGGAGGGGGAAGGAGGCCGGCTGGGTGGGGGCGGCGGGGCCGGGGAGCGTGGTCACTTGGCGAGGGGCTCCAGGATCTCGCGTCCGCCCAGGTAGGGGCGGAGCACCTGCGGGACGAGCACCGTGCCGTCGGCCTGCTGGTGGTTCTCCAGCAGCGCGACGATGGTGCGCGGCACCGCGCACAGGGTGCCGTTGAGCGTGGCCAGCGGCTGCACCGTCTTCTTGCCCTCGCGCTCCTCGCGCATCCGCACGGACAGGCGGCGGGCCTGGAAGCTGTCGCAGTTCGACGCGGAGGTCAGCTCGCGGTACTTGCCCTGCGTCGGGATCCAGGCCTCGCAGTCGTACTTACGCGAGGCGGAGGCGCCCAGGTCGCCGGTGGCGACGTCGATCACCTGGAACGGCAGCTCCAGCGAGTTCAGCCACTGCTTCTCCCACTCCAGCAGCCGCTTGTGCTCGGCCTCGGCGTCCTCGGGTGCGACGTACGAGAACATCTCCACCTTGTCGAACTGGTGGACCCGGAAGATGCCCCGGGTGTCCTTGCCGTAGGTCCCAGCCTCGCGCCGGTAGCAGGGGGAGAACCCGGCGTACCGCAGCGGCAGCTTGTCGGCGTCGAGGATCTCGTCCATGTGGTACGCCGCGAGCGGCACCTCGGACGTGCCCACCAGGTAGTAGTCGTCCTTCTCCAGGTGGTAGACGTTCTCGGCGGCCTGGCCGAGGAAGCCGGTGCCCTCCATGGCGCGCGGCCGGACCAGGGTGGGCGTCAGCATCGGGATGAACCCGGCCTCGGTCGCCTGGGCGATGGCCGCGTTGACCAGGGCCAGCTCCAGCAGGGCGCCGACCCCGGTGAGGTAGTAGAAGCGCGAGCCGGAGACCTTGGCGCCCCGCTCCATGTCGATGGCTCCGAGCGCCTCGCCCAGCTCCAGGTGGTCCTTGGGCTGGAAGCCCTCGGCACCGAAGTCCCGGATGGTGCCGTGCGTCTCCAGGACGACGAAGTCCTCCTCGCCGCCCTCCGGGACGTCGGGGTGGACCAGGTTCCCCAGCTTCAGCAGCAGCTGCTTGGCCTCTTCGTCGGCCTCGTGCTGCTGGGCGTCGGCGGCCTTGACGTCCGTCTTCAGCTGCTCGGCGCGCTGCAGCAGCTCGGCCCGCTCCTCCGGGGAGGCCTTGGGGATGCGCTTGCCCAGTGCCTTCTGCTCGGAACGCAGTTCGTCGAAGCGGACACCGGACGACCTGCGCCGCTCGTCGGCGGAGAGCAGGGCGTCGACGAGGCCGACGTCCTCTCCACGGGCGCGCTGGGAGGCGCGAACACGGTCGGGGTCCTCACGGAGCAGGCGAAGGTCAATCACCCCACCAGGCTACCGGTGCCGGACGGCGGCCCCTTCACGGATTTACGGCGCGTGTCGTTACGTACGGAAAGCCCGAAATGGGGCGGCTTGGGCTGAGGGGGTCGCGGAGGGGCGGGGGCCGCTTCGGCCCTGGCGCCCGGCGGGACGGGCGGTGCGTGGCGACCGCGGTTGTCCACAGCCCGACCGTGGGAGGGAATTGTTATCCACAGGCTGTGTGGAAGTTCTGTGGATCAGCGAGTGGATCAGTGGGAACTTCCGAATTGATCATTCCGGAGTTATTTCTCTGCTGCGGAATGCCGGGCAAACCTGGGACTTCCCACTCATTCGAGTGGGAAATCAGCTCTCAAAAGGGGCGATCGGTGGAATCGGGACATCGGGGCGGGGGAGCGGGGCTCCATCCCGCTTGAGCCCCACCGGGACCCGGCCGGCGCTCTCTGGGGGCGATTTGTCGACCCCGCCTTGACCGATGTCGACTTGTCCCCAGGTCGAGAAGCAACCCTGTGGATAACTTTCCCCCGGGACCCGGTACGCCCCGAGCCCCCGCCCCCGTACGGTCTCAGGCCCGGCCGTCCTGGCAGCGGGCCAGCCAGTCCGAGGCCGCCGTGAAGTCCGCGTCGGACATCCCCGGGTGCAGTGGGGTGACGTCCTCGACGGTGGCACCGGCCCGGGGGTACGAACCGAGGAACCGCACCTTGGCGCAGCTCCGCTTCAGCCCCATCAGCGCCTCGCCCATCCGCAGGTCCGCGATATGGCCCTCGGCGTCGATCGCGAAGCAGTAGTTGCCGATACCGGCGCCCGTCGGACGGGACTGCAGCAGCATCAGGTTGACCCCGCGCGCGGCGAACTCCTGGAGCAGGGCCTGCAGGGTGCCCGGGTGGTCCTCCTGCTGCCAGACCACCACCGAGGTCTTGTCCACGCCGGTGGGCGCGGCGGGCCGGGCCGGACGGCCGACCAGCACGAACCGGGTCTCCGCGTTGGCGGCGTCATGGATGTCCCGGACCAGGGTCTCCAGCCCGTACCGCACCGCGGCGAACTCCCCGGCGAACGCGGCGTCGTACCGGCCCTCCTGCACCAGCCGCGCGCCGTCCGCGTTGGAGGCGGCCGACTCCCACACGGCCTCCGGCAGATGGGCGCGCAGCCACTTGCGCACCTGCGGCTGGGCCACCGGATGGCCGGTCACCGTCTTGATGTCGGTGAGCTTGGTGCCCGGCCGCACCAGCAGCGCGAACGCGATGGGCAGCAGGACCTCGCGGTAGATCATCAACGGCTCGCCGGAGGCCAGCTCGTCCAGGGTGGCCGTCACTCCGCCCTCGACCGAGTTCTCGATGGGCACGAAGGCGGCGGCTGCCTCCCCGCCGCGTACAGCGTCGAGCGCGGCCGCCACCGAGACCATGGGCACCAGCTCGCGGGTGGCGGCCTCCGGAAGCGTACGGAGGGCGGCTTCGGTGAAGGTGCCCTCGGGACCGAGATACGTATAGCGCGTGGCCGACATACCGGTCACCCTAATGCGCGCCCCGGGGCCGGGGCGGCGGTCGCCAGATGACGGACAAGGCCCCCGCCTCGGCCGCGAACCGGGCAGGGCCAGACCTCGGACGCGAACCGGGCAGGGCCCCGCCTCGGCCGCGAACCCGGACCACGGGACAAGGCCCACGGGACAAGAGGGGAACGCGGCTCAGGACTCCAGCAGCCGCTGGCCCACGTACTCGCCCTCCGCCGGGCCGCCGGGCACCGCGTACAGGCCGCTCGCCTCGTGCCGGATGAACGGCGACAGCGCGTCGCCCCGGTCGAGTTTCCGCTGCACCGGTACGAAGCCCCGGCGCGGGTCGGCCTGCCAGGCGACGAAGATCAGCCCGGCGTCCGGCTCCCCGTCCGGGCCGATCCCGTCGTGGTACGAGAAGGGCCTGCGCAGCATCGCGGCCCCGCCGTTCTGCTCGGGCGCCGAGATCCGGGAGTGCGCGTCGGCGGCGATGACCGGGCGGCCGTCGGCGCCGGTCTTCTCCAAATCGGGCTCGGTCGTCTCGGTCCCACCGGTCAGCGGGGCGCCGTCCGCCTTGCGCCGCCCGATGACCTGCTCCTGCTTCGCCAGGGACAGCTTCTCCCAGTCGTCCAGCAGCATCCGGATCCGCCTGACCACCGCGTACGACCCGCCCGCCATCCAGGCCTGGGCCCCGCCTCCGCCCCCGCCACGGCCACCGCCCGCCGGGACGAACACCCGCGCGTCGAAGTCCGGCTCGGACGGCTTGGGGTTGCCGGTGCCGTCGACCTGGCCCATCAGATTGCGGGTGGTCATCGGCTGCGCGGTGGCACCGGGCGCCCGGTTGAAGCCGTTCATCTGCCACCGGGCCTTCGCCGCCCCGCCCGCCTCCTTCTGTACGGCGCGCAGCGCGTGGAAGGCCACCAGGGCGTCGTCGGCACCGATCTGCACCCACAGGTCGCCGTTGGAGCGGCGGGCGTCGAGCCGGTCGGCGGAGAACGCGGGCAGCGGCTCCAGCTCGACCGGTCGCCGCCCGGTCAGCCCGGTGCGGTCGAAGAAGGAGGCGCCGAAGCCGAAGGTGACCGTGAGCGAGGACGGCCCCGCGTCCAGCGCCACCCCGGTGTCCCCGCCGCCCGCCGGGCGTCCCGCCATCAGCCGCTCCGCCACCGCCGACCAGCGCCGCAGCAGCGCCGCGGCCTCCCGGCGCCCGGCACCGGGCACCAGGTCGAAGGCGATCAGATGGCCCCGGGCCTGCATCGGCTGGAGGATGCCCGCCTGGTGCCGCCCGTGGAAGGGCACCCGGGACGAGCCGACCGTGGACAGCGCCGTCCCCGGTTCGGGCGCGGCGGCGGCGTGGACGGCGGCGCCGCCCGCCCCGCCGAGCACCAGCCCGGCCGCTCCGGCCGCGCCCGCGCTGCCCAGCAGCCGCCGCCGGGACACCCCGGCCCCGGACGCCTGCTCCTGGCCGGGCCGCGCCTCGGCGGGTGGCCGCTCCGAAAGCTGATGGGGCCCCTTCGCGGCTCCCTGAGCCTTCGGGTCGTTCTCGCGCTCGCGCCGGTGGTTGTGCTGCATAGCGGGGGTCAGCCGATCTTCACGTTCTTGTCGAGGGTGGTCTGGTCGATGTCGGAGGTACGGACGGTCACCTGGATCGTCCACTCGCCGGGCATCGGGATCTGCAGGCCCTCCGCGCTCCAGTGTCCGGCCGCGACGCGGTCCGGCTGTACGGGCAGCGGCCCGATCTGCTGCTCGCGCAGGGTGAAGGACACCTTCAGCTCGGGCAGGTCCAGCGGTCGGCCGTCGGTACCGTCGGCGAAGACATGCAGGGTGTTGGCGCCGGACCGGCCCGGATCGACGGTGAGCCGGATGGTGCCCTTGCCGTTCACCCCGCCGGTGTCGAACGGCAGTGTGAGCTCGACGGGCCCGGTGGGTGCCGGGGCGGTCTGGGCCGCGCCCGCCTGCGCCCGCCCGGCCTCCTCCTCCGTACGGCCGGGCTCGGTGGTCGTCAGCACGGTGGTGACGGCGAGCAGGACGACCGCCACGGCCGCCTCGGCCAGCACCGAGCGGCGCAGCCCGGAGCGGACCGGGTCGGCGTCGCGCCGCCGCTTGTCCTGGGCGGTGGCCAGGGCCGCGCGCTGCCGGGCCAGCTGCCGCGCCCGCTCGGCGGACGGCTCCGCCCCGGCGGTGCTGTCCCCGTTTCCGGCGGTGCTGCCGGCGTCCTGCTCGGTGGCTTCGCCGCCCCGCCCTGCCGCGCCCGTGGCGGCGACCGCCGCGACCGGCGCGCCCTCGGCCCCCTCCGAGGTCTCGGCCTTCTCCGGGGCCTTTGAGGTCTCGGCGGTCTCGCTCAGCCGCCCGGTCCACCGGCGGGAGAACCAGGCGAGGCCGACCAGTGCCGCGACCAGCACGACCTTGAGCACCAGCAGCCGCCCGTACGCCGTACCGGTCAGCGCGCTCCAGGTACCGACCTGCCGCCACGACTGGTAGACCCCGGTCACCGCCAGGGCCACCACCGAGCCGAACGCCAGCCGGGAGAACCGCCGTACCGCCTCCCGTTCGATCGACGGACCCCGGAACAGCACCACCAGCAGCGCCGCCAGCCCGCCCAGCCAAGCGGCCATGGCGAGCAGGTGCAGCACGTCAACCGGCATCGCCACGGCGGTCTGGATGCCGGTCGAGGCGTGCTCGGAGAGCGCCCAGGTGGCCGCGATCCCGGCCGCGACGACCGTGCCGCCGACCGCCAGGCCGAAGGACAGGTCCTTGCGCTCGCTCTCCTCCGCGCGCCGGGTGTACGCGCCGAAGAGCACCGCGACGAACAGCGCGGCGGCGCCGAGCAGCAGCAGCCGGGAGACCAGCGCCGTGCCGGTCTTGGTCTCCAGTACGGTGCCGAGGACGTCCAGGTCGAAGGCGTCGGCCACCGAGGCCTCCGCGCCCGGTTCGGCGCCCACCCCCGTATAGGGCCCGCGCAGCAGCAGCTGGACCAGGGTGGCGCCGGTCAGCGCCACCCAGCCGCGTACCACCAGCCGCTGCAGCGGCCGTACCGCCGCCCCGCGCGGCCAGCAGGCCAGTACGAACGCGCCGCCGCCGACGAGCAGGATGAAGCCGCCGTACGAGACGTAGCGCGCGATCCCGTACAGCACCCCGACCAGCCCGCCGCCGGCCTCCGCCTGCGCCACCACCGCCCGCTGCTCCGAGGGGGCGCCGATGGAGAAGGTGAACGCCCCGGAGATCGGGTGGCTGTCGGCGGACACCACGCGCCAGGCGACGGTGTACGTGCCGTCCGGCAGCCCGGAGTGCAGCCCGACCGAGTGCCGGACCTCGCCGCCGCCGCTCCGGTCCCGGACCGTGCCGGTGTCGGCCCGCTTGCCGCTGGGTTCCAGGACCCGGATCGAGTCGTCGCCCATGGCGACCTGCTCGGAGAAGGTGAGCGTCACCTCCTTCGGGGCGGCCTTGACGACCGCGCCGTCCCGGGGGTCGCTCGCGGTCAACGCGGCGTGCGCGGACGCGGGCGCCGCCCCGGCGAGCACGGCGCCGAGGAGCGCGGCCAGCACCAGCAGCAGCCGTACGGCCACCGGGGCGGGCCGGCCGTCCCCGGGCCGTACGCCCCAGCCGCGGATCCGGTCCCGGCCGTGGATCCCGTTCCGGCCTCGGATGTGGTTCCGGGCGGGGGCTCGGCCGCGGGTGGGGGTGCCGGTGGCGGTCCCCGGGGCAGTGGCCGTCATGGTGTCTCGTCCCCGTCTCTCAGTGGTGGGCGGAGCCGTGGGCCGTGTGGCCGGACGCGGGGTTGTGGGTGGGCGCCTCGACGGGCAGCTCGATCCGGATCGGGCCGGACTTCTCGAAGCGCAGCTCCACCGCCACCTTCTCGCCCTGCTTCGGCTGCTTCTTGATCTCCATGAACATCAGATGGCTGCCGCCCCGTTCGAGGTGCAGCTCACCGCCGGCGGGGATGTCGAACGACTCGACCTCCCGCATCCGCTGGTCCTTCGTCTCGTGGATCTCTACGTCGTCGGAGAGCGGGCTGCTCACCGCGACCAGCTTGTCCGCGCCGCCACCGGTGTTGGTGACGGTGAGGAAGCCGCCCGCGGTGTCGCCCACCGGCTGCGGCATATACGCGTCGGCTACCTTCAGCCGCGGCGCCGAGCCCGCCTCCGTACCGCTGTCGCCGTCGTGGGTGGCGGACGAGGAGCAGCCGCCGAGGACCAGTGCCGCGGCGAGTGCCATGGCGGCGCCCAGCGCCGTACCGGGGCGGGTCACGGACGCTCCCCCTTCACCAGCTTGGGCAGGTCCTTGGCGTAGTCCTCCCAGCGGGTGTCCTCGCCGTAGAGCACATAGCCCGCGTCCGACTTCGGGGAGAACGCGATCACCTGGGTGCCGTGCATGGACTCGATCGAACCGTCCTTGTTCTTCTTCGACGGCTCGATGGTGATGCCGAGCTGGCGCGCGCCCGCCTGGATGGTGGCGAAGTCGCCGGTGAGCCCGGTGAAGGACGGGTCGCCCGCGCCGGGCAGCCACTTCGCCAGCTCCGCCGAGGTGTCCCGCTCGGGGTCGGTGGTGACGAAGACGACCTGGAGCTTGTCCTGGTCGGCCTTGGGCAGCTCCTTCTTCGCCAGGGCGATGTTGCTCATGGTCAGCGGGCACACATCCGGGCAGTGGGTGTAGCCGAAGTAGACGAGGGTCGGCTTGCCCTTGGTGCGCTCGCGCAGGTCGAACTTCTCGCCCTTGGTGTCGGTCAGGACGAGGTCGGGCTTCTTGAAGGGCTGGTCGAGGACGGTCGCCGCCTTGTCCTGCGACGATCCGCCCGAGACCTGGGCGACCGAGCCGTCGCCCTTCGCCTTGGCGCCGCCGTCGCCACCGCAGGCGGTGAGGGCGAACGCGGACACGGCGACCAGAGCGGTCGCGAGGCGGGCGGTCCGGCGGCCGCCGCGGCGGTCCCGTGCCGGGCGCTGCGGCCGCTCCTCGGGCCCGGGGGCGGGGGAGGTGTCGATGTGGTGGTGCATGGGGTGGGGCTTCTCTCTCATGTTCCGGCGGTGTTCCGGCTGGTGTCCCGGGCCCGGGAAACGGGCGGGGCGGGAAGGGACGGCGAGGAGGCGGGAAGGGACGGCGAGGAGGCTGGGAGGGGACGGCGAGGGCGGCCGCCGGGGCCGGGCGGGCCAGGTCCGGATGCCTGGCCCGTCCGGTCGTCCGGGGCTGCTCACCGCCGTATCCGCCCCACGGCTCATCCCGGCCGCGAGCGGTCCGCTCCTTCGAGCCGTCCGCGCCCTCGGGCAGGGTGCGCCGTCGGGCGGTCCCGGTTTCGGCTGGTGCGTCAGACGGAGCGGCGGCGGCGGGCCAGGACGCCGAACGCCACGCCCGCGGTGCCGATCACGATGCCGACGATGCCGAGGACCCGGGCCGTGGTGTCACTGGACGAGCCCTCGGAGCTGGACTCGGCGCTCGCGGTGTCGTGCTTGCCGCCGTCGTCGTGCCCGGCCTCCTTGGTGTCCTCGGCGCCCTGCCCGCCGTCCTTCTCGGCCTTGTCCTGGTCCGCCGCGCCGCCACCGTGGTGGTCGCCGGTCGCCGCGGAGAGCTCCAGCACGGGTGCCGGGGTCTCCGGCTCCTCGCCACCCTCCTTGGGCTCCTCGATCCAGCGCACGACCTCCTTGTTGTCGTACGTCTGGAGCGCCTTGAAGACGAGCTGGTCGGCGTTCTCCGGCAGCTGGCCCAGGGAAACCGGGAACTGCTGGAACTCACCGGGGCCGATCTTGGACGACGTGGCGGTCCAGGTGATCTTGGACGGGGCCTCGGTGATCTGCTTGCCGTGCACGTCCAGCGGCTTGGCGAGCTTGGCCTTGTCGACCTTGACCGTCCAGCCCGGGACCGGCTGCGGCAGCACGGAGGCCATCGGGGTGTCGGTCGGCAGGGTGACCTCCAGCTTCACGGTGGAGGCGTTGTCGCGCTCGTTCGGCACCTTGAAGTTGACGGTGGCGTAGCCGCCCTTGGCGGCCTCGCCCTGCGGCTGCACGCTGACGTGAGCGAAGGCGGGCCCGGCCAGCAGGACGACCGAGGAGGCGGCGACACCGGCGACGAGGGCGGCACGGGAAACGTTCATACGGAAGCACACTCCACGTAAGAGCAGGGATGCGGTGATATCGGTGTGCGCGCGGACGCGCCACGGCACCACCCGCTGCCGAGTGGACCGTGTCAGGCTGCGAGGACGAGTACGGCCGGAGGGCCGCGCCTGATCACCGAGTGCTGGAGTGCGTCCGCCGCACCGGGCGGCGGGGAGTCGTCACCGGTACGCCGGGTCCGGGGTCCGCACACGGGCGGCACGGGCAGTCCGCCCGCCAGCGCGCGTACGAGGGCGAGGGCGGCCCGCAGGGCGCGTACCAGCGCGCCGTCGGCCACCTCGCAGGCGCCGCGGCCGGAGAGCCGGGCCAGCCGGAGCAGGGCCAGGTCGCCTCGGCGCAGCAGCCAGCCGGTGGCCAGCGCCGCCAGCAGATGGCCCAGGAGCATGGGGAGGCCGGGCAGCAGCGCCGCCGACGCGGCGGCTCCGTGCGCGGTGTGCGCCCCCTGCCCGGCCGTGGCGGCCGTGGCGGCGTCCTGCGGGTCCAGTCCCGCGCCCGCGACGATCCGGTAGGCGTCCGCCGTGCTGATCGACCGCGGACCGGCCCCGCACACCAGCTGGGCGGCGATCCGGATCAGTGCGTCGTCCGCCTGCCCGCCCGCGCCCGCACCGCTCGCGGCGAGGTTCCCGCCGCCGGCGCGGGAGCCGCCGAGCAGGGTGTGCAGCAGATGCTGGTAGCGCTCGCCCAGCCCGAACAGCGCATGCAGGCCGAGTTGGCCTCCGGCGAGGGCCGTCGCGATGAGCGGCAGGGAGCGCTCGCGCCCGGCGAGCGGGACGATCGCCGCGAACACCCCGAGGAAACCGGCGACCAGGGTCCACCAGGGGACCGTCGCGCAGGCCGCCAGGGCGTGGCCCACTCCGGACAGCGCGACGCAGACCGCGGCGAACACCGCGGCCCTCAGCAGTCGCGGAAGCACCCGCGGACCGGTGGTCGGGGCGTACCCGGAGGGGGCAGACATGGCCGGGCCATCATCGCACTGCCGCACCCGCCGCCCTACGGCAGGTCCGGAACATCACCTTTGGGACCGACCCGGGTCGGCCGCTCCCCTAGCGGTGCGCTACCCGTGTGCCCCACCACCCGTGTGCCCCACCACCCGTGCGCTCCTCCGCGCCCGCGCTCCACTACCCCGTCGTCCGGGCTACCCGCATCCGCCGAACGGGCGCGCTCCTGTCAACCCCGCGCTTACGGTCCGTGTCGCCGGGCAATACGTATCGGTATGTCAAGCCGCAGCCAGGAGGCTGGAGCATGAGCATCTGGTGGTCTCTCCATTTGCGGCGTGAGGCTGCGAGTGTTCCGCTCGCCCGCCGCCTTCTCCTCGGCACCATGGAGACCGCGGGCGTCGACCCGGACGTCTCGTACGACCTGTCGCTCGCCCTCACCGAAGCCTGCGCCAACGCCGTGGAGCACGGCGGCCGGACGGGGACGGGCGAGCCGTCGGCCGAGTACCGGGTGACCGCCTACCTCGACGGTGAGAAGTGCCGTATCGAGGTGGCCGACTCCGGGCCCGGATTCCCCCGGGGGCCGGTCCCGGCAGTGCGCAGACCGACCCCGGAGGCGGAGAGCGGACGGGGGCTGAGCCTCATCGAGGAGCTGGCCGACCATGTCCACTTCGGCAACCGCTCCGGCCGGGGCGGGGCCGTGGTCAGCTTCGACAAGATCGTCAAGTGGCGGACGGACGGGACGGACGCGCCGGCACCGCTCGTCGCCTCCTGATCCCCGCCTGACTCCTCCAGGAAGCAGTTCGGGGCGATGTTTCACGTGAAACATCGGTTTCACGTGGTATAAACACCCCCCCACCCCGGTGGTGGCGGGGCCCCCCCCGGGCGCCCCCCCCCGCCCGCCGCCCCCCAACCACAAC
>NZ_JBEYXH010000050.1:0-42474 GCF_040644755.1 Streptomyces sp. NPDC046887
CGCGTGGAGGACCGCACCTTCATCTGCTCCGAGAAGGAAGAGGACGCCGGCCCCGCGGCCGTACCGGGCCGAAAACCCTACTTCTTGCGGCCGCGCTTCTCGCGGACGCGGACCGAGATGTGGATCGGGGTGCCCTCGAAGCCGAACTCCTCGCGCAGCCGGCGCTCCACGAAGCGGCGGTAGCCGTGCTCCAGGAAGCCGGAGGCGAAGAGGACGAAGCGCGGCGGCTTGGTACCGGCCTGGGTGCCGAAGAGGATGCGGGGCTGCTTGCCGCCGCGGATCGGGTGGGGGTGGGCGGCGACCAGCTCGCCGAGGAAGGCGTTGAGCCGGCCGGTGGGGACGCGGGTCTCCCAGCCGGCGAGGGCCGCCTCGATGGCCGGGACCAGCTTCTCCATATGGCGGCCGGTACGGGCGGAGACGTTGACCCGGGGCGCCCAGGAGACCTGCTGCATCTCGGTCTCGATCTCGCGCTCCAGGTAGTAGCGCCGCTCCTCGTCCAGCGAGTCCCACTTGTTGTAGGCGATGACCAGGGCGCGGCCGGCCTCCACGGCCATGGTGATGATCCGCTGGTCCTGGACGGAGATCGACTCGGAGGTGTCGATCAGGACGACCGCGACCTCGGCCTTCTCGACCGCGGCGGCGGTGCGCAGCGAGGCGTAGTAGTCGGCGCCCTCCTGGAGGTGGACGCGCTTGCGGATGCCGGCGGTGTCCACGAACTTCCAGGTGGTGCCGCCGAGCTCGATCAGCTCGTCCACCGGGTCGCGGGTGGTGCCGGCGGTGGCGTCGACCACCACGCGCTCCTCGCCGGCGACCTTGTTGAGCAGGGAGGACTTGCCGACGTTGGGGCGGCCGATGAGGGCGATCCGGCGGGGGCCGCCGACGGCGGTGCCGAAGGACTGCGCGGGCGCCTCGGGGAGGGCCTTGAGGACCTCGTCCAGCAGGTCGCCGGTGCCGCGGCCGTGCAGGGCGGAGACCGGGTGGGGTTCGCCGAGGCCGAGGGACCAGAGCATGGCGGCGTCCGCCTCGCTGGAGGGGCCGTCCACCTTGTTGGCGGCGAGGACGACGGGCTTGCCGGCCCGGCGCAGCAGCTTGACCACGGCCTCGTCGGTGTCGGTGGCGCCGACCGTGGCGTCCACCACGAAGACCACGGCGTCGGCGGCCTCGATGGCGAACTCGGCCTGGGCGGCGACGGAGGCGTCGATGCCCAGGACGTCCTGCTCCCAGCCGCCGGTGTCGACGACCTTGAAGCGGCGGCCGGCCCATTCGGCCTCGTAGGTGACGCGGTCGCGGGTGACGCCGGGGCGGTCCTCGACCACGGCCTCGCGGCGGCCGATGACCCGGTTGACGAGGGTCGACTTGCCGACATTGGGCCGGCCGACGATGGCGAGGACGGGGAGCGGGCCGTGGCCGGCCTCCTCGATGGCTCCCTCGACCTCTTCGGCGTCGAAGCCCTCCTCGGCGGCGAGCTCCATGAACTCCGTGTACTCGGTGTCGCCGAGTGCTCCGTGGTCGTGCTGGTCGTTCATGAAGTCCGTTCCTCGTTCTTCGTCGTCTGCGGCGGGGCGGCGGATGACCGGCCGGCCCGCGGTTCAAGTCTGGATCAGCGCCCGGTGAGGCGCCTGGCGTTTTCCAGGTGGGCGGTCAGCCGCTCCTGGATGCGGACGGTGGCCTCGTCCAGGGCGGTGCGGGTGCGGCGCCCGCTGCCGTCGCCCGCCTGGAAGGCGTCCCCGAAGACGACGTCGACCCGGCTGCGCACCGGCGGCAGCACCCGGGTGATCCGGCTCCGCCGGTCGGTGGAGCCGAGCACCGCGACCGGCACGATCGGGGCGCCGGAACGTACGGCGAAGTACGCGAGCCCGGCCCGCAGCGAGGCGAAGTCGCCGGTGCCGCGGGTGCCCTCGGGGAAGATGCCGAGGACGCCGCCGTCGCTCAGCACCTCGAGGGCGCTGGTGATGGCGGCCCGGTCGGCGGCGGTGCGGTCCACCTTGAGCTGGCCGATTCCGGTGAGAAAGGCGCCGAGCGGGCCGATGAAGGCCTCCCGCTTGATCAGGAAGTGCACGGGCCGGGGCGCGGTGCCCATCAGCATGGGTCCGTCGAGGTTGTGCGCGTGGTTGACGGCGAAGATCACCGGGCCGGCGGCCGGGACGCGCCAGGCGCCGAGGACGCGCGGCCGCCACAGCCCGTACATCAGTCCGATGCCGATGCGGCGGCCGACGGCGGCGCCCCGGGCGGAGGGTCTCGCGGTGGTCGAAGGACCGGGTGGGGTCATCCGGCGGCCCGCTTCTCCTCGACCAGGGTGACCACGCACTCGATGACCTGCTGGAGGGTGAGCTCGGTGGTGTCCACCTCGACGGCGTCGCCGGCCTTGGCGAGCGGGGAGGTCTTGCGGCTGGAGTCGGCCGCGTCCCGCTTGATCAGGGCCTCCCGGGTGGCCGCCACGTCGGAGCCCTTGACCTCGCCGGAGCGGCGGGCGGCGCGGGCCTCCGGGGAGGCGGTGAGGAAGACCTTGAGGTCGGCGTCGGGCAGCACGGTGGTGCCGATGTCCCGGCCCTCGACCACGATGCCGCCGGTGGCGGCCGCGGCGATGGAGCGCTGGAGCCCGGTGATCAGGGTGCGCACCTCGGGGACCGCGCTGACCGCGCTGACCTGGGAGGTGACCTCCTGGGTGCGGATCGGGCCGGCCGCGTCCAGCCCGTCCACGGTGATGGTGGGGTGGTTGGGGTCGGTGCCGGAGACGATCACCGGCTTGCCCGCGGCGGAGGCGATGGCGGCCGGGTCCTCGGTGTCCACCCCGTTGGTCAGCATCCACCAGGTGATCGCCCGGTACTGGGCGCCGGTGTCCAGGTAGCTGAGCCCCAGCTTGGCGGCGACCGCCTTGGAGGTGCTCGACTTGCCCGTGCCGGAGGGGCCGTCGATGGCGACGATCACGGATTCCACGGTGTCGGACACCTTCCTGGTACGCGGGGAGTGGGGCGGGCGGTTGCCGAGGGCCCCGCACAAGGTTACCGACTGCCGGGGCTCCGTCTCACACCCGTTCGGCCCAGCCCGCTCCCCGCCCGCCCGGGCGGGTCACAACCGCAGCGACCAGCCCCGTTCGCGCAGGGTCTCCACCAGGGCGGGGACGGAGGTGGGCACCACCATCAGCTGGACCAGTCCGGACTGCCGGCCGGTGGCGTGCTCGATGCGGACGTCCTCGATGTTGACCCCGGCCCGCCCGGCGTCGGCGAAGATCCGGGCCAGCTCACCGGGCTCGTCGCTGATCATCACGGTGACCGTCTCGTAGACGGTGGGGCCGCCGCCGTGCTTGCCGGGCACCCGGGCCCGGCCGGTCTTCCCGCGCCGCAGCACGTCCTCCACGCCGAGGGCGCCGCCGCGCCGCTTGTCCTCGTCGGCGGACTGCAGGGCGCGCAGCGCGCGGACGGTGTCGTCCAGGTCGGTGGCGATCCCGGCGAGCACATCGGCGACCGGGCCGGGGTTGGCGGCGATGATCTCCACCCACATCCGGGGCTCGGAGCCGGCGATCCGGGTCACGTCCCGGATGCCCTGGCCGCAGAGCCGCACCGCGGTCTCGTCGGCATCGGCGAGCCGGGCGGCGACCATCGAGGAGACCAGGTGCGGGGTGTGCGAGACCAGGGCCACGGCCCGGTCGTGGGCCTCGGCGTCCATGACGACCGGGACGGCCCCGCAGAGCGCCACCAGCTCCAGGGCGAGGTTGAGCACCTCGGTGTCGGTGTCCGCGGTGGGGGTGAGCACCCAGGGGCGGCCTTCGAAGAGGTCGGCGGTGGCGGCGAGCGGGCCGGAGCGCTCCTTGCCGGACATCGGGTGGGTGCCGATGTACGCGGTGAGGTCCAGGCCGAGCCCGGCCAGCTCCCGCTGGGGCCCGCCCTTGACGCTGGCCACGTCCAGGTAGCCGCGGGCCAGGCCGCGGCGCATGGCCTCGGCGAGGGCGGTGGCGACGTACGCGGGCGGTACGGCGATGATCGCCAGGTCCACGGGCCCGTCCGGGGCGCCCTCGGTCCCGGCGCCGCGGGCGGCCGCGGTGCGGGCGCTGTCGGGGTCGTGGTCGACCAGGTGGACGGCGATGCCGCGGGCGGTGAGCGCGAGGGCCGCGGAGGTGCCGATGAGCCCGGTTCCGATGACGACGGCGGTTCTCACTGGGCGATGTCCTTCCGGAGGGCGGCGGCGGCGCCGAGGTAGACGTGCGCGACGGCGGACTTGGGCAGCTCGGTCTCGATGTGCGCCAGGATCCGGACCACCCGGGGCATGGCGCCGGCGATGTCGAGTTCCTGGGCGCAGATCAGGGGCACGTCGGTGATGCCGAGGCCGCGCGCGGCGACGGCCGGGAAGTCGCTGTGCAGGTCGGGGGTGGCGGTGAACCAGACGCTGATCAGGTCCTCGGCGGTCAGGCCGTTGCGGTCGAGTACGGCGGTGAGCAGCTCGCCGACCCGCTCGCGCATATGCGCCGCCTCGTCCCGCTCCAGCTGGACGGCCCCGCGGACCGCTCGTACCGCCACCTCGTGCTCCTCGGATGTCTCGTGCGGCAGGGCGGCCCTTGTCGCGGCCCCGGTGTCGGCGTTCAGCCTAGTCAGCCGGGGGCGGCGGGGCGCAGCCCGTTCGGCGGTACTAGGTCAGGTCGGGGCGGGCGGCAGCCGTACTCAGCCGCGCGGGGCGAGTCCCAGCGGCTGCCCCTCGGCGTCCCGGCGCAGCTCCTGGACGGCGACCACGGCGTCCGGCGCGATCTCCCCGTACACATGCGGGAAGCTCCGTCCGTCGGCCTCCTCCCAGCGGACCTCGGCGGTCAGCCGGCTCTCGTCCACGGTGAGCAGCAGCAGGGTGCCGGGCACCTCCCGGTAGAGGGCGGCGGCCACCTCCTGGGCGATGGCCTCGTCGCCGGAGCAGTGCACGAAGCCCTCGGCGGAGAGGGAGGCGGGGCGGTAGGCGGAGCCGGGCGCGGGCGGCCACTCGGCCTCCGGTACGAGGTGGAAGATCATCCGCCCAGTGTCCCGCGGCCCGGGGGTGGCGGCTAGGGTCGGGGCCCATGACGGACGGGGGCGCCAGGGTGTACGAGGACGGGCTGACCGGGGAGCGGCTGGTGCGGGAGCACACCGTCTACTCCTGTGTGATGGGGTCGCGGGCCTTCGGGCTGGCGACCGAGGGCAGTGACACCGACCGGCGCGGGGTGTTCCTGGCGCCGACCGCGCTCCAGTGGCGGTTCAGCAAGCCGCCGACCCATGTGGAGGGGCCCGCGGAGGAGCAGTTCAGCTGGGAGCTGGAACGCTTCTGCGAGCTGGCGCTGCGGGCCAACCCGAACATCCTGGAGTGCCTGCACTCGCCGCTGGTGGAGTACGCGGACGCCACCGGCCGCGAACTGCTGGCGCTGCGCGGGGCGTTCCTGTCCCGGCGGGCGCACGCCAGCTTCGTCCGCTACGCGGTGGCGCAGCGCCGCAAGCTGGAGGCGGACGTCCGGCAGCACGGAGAGCCCCGCTGGAAGCACGCCATGCATCTGCTGCGGCTGCTGGGCAGCTGCCGGGACCTGCTGCGCACCGGGGAGCTGGTGATCGACGCGGGCGCCGGGCGGGACCGGCTGCTGGCGGTGAAGCGGGGCGAGGTGGCCTGGGACGAGGTCGAGCGGTGGATGGCCCGGCTGGCCGAGGAGGCCGACCGGGCCGCCGACGGCTCCCCGCTGCCGGCCGACCCGGACACCGGGGCGGTGGAGGACTTCCTCTACCGCGTCCGCCGGGCGTCGGCGCTGGCAGCGGCCGGGGCCTACGGCGAACCGGTGGCGGGGACCGAGCGGCGCGTGGACCGGCTGGCAGGGGCCTGAGAGCACGGTGACGGGGTGGCGGGGGCCCGACCCCACCGGGCGGACTGGCCCCCGTACCCCCGCTCAGTCCTCCCCGTCCTCCCCCGCCGCCTCGACCCGGCCCGGCCCCTCCACCCGCACCCGGACCACGAAGTCGTGCAGGGCGTCGAAGGCGGTGGGCGCGCCGGGCAGGGCGGTGGCGGCCTCGGCCTCGTCGAGCACGGTGTGCAGGGCCTCGATGTCGGCGTGGACCCGCTCGCGGTCCACCCCGTCGGCGGGGCCGTGCTCGGCGTCGGCCTTGGCGGCGATCAGCTCGGCCAGGTAGTCCGGGGCGGGCACCGCGCCGAGCAGGGTGGGCAGATGGGCGACCACCTCGCCGGTGCGCATCAGATGGATGCCGGTGAGCAGCGCCCGGAAGGTGTAGAGCAGCGGCTTGAGCTCGCCGCTCTTCTCGAACAGCCGCCACTGGGTGCCCGCGAACCCCCGGTAGTGGTGGGCGTGGTGGGAGGTGAGCACCCCGGGGGCGAGCGCGCACAGCTCGGCGTGGGCGTCGGTGGTGTGGGCGACCAGCGGGGAGAACAGCTGCTCCAGGACGTAGCCGTTGCGGCCGAGCATCAGCCGGACGAACTTGCGCAGGTCATGGCTGACCAGGTCCATCTCCACGCCGTCCCGGTCCCACATCCGCGACCTGGTCTCCTCGGGCTCGCGCAGCCCGGTGAGCGCCTCCACCGGCAGCAGGTGCACCCCGCGCAGGTCCACGTCCGAGTCGCGGGACGGGAAACCGTACAGATGCGCGCCGGAGACGGTGGCGAACAGCAGCGGATCGGGCTGCTCGGCGACGACGGAGGCCAGGTCGGGGAGGTCCACGAGTGCGGTCATGCGATCAAGAATCCCAGAGCGCGCCGAGGGTGAGGAGCTCGCTGCGGTACTCGATCCGTTCGGCCCATTCCTTGGGCCAGGCGGCGGCGCCCAGATGGGCCCCGGCGAAGGCGCCGGTGAGGCAGGCGATGGAGTCGGAGTCGCCGGAGGTGCAGGCGGCCCGGCGGATGGCGGTGACCGGTTCCTCGGGGAAGAGCAGGAAGCAGAGCAGCCCGGTGGCCAGGGCCTCCTCGGCGATCCAGCCCTCGCCGGTGAGCAGGCACGGGTCGGCCTCGGGGTTGGCGGTGCGGACGGCCGTGGCCAGGTTCTCCAGGATGGCCAGGCACTCGTCCCAGCCGCGTTGGATGAAGTGCTGGGGGGTGGGGTCCTGGCTGTGGGTCCACAGGTCGCCGAGCCAGGCCTCGTGGTAGCGGGAGCGGTTCTCGTACGCGTAGGAGCGCAGCAGCCCGACCAGGCCGAGCGGTTCGGCGCCCTGGGCCAGCAGGTACACGGCGCGGGCGGTGAGGTCGGAGGCGGCGAGCGCGGTGGGGTGGCCGTGGGTGAGGGCGGACTGGAGCTGGGCGGCGCCGGCCCGCTGGGACTCGCTCAGTCCGGGGACCAGGCCGACCGGGGCGACCCGCATATTGGCGCCGCAGCCCTTGGAGTGGATGCGGCTGGCCTGCTGCCAGGGCATATCGCCGGCCAGGGCGTCGCAGGCCTGCATACAGGTCTGGCCGGGGGCGCGGTTGTTCTCGGGCGAGCGGTACCACGCGACGTACTCCTCGCGCAGCGGCAAGGTGAACCGCAGCGGGGCCAGCGGGCCGCGGGCCTGGGCGGTGCGCAGGGCGCGGGCGACGGCCAGGGTCATCTGGGTGTCGTCGGTGACGATGGCCGGGGTGGGCAGCGCCATCTCCCGCCACGGCCCGACCTTGCGGAAGATCATCGGCAGGTCGCTGAACTCGGTCGGGAAACCGAGGGCGTCGCCGAGCGCCAGCCCGGTGAGCGCCCCGGTGGCGGCCTGCTTGACGGCGGTACGCGGCCGGGCGGCCCCGGTGTGCTCGGTGGTCATGTGCTGTCCCCGTTCATTCGTCGTCCCCGTTGTCGATGCTCAGGGCCGCAGCAGCGGCGGGTGGAGGGCGGTGGCGCCGCCCGCGCGGTAGAGGGCGGCCGGTTTGCCCCGGCCGCCGGTGAGCTTGGGCGGTCCGTCCACGGCCTGGACGAAGCCGGGCGTGGAGAGGACCTTGCGGCGGAAGTTGGGCCGGTCCAGCTCGACGCCCCAGACCGCCTCGTACACCCCGCGCAGCTCGCCGAGGGTGAAGACGGGCGGGCAGAAGGCGGTGGCCAGGCAGGTGTACTCCAGCTTGGCGCCGATCCTCCGGTGGGCGTCGGCCAGGATGGTGTCGTGGTCGAAGGCGAGCGGGCCCTGCGTCCCGTACGGGAGCCACTGGGCGTCCGCCGCGTCGCCGCCGCCGCGCGGCTCGGGCAGCCCGGGGCCGAGGGCGGTGTAGGCGACGGAGACCACCCGCATCCGGGGGTCGCGGTCGGGGTCGCTGTAGGTGGCGAGCTGTTCGAGATGCAGGTGGGCGGCGGTGGCCTCGGACAGCCCGGTCTCCTCGGCGAGCTCCCGGCGGGCGGCGCCGCCGGCCGACTCCCGGGGCCGGACGAAGCCCCCGGGCAGCGCCCAGTCGCCCTGGTACGGGGCCTCCCCGCGCCGTACCAGCAGCACCTGCAACCGGTCGGCGCGCAGGGTGAAGACCGCCAGGTCCACGGTGACCGCGAACGGCGGGAAGGCGCGCGGGTCGTAGTCGGGCGGATGGCTGCTCTGCCGATCCGGGGCGGTCATCGGCGCTCCGGCAGGGGATCCGCGAGGCCGGAGCCTTCGGCGAGCAGGGCGTCCACCGCGGCGACGGCGGTGGCGAGCCGGTGCTCGTGCGGGCCGGTCACCTCGACGGTACGCCGTCCGGTACGGGCCAGTTCGGCGCGGAACCGCCCGGTCATCCAGGGCCGCAAGTGCTCGCCGTCGCGCAGCCCGTCGTCCTCGAAGGGCACCCCGGTGTGGTCGGTGAGGATCCACAGGTGCTGGGTGCGCGGCTCGGGCTCGGCCGGGTAGGCCCCGCCCATATACCGCTCGTGCCAGATGGTGGTGGCGAAGGCGTCGGTGTCGCAGAAGAGCACCGGCGAACCGGCCCGGGCGGCGGTCTGTTCGCGGGCCGCCTGCTCCCGGGCGATGACCGGGAACTCGGCGGAGGCGAAGGCCACCTCGGACCAGTCGGCGCCCGGGCGGGCGGCCCGCGCCTCGGCGAGCTTGTGCTCGCTGTACTCGCGCCCGTACTCGGCCACGTAGCCGGTGTCCGCCCACACCCCGCCGCGGGCCCGGTAGTGCGCGGCCAGGGCGTTGGCCAGGGTGGTGGTGCCGGTGGACTCGGCGCCCAGCACGACCACCCGGCGGGTGAGCGCGGCCCGGACCGGGGCGGAGAGGAAGGCCCAGTTGCCCACCGGGTCCTTGCGGACGGCGGTGCCGGAGACCGGGTACGCGGTGCGGTCCGGGTCCACCGGGACATGTGCCGCGCCGAACCGGCGGGCCAGCTCGTCCCCGTACGCCTCCGAGCTGAACACCGCGTCCACCGGCTCCGGGACGGCCCCGGTGAAGACGGCCATATGGGCGTCCCAGACGGCCGGGTCGAGCAGGTCCACCGGGTGGTCGTCCACCGCCCCGACCACCCGGACCCCGGGGTGCGCCTCGCGCATCCAGGCGACCCGGTCGGCCAGCGGGACGCTCTCCACGGAGGCGGCGCAGACCAGCACGGTGAGCCGCTCGCAGCGCTCGGCGGCGGTGCGGACCAGATGGTGGTGGCCGGCGTGCGGCGGATAGAACTTGCCGAGCACCAGCCCATGGCCGTAGCGGCTCATGCCACCGCCTCCACCGTGCTACGCCGCCGCGAAGCCGTCAGATCGCGGCGCCAGTTGAGCAGCCCGGCCACGCACAGCGCCAGGAACCCGGCGTACAGCAGCGAGGTCAGATACAGCTCCTTGTGCGCGTAGAGCGGGATGTAGACCAGGTCGGCGGTGATCCACAGCCACCAGGACTCCAGCCGCTTGCGGCACTGCCCGTAGGTGGCCATCAGGGACAGCCCGGTGGTCAGCGCGTCCCAGAAGGGGACGGTGGAGTCGGTGGCACGGTCCAGGAGCAGGGTCAGCGCCGTGGTCCCCACCGCCCCCGCCGCGAGCAGCCACAGCCACTCGGTGCGGGTGGTGCGCCGCACCGGCAGGGTGTCGGAGCCCGGGCCACCCCCGTGGGTCCAGGTCCACCAGCCGTACGCGGCGAGGGCGATGAAGACGAACTGGAGGCCGGCGTCGGCGTACAGCCCGGCCTGGGTGAACAGCAGGATGAAGAACAGGTTGTTGGCGATGCCGATGGGCCAGTTGGCGATGTGCTGCCGGGCGACGAGCCAGACGCAGAGAGCGCCGCTGCCGAAGCCGAGCACCTCGGTGAGGCTGACCGGGGTGTCCAGCAGGGTGAACAGCGGGCGCTGTACGGGTTCGAGCATGTCCGCGAGGCTCACGCCGACCTCCTTAAGAGTCACCCTGACTATAAATGCCCCCGGACGGCCGCCACAACCCTCTTACCGCCGCCACGACCCTCTTACCGCCGCCGCACACGCCGGGAGCCCGCGACCGGGGTGCGGTCGCGGGCTCCCGAAGGCTTCGAGAAGGGGCCGGTCCGATCAGGGACCGGGCCTCTGAGGGGGGCCGGTCCTAGAGACCGACCTCCTTCATCAGCATCCCGACCTCGGTGTTGGTCATCCGGCGCAGCCAGCCGGACTTCTGGTCGCCGAGCTGGATCGGGCCGAACGCGGTCCGCACCAGCTTCTCCACCGGGAAGCCGGCCTCGGCCAGCATCCGGCGCACGATGTGCTTGCGGCCCTCGTGCAGCTCCACCTCGACCAGGTAGTTCTTGCCGGTCTGCTCGACCACCCGGAAGTGGTCGGCGCGGGCGTAGCCGTCCTCCAGCTGGATGCCGTCCTTGAGCATGCGGCCGACCTCGCGGGGCAGCGGGCCGGTGATGGCGGCCAGATAGGTCTTCTTCACTCCGTACTTGGGGTGGGTGAGGCGGTGGGCCAGCTCGCCGTGGTTGGTGAGCAGGATGATGCCCTCGGTCTCGGTGTCCAGCCGGCCGACGTGGAAGAGCCGGGTCTCCCGGTTGGTGACGTAGTCGCCCAGGCACTGGCGGCCGTCCGGGTCCTCCATGGTGGAGACCACCCCGGCCGGCTTGTTCAGCGCGAAGAACAGGTACGACTGGGTCGCCACGGTCAGTCCGTCGACCTTGATCTCGTCGTGCTCCGGGTCGACCCGGGTGCCCTGCTCCATCACGATCTCGCCGTTGACCTCGACCCTGCCCGCGTCGATCAGCTCCTCGCAGGCCCGCCGGGAGCCCATACCGGCCCGGGCCAGCACCTTCTGCAGGCGCTCGCCCTCCTGCTCGCCGAAGGTCTTGGGGGTCTTGATCTCCGGCTTGCCGGCGTAGCGCTCGCGGTTGCGCTCCTCCGCGCGGGCGTCGTACTCGCGGGAACGGCCCGGGGCGGTACGGGAGCCCCGGCCGCGCTGCGGGGTGCTCGGCTGCTTGGGTCCGCCCTTGGCGCCGCCGCGGGCCGCCGCGCCGCGCCCCTTCTTCGGGCCCGGGCCGCCGGCGTCCTGGGTGCCGCCCACGTCGTAGCGGCGCTCCTCGGGGCGCGGCTTGCGGGGCCGGCCGGCTCCGGCTCCGCCCTGCTGCCGGTCGTCCCGGCCGTTGCCGGCGCCGCGGAAGTTGCCGCGGCCGGTGTTCCCGCTACCGCCGCGTCCGCTGTTCGCACCGCGTCCGGTGTTGCCGCCGCTGTTCCTGCCGCTGCCGCTGCTTCGCATCAAAAGTCCGTCGTCTTGTCGTCGTCATCGGTATCCGGGGCGTCCGGATCGAACGACAGAACCCCTTCCTGGGTCTCGGCCTCGATCGCCTCCGCCTCGGGCAGGAAGGGCGCGAGCTCCGGGAGCTCGTCCAGGCCGCGCAGGCCCATCCGCTCCAGGAAGTAGTTCGTCGTCCTGTACAGGATCGCACCTGTGACGGGTTCCGTGCCCGCCTCCTCCACCAGGCCCCGCTGGAGCAGGGTGCGCATCACCCCGTCGCAGTTCACCCCGCGTACCGCCGAGACCCGGGAGCGGCTGACCGGCTGGCGGTAGGCGACCACGGCCAGGGTCTCCAGCGCGGCCTGGGTCAGCCGGGCCTGCTGGCCGTCCAGGACGAAGTTCTCCACGGCCGGGGCGTAGGCGGGGCGGGTGTAGTACCGCCAGCCGCCGGCGACCAGCCGCAGCTCGAAGCCGCGCCGCTGGACCTCGTACTCGTCGGCCAGCTCGCGCAACGCCTCCGCCACCTCGCGCGGGGTGCGGCCGAGCACCTTGGCCAGCTGCTCCTCGGTGGCCGGCTCGTCCACCACCATCAGCACGGCCTCCAGCGCGGGCCTCAGCTCCAGCGCCGCGGCCGCCGTTACGCCGCTGTCCATCTCCCTCACTCCGCCTCTCCCTGCTCTCCCCCGACCTGGTCGAACTCGTCGGTGACCGTCGGAGCCCCGTCCGCCGAGCCGGTCCAGCGCACGGTCAGCTCGCCGAGCGCCTCGTCCTGGTCCAGGGCGACCGCCCGGTCCCGGTACAGCTCCAGGAGTGCCAGGAACCGGGCCACCACGGTGAGGGTGTCCGGGGCATCGGCGGCCAGCTCGCGGAAGGGCAGCTCGCCGTGGGCGCGCAACCGGGCGACCAGCACCTCGGCCTGCTCCCGGACGCTGACCAGCGGGGCGTGGATGTGGTCCACGTACACCTGGGGCCTGGCCTTGGGCTGCATCGCCTTCACGGCCAGCCGGGCGAACCCCTCCGCCCCGATGCTGATCACCACCTCCGGCAGCAGCTCGGCGTGGTGCGGTTCCAGTCCGACGGTACGCGGATAGCGCCGGCCCTCGGTGTCCAGCCGCCCGTCGAAGATCGCCGCGACCTGCTTGTACGCCCGGTACTGGAGCAGCCGCGCGAAGAGCAGGTCGCGCGCCTCCAGCAGGGCGAGGTCGGCCTCGTCCTCCACCTCGGCGACGGGCAGCAGCCGGGCCGCCTTGAGGTCCAGGAGGGTCGCGGCGACCACCAGGAACTCGGTGGTCTGGTCGAGGTCCCAGTCCGGCCCCATGGCCCGGATGTACGCCATGAACTCGTCGGTGACCTTGGACAGCGCCACCTCGGTGACGTCCAGCTTGTGCTTGGCGATCAGCTGGAGCAGCAGGTCGAACGGCCCCTCGAAGTTCGCCAGCCGGACAGTGAACCGGCCGGTCGCGGAGGGGTCGGGGGCGGCTTCCGGGGCGGGGGCGGCGTCGGGAGCCGGGTCGGGTACGGGGTCGGGTACGGGGTCGGGCGCCGGGTCGGGTACGGGATCGGGGGCCGGTACGGGGTCGGGCTCGGGCTCCGGGCCGTGTACGGGCTCGGGGTGGCCGTCTGTCGTGGGCGCGTCCGTCGCCGTCGCGGCCGTCCCCGGCCCCGGGTGGGCGCCCTCCTCGTCCCGTGCCGCGTCCGGGTCGGGCGTCGCCGGGCCCGGGCCGCGGCCGAGGGGGCGGCGGGAGGCGGGACGGGGGTGGTGCGGGGGCGGCATCGTGGTCCAGGCGGGGGGGGAAACGGTACGGCGGGCCCGCGCAGGGTACCGTCAGCGCCCGCGCAGCCGCCGTACCAGGATGCTCGCGTCGCCCCGGGACTCCAGGTCGGCCAGCACCACGGCGACCGCCTCGCGCACGATGCGGCCGCGGTCCACGGCGAGGCCGTGCTCGCCGCGCAGCACCAGCCGGGCGTGCTCCAGGTCCATCAGCTCCTCGGCGGAGACATAGACCGTGATCTTCTCGTCGTGCCGCTCCCGGCCGCTGGGCCGGCGCCCGGCGGCGCGGCCTCGGCGGCGCGCCTGGGCCCCGCCGTCCTTGCCGTCTCCGCCGGAGCCGCCCGACGCGGAGTCGGCCGCCGCGGCGGGGCGTCCGCGCGGCTCGTCCGGCTCGGCGGCCGTGTGCTCGCCGTCCTGCGTCCGCTCCCGGGTCCCCCGGCCGTCCCGGGCCTCCCCGGCCTCCCGGCCTTCCGCGGCCGGTACGGCCGCGCTGCCGGCCGCCGCCGGGGCGCTCTCCGCCGCGGGTGCGGGCACCCGGGGCTCGCCGCCGGGCTGGCGGCGCGGGGTGGGCGACTGCAGCGCCGTCCCCCCGGTCGTACGGAACAACTCGTCGGCACCGGGCAGACTCACTCGGCGTGACACCGGGCGAGCACCTCCCTGGCGAGCTGGCGGTAGGCGGCCGCACCGACCGAGTTGGAGGCGTAGGTGGTGATGGGCTCGCCCGCGACCGTGGTCTCCGGGAAGCGCACGGTACGGCCGATGACGGTGTGGTAGACGTGGTCGTCGAAGGCCTCCACCACCCGGGCCAGCACCTCGCGGCTGTGCACGGTGCGCGAGTCGTACATGGTGGCGAGGATGCCGTCGAGCTCCAGCTCCGGGTTGAGCCGCTCCTGCACCTTCTCGATGGTCTCGGTGAGCAGGGCGACCCCGCGCAGCGCGAAGAACTCGCACTCCAGCGGCACTATCACCTTGTGCGCGGCGGTCAGCGCGTTGACGGTCAGCAGACCGAGCGAGGGCTGACAGTCGATCACGATGTAGTCGTAGTCGTTGAGCAGCGGCTTCAGGGCGCGCTGCAGCGTCGACTCCCGGGCGACCTCGCTGACCAGCTGGACCTCGGCCGCCGACAGGTCGATGTTGCTGGGCAGCAGGTCCATGTTGGGCACGGCGGTCTTCAGCAGCACCTCGTCGGCCGACATGCCCCGCTCCATGAGCAGGTTGTAGACGGTGAGGTCCAGCTCCATCGGGTTGACCCCGAGGCCGACCGAGAGGGCGCCCTGCGGGTCGAAGTCGACCAGCAGCACCCGGCGGCCGTACTCGGCGAGCGCGGCGCCGAGGTTGATGGTCGACGTGGTCTTGCCGACGCCGCCCTTCTGGTTGCACATCGCGATGATCTTCGCGGGGCCGTGCTCGGTCAGCGGGCCCGGGATCGGGAAGTACGGCAGCGGGCGCCCGGTGGGGCCGATGCGCTCGCGGCGCTGGCGGGCCGCGTCGGGCGCGAGGGTGGCCGCGTACTCCGGATCGGGCTCGTACTCGGCGTCGGGGTCGTAGAAGTGACCCTCGGGGGCTTCCTCGTAGGCGGCGAAATGGGTGGACTCTCGGCCACTCTCGTTGCCGGCCGTGGCGTTCACGTGTTGGCCGTCCGTCATCTTCGTCGTGTGGGTTGTCGTCATGTGCTGGTGCGGCACGTACGTTCCCGTTGCCCCGCCTCCGGGAGTAAATGTCGACTCATTCACAAGTCGTCTTACCTCCTTGGAGAGGACCAGGAAACTTATCGATAGGTCAGCGTGGCACTATGCCGACGGTTGGCGACTCTATGGCGTGTCACCGCTCCGCAGCAACACAATCGGCGGGACGCGGACGGATGTGTCGGCGGTGCGACGGCTTCCTGTCAAGGGTGTGAGGCCGCTCATCCGCATGGTTTCCGGCGGGCGCGAAACGGCTGAAGTACGACGTTCAACGCGACTTGACCACCCGTCAGGCGGTGTACGGGCCGGTCGCGGACCCGGTGGACCGGCCGTCCGGTCGGGAAACGCGCACGCGTCCGGCCGGACCCTGGCGAGCAAGGTCCGGCCGGACGCGTGATGTTGGCGGACGGCCGTTGACGGCCGCCGGGGGGTTCGGCCGGGATCAGCCGATGAGCGCGCCGAGTTCGACGTGCTCCAGGTTGTGGGCCTCGGCGACCTCGCGGTAGACGACCTTGCCGTCATGGGTGTTGAGGCCCTTGGCGAGCGCGGGGTCGCGGCGCAGCGCCTCGACCCAGCCGTTGTTGGCCAGCGAAACGATGTAGGGGAGCGTGGCGTTGGTCAGCGCGTAGGTGGAGGTGTTCGGCACCGCGCCGGGCATGTTGGCCACGCAGTAGAAGACCGAGTTGTGGACCGGGAAGGTCGGCTCGGCGTGGGTGGTGGGACGGGAGTCCTCGAAGCAGCCGCCCTGGTCGATGGCGATGTCGACAAGGACACTTCCGGGCTTCATCCGGGCGACCAGCTCGTTGGTGACCAGCTTCGGGGCCTTGGCGCCCGGGATGAGGACGGCGCCGACCACCAGGTCGGCCTCGACCACGGCCTTCTCCAGCTCGAAGGTGTTGGAGACGATGGTCTTGATCTTCGTGCCGAAGATCCGGTCGGCCTCGCGGAGCTTGTTGATGTCCTTGTCGAGCAGGGTGACGTGGAAGCCCAGGCCGATGGCGATCTGCGCGGCGTTCCAGCCGGAGACGCCGCCGCCGATGACCACGGCCTCACCGGCGTGGGTGCCGGGGACGCCGCCGGGGAGCACGCCGCGGCCGCCGGCCGAGCGCATCAGGTGGTAGGCGCCGACCTGCGGGGCCAGCCGGCCCGCGACCTCGGACATCGGGGCGAGCAGCGGCAGGGCGCGGGTGGCGGTCTCCACCGTCTCGTAGGCGATGGCGGTGGTGCCGGAGGCCAGCAGCGCGTCGGTGCACTCGCGGGAGGCGGCGAGGTGCAGGTAGGTGAAGAGGGTCTGGTCCTTGCGGAGGCGGTGGTACTCCTCCGCGATCGGCTCCTTGACCTTGAGCAGCAGGTCGGCGATGGCCCAGACCTCGTCCGCGGTGGGCAGGATCTGCGCGCCGGCCGCGACGAACTCGGCGTCCGTGATCGAGGAGCCGACGCCGGCGTTCTGCTCGATGAAGACCTGGTGGCCGTAGCGCACCAGCTCGTGCACGCCGGCGGGGGTGATGGCCACCCGGAACTCGTTGTTCTTGACCTCGCGGGGGATGCCGACCTTCACGTCGATCACGGTCCTTGGCTTGGGGGGTACGGGGGGCAAGGCAATACATACCCGGATGCACTGGACGCACCGGGAGAGACCGCACTGATTTGCGGCCCACCCAGTCTATTGAAGGGTCTTCGGTTGTCTAGCCTTGCGAATGCCTAATCTTTCGCCGAGGCACTGCGGATTTCGTAGGCGGAGGCGGGGGTTCCTCCCTGACGATCCTCCGTTTCCAGCAGACGATCAGCCGCGGCCCGGTGCAACCGGGCCGCCGCCGGGTCGCCGAGCCGGTCCAGGGTGTCGGCCAGCCGGAGCTGGAGCGCGGCCAGCAGCCGCACGTCCCTGGCGGTGCGGGCGCACTCCACCGCCTCCTCGCAGGTGCGCAGCGACTCCTCGGGGCGCCCCGCGTACTCCTGCACCCGGGCCGCCTCGCTCAACGCCCGCGCGTGGCCGGAGACATCGCCCAGGCGCCGGTAGCCGGCCGCGGCGGCCCGCCAGTTCCGCAGCGCCTCCCCGTAGCGGCCCTCGTAGGTGTGCACGGCGCCCAGCCGCCCGTACAGCCGCGCCTGGTCCGCCCGCTCGTCGCGGGCCAGCCGCTGGGCCAGCGCCCTGCCGTACCAGTCGGCGGCCCGCGCCCAGTCCCCCAGCTCCTGGTGGGCGCCGCCTACGGATTCCATCGCCCGGCCGACCGCGTACGGGTCGTTCGCCTGCCGCCCGGCGTCCAGCGCGGCCCGGTAGCGGGCCAGCGCCTCCCGGGTGCGGCCGGTGCGGGCGTCCAGATCGCCCAGGTTCAGCAGGGCGGCGGCGCGCTCCCGGGGCAGTCCACGCCGCTCGGCCACGCCCAGCACCAGCTGGTGCAGCCCGTACAGCTCGGGCGCGGCGGCCTCGGCCCCGCGGTGCGCGGCGAGCGCCCTGACCACTGCGGCGACCAGCCGGCGGGCGAGGGTGTCCAGGTCCCCGTCGGCGACCGCGATCCGGGCGGCGGCCAGCAGCGCGGGCTGCCGGGTGGCGAGCCAGCGCCCGGCGGCCTCGGGCCCGTCGAAGCGCAGCGCCCGGGGCAGTCCGGCGAGCCGGCGGCGGGCCGGGGAGCCCTCGGGCTCGGTGACCGCGTGGCAGGACTGGAGCAGCCGTACGGTCCGCTCCAGCATCCGGGCCTGGGCCAGCTGGGTCTCGGCCGGGCGGTCCCGCTCCAGCTCCTCCCTCAGCAGCGGCAGCAGGCACCCCGGCACCCGGTACTGCCCGTCGCTCTCGGGCCGCTCGCGGTGCAGGAAGCCCGCCGCGGCGAGCCGCTCCAGGACACTCTCCGCGGCCGACACCGAGCAGCCGGCCAGCGCGGAGGCGGTGTGGCCGTCGGCCAGCCCGACCGGGGCGAGCGACAGCAGCCGCAGGGTGCGCGCGGCCGGGCCGGGCAGGGCCTCGTAGGCGAGGGCGAAGGCGCGGGCCAGCGCCCGGTCGGCGGCGGGCCGTTCGGGGTCGTCGGGCAGCGCGCGCAGCCGCTTGTCCAGGTCGGCGACGGAGGACATGGGGTGGGCGGCCAGCCAGCCGCCGGCCAGCACCAGGGCCGCGGGCTGGCCGCCGCACAGCTCGGTCAGCGTCTCGGCGGCCTGCGGATCCACGGTGATCCGCACCGACCCGGCGTACCCCTCCAGCAACCCGATGGCGGATTTGGCGTCCAGCCCGCCCACCGTGCACGGCCGTACGTCCGGGATCCCGGTGAGCGGCCCCTTGGCCACCGCCACGACCAGGCAGGCGGGGTTGTCCGGAAGGAGGGCGTCCACCTGCTCCGCGTCGGCGGCGTCGTCCAGCAGCATCAGGGCCCGGCGGTCGGCGAAGGCGCCGCGCAACCGCTCGCTCAGCTCCTCGGCGCCGGCTCCCGCGGGCGCGGCCACGCCCACCGCCGTGAGCAGGTCCCGGGCGGTCCGCTCGACCGGCACCGGCTCGCCCCCGGGCTCGGTCAGCCGGGCCCGCAGCACCCCGTCCCGGTACCCCCGGGCCAGGTCGCCGACCAGCTCCTCGGCCAGCGCGGTCCGCCCGCTGCCGGGGCGCCCGGCGATCAGCAGCACCCGCGCCCGCGGCGAGGGCCGCCCGGCGAGGGTGTCCAGCCCCGCCCGGGCGATGTCGGCCCGCAGCTCCTTCAGCTCCCGCGCCCGCCCGTGGAAGGCGCGGCGCCCGGGCTGCGCACCGGGACGCACGGCTTCGCGCCCCGGCCCGTCCCCGTCGATGTCCACCGCCTGATCCGTCACGGGCCACGCTCCCGTCCGCTGCGCACACGCCGATCCCGCCGGCGGTTCCGCGGGCGGGTGATCTCCCGCACCGAGCGTAGTTCAGTGACAAGGACCACTCCGGCGGAGCGGGGCCCCCGCATCGCCCAATCGGATCAGCCGATCGTCATACCGGTCACCCGAGAGGAGCAGCGCCCGGCCGGGAAGGGCGGTCGGCCGGAAGCCCGTACGGGGCCGCAGCGACCGGACGGGGGGGCAGCGGGGCCCGTACGGGTCCAGCAGCGACCAGACGGGCGGGGGTCAGAGGGGACCCGGACGGGCCGCAGCGACCGGACCGGACGGCCAGTCGCCCGGGGCCCGTACACAAGCACAGCGACCGTACGGGCGGGGTCAGAGGGGACCCGGACGGGCCGCAGTGACCGGGCGGGACCGGCAGTCGGCGCCTGGGCCCGTACAGGTCCGCGGCCCCGTCCCCGCCTCCGTCCCGTACCCCTCCCCGTCTCCGTCCCCGCCGTCCCGGCCCTACGCCTCGAAGGGGCGGGCCGGCCAGGGGGCGTCGCCGGGGCGCAGGGCGTCCAGGCCGCCGGCGGCGGCGCGCGCGGCGAGGACCGACAGCACGCCGACCACCAGGCAGTTGTTGTGCAGGTCGCCGGCCAGGACCCGGCGGGCCAGCTCGTCCAGCGGGACCCGGGCCAGCTCCATGTCGGCCTCCTCCTCCGCGGCGGCGAACCTCTCGCCCTCCACGTCGGACAGCCCCCGGGCCAGGAAGATCCGCACGGCCTCGTCGCAGCCGCCCGGCGTGGTGTAGACGTCGGAGAGCACCCGCCAGTCGTCGGCCTTGATGTGCGCCTCCTCGTACAGCTCGCGCACCGCCGCGTTCAGCGGGTTCTCGCCGGGTACGTCGAGCAGCCCGGCCGGGATCTCCCACAGCTTGTGGCGCACCGGGTGGCGGTACTGGCGCAGCACCACCACCTGGTCGTCCTCACCGAGGGCCAGGACGGCGACCGAACCGGGGTGGACCTGGTAGTCCCGGGTGTGCACCGAGCCGTCCGGCATGACCACGTCCTCGGTGCGGACACTGGTCTTCGCTCCCCGGAACGGCGTGGAGGTCGCGGTGACCCGCCACTCCTCGGGAGTGTCCTTGATCGCGGTCATGGCTGACGTCCTCCTGGGTGAACGGAAAAACGGTGGACCGGGGCGCGCGGTCCCGTGACGGGCCGCGTACCCCGGTCCACCGTAACGCCAGTGGATCAACCCCCGGCCGGCGTGCCGCTCACTTCCCGGTCTTGCGCTCCACCGCCGCCTTGACCAGCCCGGCGAAGAGCGGGTGCGGACGGGTCGGGCGGGAGCGCAGCTCCGGGTGGGCCTGGGTGGCGACCAGGTAGGGGTGGACCTCGCGCGGGTACTCCACGTACTCCACCAGCTTGTTGTCCGGGGAGGTGCCGGAGAACAGGATCCCGGCCTTCTTCTCCAGCTCCGCGCGGTAGGCGTTGTTCACCTCGTAGCGGTGGCGGTGGCGCTCCTCCACGTACGGCTGGTCGCCGTAGACCTCGCGGACGATGGAGCCCTCGGCCAGCTTCGCCGGGTACATGCCCAGCCGCATGGTGCCGCCGAGGTCCCCGGCGCCCTCCACATAGGCGAGCTGCTCCTCCATGGTGGAGATCACCGGGTGGGCGGTGGCCGCGTCGAACTCGGTGGAGTTGGCGTCGGCGATACCGGCGAGGTTGCGGGCCGCCTCGACCACGATGCACTGCAGGCCCAGGCAGATGCCGAGCAGCGGCACCTTGTTCTCGCGGGCGTAGCGGATCGCGCCGACCTTGCCGTTGACGCCGCGCTCGCCGAAGCCGCCGGGGATCAGGATGGCGTCCACGTCACCGAGCTGCTTCTCGGCGCCGGCCGGGGTCTTGCAGTCGTCGGAGGTGACCCACTTGACCGTGACCCGGGCCTTGTTGGCGAAGCCGCCGGCCCGCATGGCCTCGGTCACCGACAGATAGGCGTCAGGCAGGTCGATGTACTTGCCGACCAGGGCGACCGTGACCTCGTGGTCGGGGTTGTGCACCCGGTCCAGCAGGTCGTCCCAGACCGTCCAGTCCACGTCCCGGAACGGCAGGTCCAGCTTGCGCACCACATACGCGTCCAGGCCCTCGGTGTGCAGCACCTTGGGGATGTCGTAGATCGACTTGGCGTCGATGGCCGCGACCACGGCCGCCTCGTCCACGTCGCACATCAGCGAGATCTTGCGCTTGATGGCGGTGGGCACGTCCCGGTCGGCGCGCAGCACGATGGCGTCCGGCTGGATGCCGATGTTGCGCAGCGCGGCCACCGAGTGCTGGGTGGGCTTGGTCTTCAGCTCACCGGACGGGCCGATGTAGGGCAGCAGCGAGATGTGCACCACGAAGACGTTGTCCCGGCCGACCTCGTGGCGGACCTGGCGGACGGTCTCCAGGAACGGCAGCGACTCGATGTCGCCGACGGTCCCGCCGACCTCGGTGATCACCACGTCCACGTCGTCGGTGGCCATCCGGCGGATGCGGGACTTGATCTCGTTGGTGATGTGCGGGATGACCTGCACCGTGTCGCCCAGGTACTCGCCGCGCCGCTCCTTGGCGATGACCTGCGAGTACACCTGACCGGTGGTGACGTTGGCCGAGCCGTCCAGGTCGACGTCGAGGAACCGCTCGTAGTGCCCGATGTCCAGGTCGGTCTCGGCGCCGTCGTTGGTGACGAACACCTCGCCGTGCTGGAACGGGTTCATGGTGCCCGGGTCGACGTTGAGGTACGGGTCGAGCTTCTGCATCGTCACCCGCAGCCCGCGCGCCTTGAGCAGCGCGCCGAGGCTGGAGGCGGTGAGCCCCTTGCCGAGGGAGGAGGCGACGCCCCCGGTGACGAAGATGTGCTTGGTCGTCGTGGATTTCGACGGCATGGCCAAGAGGGGGCTCCCGTGGTCGCGGTGGGTCAGGTGCGTACCGGCGTCCGTCCGGCCCAGGGGTTCCGGGGGGTGGTGCCGTCGCTGCGGTTCGGGGGCCGCCGGGTGAGGTGCGGCGCCAACCGGTCCACGGGCTACCAGGGTATCAGCGCCCGGACGCCCCCGCTCCGGCCGCCGCGTCCGGGGCGGCCGCCGACGACGGCTCCGCGGTCCCTCCGGCAGCCCTCCGGCGCCCTCCCGAACACACCCGGCACACGGCCGAACACACCCGGCTGATGGGTTTCGCACAAGGTGTCGGAGGTCACTCGTCCGGCCGGACAGCGGAATCGGGACGATCACACAGAGGGCCGGGGCATCGTCGTATCCTGCTCGGACATCCGCCGCGAGCGACGACCCCCACCGGCACCATCCGCACACCCCGAAGCGGACTGCCACCGCGCTCGTCGGCGACCTTGACCCCAACCCTGAAAGCGCCCCGCGGGGCGAACGTTGCCGTTCGACTGGAGATTGCACGTGGCCGGGCGCATCGAGGACTACGCACTCATCGGAGACATGCAGACCGCCGCCCTGGTCTGCCGGAACGGCACGGTCGACTGGCTGTGCCTGCCCCGCTTCGATTCGCACGCCGTCTTCGCAGGCCTCCTCGGGACCGAGGAGCACGGATTCTGGCGGATCGGCCCGGCGCACGCCGAGGGCGCCGAACCGCCGACCGCCGACCGCCGCCGCTATGCCGGCGACTCGCTGGTCTTGGAGTCCGAATGGGACCAGCCGGGACGCGGCACCGTACGGGTCACCGACTTCATGCCGCCCCGTGACGGTGCCCCGCAGCTGGTGCGGATCGTGGAGGGCGTCAAGGGCCGGGTGAAGATGCGCTCGGCGCTGCGGATGCGGTTCTCCTACGGGCGGATCACGCCCTGGGTGCACAAGGTGGACGGCCGTACGGTCGCCGTCGCCGGGCCGGACTCGGTCTGGCTGGACACCGAGGCCGAGACACACGGCAAGGACCTCACCACCTACTCGGACTTCACCGTCTCGGCGGGCGAGCGGATCGCGTTCACCATCAGCTGGCAGCCCTCGCACCACCACCCGCCGCATCTGCCGGACCCGGAGGGCGCCCTGGAGGCGACCGCCGAGTTCTGGCGCGACTGGGTGGAGCAGTGCACCTACCGCGGCCCGTACCGGGAGGCGGTGATCCGCTCCCTGATCACCCTGAAGGCGCTGACCTACGCGCCCACCGGCGGGATCGTCGCCGCGCCGACCACCTCCCTGCCGGAGGAGATCGGCGGGGTACGGAACTGGGACTACCGCTACACCTGGCTGCGGGACGCCGCCATCACCCTCTCCTCCCTCCTGCGCACCGGCTACCGCGAGGAGGCCCGCGCCTGGCGCGAGTGGCTGCTGCGCGCGGTGGCCGGCGACCCGGAGAACCTCCAGATCATGTACGGCATCGCCGGCGAGCGGGAGCTCGGAGAGGCGGAGCTGGACTGGCTTCCGGGGTACGAGGGCTCCACCCCGGTGCGGGTCGGCAACGGCGCCGCGGCCCAGCTCCAGCTGGACGTCTACGGCGAGGTCACCGAGGCCCTGCACCTGGCCCATATGACCGGTCTGGCCCGCAACGACTATGCCTCCGTCCTCCAGCTGAAGCTCATCCGGTACCTGGAGGACCACTGGATGGAGCCGGACGAGGGCATCTGGGAGGTGCGCGGCCCGCGTCGCCACTTCACCCACTCCAAGGTGATGGCCTGGGTGGCGGTGGACCGCACCATCAAGCTGATCGAGTCCGGTGACGCGGACGGCCCGCTGGAGCGCTGGCGCGAGCTGCGCGACGACATCCACCGGGACGTCTGCGAGAAGGGCTACGACCCGGAGCGCAACACCTTCACCCAGTCGTACGGCTCCAAGGAGCTGGACGCCTCGCTGCTGCTGATCCCGCAGATGGGCTTCCTGCCGCCGGACGACAAGCGGGTCATCGGCACCATCGAGGCGATCCAGCGGGAGCTGTCCACCGAGGACGGCTTCATCCTGCGCTACCCCACCGAGGGCGAGGACGCGGGCGTGGACGGCCTGGAGGGCGACGAGGGCGCGTTCCTGGCCTGCTCGTTCTGGCTGGCGGACGACCTGGCGATGATCGGCCGGGTCGACGAGGCCCGCAAGCTGTTCGAGAAGCTGCTCGCGCTCCGCAACGACCTGGGCCTGCTGGCCGAGGAGTGGGACAGCAAGCACCAGCGCCAGGTGGGCAACTTCCCGCAGGCCTTCAGCCACGTCCCGCTGATCGACACCGCCCTGCGGCTCACCGCCTCGGGCGCCTACGGCGGCTGACCCGCCCGCACCCGCCCCTCGGGGCACGCCGCCCGGAAGGGGCCCCGACCGCCAACCGCGCCGGGGCCCTCTCCCGTACCCGGTCGGACCGGCCCTCCCCCTGCCCGGGGCCTTCGGCGCACCCGGTCGGACCGGGCCCGACGAGTCGGCGGAAGACCGGCCCGGCACCGGACACGGCGGCCATACCCCCCACCCGCCCGGGCCGGGTAGCGTCCGACCGTATGAGCACCATGGACGGACAGGGCGGCGGCATCACGGTACGGCGGGCGCTGGAGCTGCCCGGGCTGCGCGGTGGGCTGCCCGAGGTGGTGGCCGGGGCGGACCGGCTGCACCGCACGGTGCGCTGGGTGCACGCCGGGGAGGTGCCCAACATCGCCTCGCTGCTCAAGGGCGGCGAGCTGCTGCTGACCACCGGGCTGGGGCTGGGCACCCGGCCGGCCGAGCAGCGGGCGTTCGTCCGCCGGCTGGCGGATCGCGGGATCGCCGCGCTGGTGGTGGAGCTGGGCCCGCGCTTCTCCCGGCTGCCCTCGGTGATCGTGGAGACCGCCCGGGCGGCCGGGCTGCCGCTGGTGCAGCTGCACCGGGAGGTCGCCTTCGTCTCGGTCACCGAGGAGGTGCACACCGAGATCGTCAACGGCCACTACGCGATGCTGCGGCAGGCCGAGGACGTGCACCGCCGGTGCACCGAGGCGCTGCTCGGCGGCGGCGGGGTGCCGCAGGTGCTGCGCATCCTGGCCGACTTCGCCGCCAACCCGGTCTTCCTGGAGACCGTGGACGGCGGACTGCTCTACGCGGCCGGCACGGGCACCGGAACGTCCGCCGCCGACCCGCTCCAGGTCTGGGAGGGGCTGCGCGGCCAGCGGGCGGCCCGGGAGGCGGGGCCGCCGGCCGGGGCGGTGCTGGTGGACGTACCGGGCGGCGGCGGCCCCGGGACCGGGGCGGTACGGGCCCGGCTGGTGCTGCTCGCGGTGTCGGGGGCGCTGTCCCCGGTGCACCGGATGGCGGCGGAGCGGACGGCCGGGATCCTGGCCGTGGTGCTGATGCAGGCCCGCCAGGAGGAGGAGCTCGCGGCCCGGGGCCGGGGCGACTTCCTGACCGACCTCGCCGAGGGCCGCGTCCCGCCCGAGGAGGCCCCGGCCCAGGCCCGGGTCCTGGGCTTCAAGCCCGGCGACGGCCCGCTGCTGCCCGTGGTGATGCGGCTGGTGGCCGAGGGCGCCCCGGCCGGCAACTGGTCGGTGTTGGCCCGCACGGTGCCGGAGGAGCTGGGCACCCTGGGGGTGCCGGTGCTGCTGGGCGTACGGCCGGTGGAAGGGCGGGTCCTCCTGCTGCTGGGGTTGCGCGCGGACACCGAACGGGCCGCGGTGGCCGACCGGGTGGCGGCGGCGCTGCGCGCGGGCGCGGCCCGGGCCGGGCTGGAGCGCCTGGGCGCGCCCGCCCCGGTGGTCGTGGTGGGCGCGGGCGGCGGCTGGGCGGCGGCCTCGGCGGGGCTGCGGCACGCCGCGGAGACCTCGGCGGCGGCCCAGGGGCTCCCGGAGCGGCCGTGGTTCGACGCCCGGCGGCTCGACATCGACCTGCTGCTGTGGCGGCTGCGCGACCACCCCGACCTGGCGGCCTTCGTGGACCGGGCGATCGGCCCGCTGCGCGACCACGACCGCACCTCCCGCCCGCCTCTCCTGCCCACCCTGGAGACCTATCTCGCGCACGCCGGCCGGAAGGCGGAGACCGCCCGCGAGCTGCACCTCAACCGCCAGACCCTCTACAACCGGCTGGCCCGGATCGGCGAGCTGCTCGGCACCGACCTGGACGACCCGCAGACCGTCCTCGGCCTCTCCCTCGCCCTCCACGCCCGCCGCCACACCCCGTAGCGGTGTCCTCGGCTCCTCCGGGGGCAGAAGGATTCCGCCGCCGGCGGAGAGGCGGGCCGTCAAGGAGGGAGGTCCGGTCCTTGTTCGAGGGCTTCACGACCGAGCGAATCCAGGTCGACGGGGCGTCGATCCTGGTACGCCACGGTGGGGAGGGGCCGCCCGTGGTGCTGCTGCACGGCCACCCCCGCACCTCGGCGACCTGGCACCGGGTCGCCCCGCTCCTCGTCCGGCGCGGCTTCACCGTGGTCTGCCCCGATCTACGGGGGTACGGCCGGTCCACCGGCCCGGCGCCCACCCCCGACCACACCGCCCACTGCAAGCGGGCCGTGGCCGGTGACGTGGTCGAGGTGATGCGCTCCCTCGGGCACGAGCGGTTCGCCCTCGCCGGGCACGACCGCGGGGGCGCCGTGGCCCTGCGTCTCGTGCTCGACCACCCCGACGCGGTTACGCGGGTGGCGCTGCTCGACTGCCTGCCGATCAGCGAGCATCTGTCCCGTATCACGGCGACGTTCGCCACCCAGTGGTGGCACTGGTTCTTCTTCGCCCAGCCGGAGATCCCCGAGCGGGTCATCACCGCCGACCCGGACCGCTGGTACCGCGGCGATCCGCGGACCATGGGCCAGGAGAACCACGACGAGTGGCGCGCGGCCGTGCGGAACCCGGACGTGGTGCGCGCGATGCTGGAGGACTACCGGGCCGGCCTCACCGTCGACCGACGGCACGAGGAGGACGACCGGGCCGCCGGGGTACGGATCCGGTGCCCGGCACTGGCCCTCTGGTCGCTCCGGGACGACCTGGAGGACCTGTACGGGGACCCGCTGAGGATCTGGCGGCAGTGGGCGCCGGACGTCCGGGGCCATGGCATCGACTCCGGGCACCATATGGCCGAGGAGGCACCGGAGGCGCTCGCCTCCGCCCTGGCCGACTTCTTCGCCGGACGGCCCGGTCCCGGATAGGGCCGTCCGACCGCCCGCTTAGGCCCTGAGACCGCTCGGGGCCGCCGGACGGGCCCGGGTGGAGCCCTCCGACCGCCTCGGGGCCGGTACCGGACCCCCTGACGGAGCGTCAGCGACTCGCGCGCAGCTCGTCGTAGACGCTCAGCACCTGTGCCACCGTGTCGTCCTCGGTCGGCCAGCCGGCGGCCTGGACCCGGCCCGCCGCCGCCAGCGCGGCCCGCCGCTCCGGGTCGTCCAGCAGCGCGGTGACCGCGGCGGCCAGCGCCGGGGCGTCCCCGGGGGTCACCAGCTCGGCCGCGTCGCCGACCAGTTCGGGCACCCCGCCGGCGGCCGTGGCGACCAGCGGTACGCCGAGCCGCAGGGCCTCCTGGCCGAGCGGCGGGCGCGCCTCCCAACGGCTCGGCAGGACCGCCACGTCCGCCGCGGCGAGCAGCGCGGTGACATCGTCGCGCCGCCCGAGCAGCCGGACCGGCAGGCCCTCGGCGTCGATACGGCGCTGGAGCGCGGCACGGCCGGGCCCCTCCCCCGCGACCGCGACGAGCGGCGGCGGGTCGCGGTCCAGCCAGTGGCGTGAGGCGTCCAGCAGGGTTCCGTACCCGTGGTGCGGCTCCAGCGCGCCGACCGCGACGACCAGGGCCCGGTCCATGGCGCCCAGTTCGGCCCTGACCTTGCCGGAGTGGAGTTCGGTGCCCGGCCGTGGGGCGGGGATGGTGACCGCGCCGAGCCGCGCGTCCCGGGCGCCGCGCAGCCGGGCCCGGTCCACGATCACGGAGGAGGTGCCGAACACCACCGCGGCGTCCCGTACCGCCCGGCGCTCCCGCAACCGGAGCCACTGCCCCCGGGCACCGCTCTCGGGCGCGAAGGCGTGCCAGGTGACCACCAACGGGGCGCGGGGCGCGGTACCGAGCACCCGCCCGGCGCGCAGGGCGGCGTGCAGCCCGTGGGCATGCACCACGTCCGCGTCGGCGCAGGCGGCGCGCAGAGCGGCGAGGGTGAGCGGATCGCTGCGGCGCGGCACGGCGGTGAAGTCCGCGCCGACGCCCAGGAAGTCGAATTCGCGGTCCAGCACGGCGGGTGCGCACACGGTCACCCGCACACCCCGGGCCACCAGCCCGGCGGCCAGTGATCTGACATGCGCGCTGCTGCCCGCGCTTCCACCGCCGAGCACCTGGACCGTACGCAGCTGTGTCACCCGCCAAGGATGCCAGCGCGGAAGCCCTCCGCGTCACCGCCGGAAGCCGACCGCGTTGCCGAACCGGCCCAATTGCCACCATGCTTCACCCACACGAGTGACGCTCCCCTTCCCACGGCGGCCCGAGCCCTCTCCCGTGCCGCCCCGGCGACCGGCCCCACGGGCCCCGCCTCGTACCGCCCCGGCACCCGGCCCCCACGCCCCCCTGGCACGATGGCCCCACGCCGACACGCCCGCCGCTCAACCAGCCGTCACCTCACGGTACGGCCACGAAGCCGACCACCGGTCGACCGGAAGACACCGGCCACCACGGGGGCGCCGACTGCCCCGCCCCGGCACCCGGGGCGCCGCGCCCACCGAGACGCCCCCGCAACCACGGAGCCCCGCGCCATCCCAGGGCGCCCCCGCCGCCACAGACCCAGCACCACCGCAAGACGCCCTGGCGCCTCCGGGCACGGCGGTGCCCCAGGCCTTCCCCCCCACCCCCGGGTACGGCGCCACGCTCCAAAGCGGCCACGCCGCACCCCGGCGACGATGGCCAAGGCCGAGGCCGCACCAGGGCGGCCTCGGAGCCGCCCACACCGCTCTTCACCGACGCCAACGGCACCTGGCCCCCGAGCCCCCGGCCCCGCTCAGAGCACACGCCCCGCGCCGCTCCCGACCGGCACGGCACCGACAGCCCCCGGGACTCGCCCCATATGCGGTTCACACCGCCCCCGTGCGGCCCCGACACCCACCCGGGGGCTCGCCCGACCCGCGCGTCCCCTGCCCCCGGGGCGGCGTCCCCAGCACAGGTGACCCCGACATCCGGCGGCGCAAGCCGCCCCACGCGGCGCAAGCCGCCCTACGCGTCGGCGCGGGCCGCCGCGAGCAGTTCCTCGGCGTGTGCCCGGGCCGTCTCGGAGTCCTCCTGCCCGGCGAGCATCCGGGACAGCTCACGCACCCGGTCCTCGCCCTCCAGCACGGTGACACCCGATCGGGTGACGGAGCCGTCGTTGGTCTTCTCCACCAGCAGCTGCCGGTCGGCGAAGGCCGCCACCTGCGGCAGATGGGTGACCACCACCACCTGCGCCGTCCTGGCCAGCTTGGCGAGCCGGCGGCCGATCTCCACCGCCGCCTTGCCGCCGACGCCCGCGTCCACCTCGTCGAAGAGATATGTCGGCACCGGGTCCGTACCGGCGAACACCACCTCCACCGCGAGCATCACCCGCGACAGTTCACCGCCCGAGGCGCCCTTGGCGATCGGCCGGGGCGGCGCGCCCGGGTGCGGGGCGAGCAGCAGCTCCACCTCGTCCGCGCCATGCGGCCCGTACGCCACCGTGCGCCCGCCCACCTCGACCCCGTCCGGGTCCTCGGTCTGCCGAATGGCGAACGAGACCCGGGCGTGCGGCATGGCCAGCGACGCCAGCTCGGTGGTGACCGCTTCGGCGAACCGCGCGGCGGCCTCCGTACGGGCGTCGGTGAGCTCCTGGGCAAGCTGCGACAGTTCGGCCCGCAGCACGTCGCGCTCCTCCGTCAGCTCGCCGATCCGGTCGTCGTCGCCGTCCAGCTCGGTGAGCCGGTTCGCGCCCTCCTCCGCCCAGACCAGGACCGCGTCGATCCCGTCGCCCTGCCCGCCGTACTTACGGGTGAGCCCGGTCAGCGCGGCCCGGCGCTCCTCCACGGCCGCCAGCCGCAGCGGGTCGGCGTCCAGGTTGTCGGCGTACCCGGCGAGCTCGCCCGCGACATCGGCGAGCAGGATGGAGATCTCGCCCGTCCGGTCGGCGAGCGCGGCCAGCGCCGGGTCGTGCGCCCGGACGGCCTCCAGAGCGCGCTGAGCGCCCGCGACGAGCGTGGTGGCGTCCACCCCCTCCGGGTCCTCCACGTCCCCGGCGAGCGCCCCGTGGGCGAGCGCGGCGGCGGAGGCCAGCGCCTCGGCGTGGCCCAGCCGCTCCGCCTCCGCGGCCAGTTCGACGTCCTCCCCGGCCCGCGGTTCGACGGCCTCGATCTCGCCGAGCCCGAAGCGCAGCAGATCGGCCTCCTGGGCCCGCTCCCGGGCCCGGGTGGTCAGCTCGTCCAGTTGCGCGGCGATCGCCCGCAGCCGGCGGTACGCGCCGGCGTACCGGCCCAGCGGCCCGGCGACCGCCTCACCCGCGTACCGGTCCAGGGCGCCGCGCTGGCGGGCCGGCTTGAGCAGCCCCTGCTGGTCGGTCTGGCCGTGCACCGCGACGAGGTCGTCGGCGAGTTCGGCGAGGACCCCGACCGGTACGGACCGGCCGCCGAGGTGGGCCCGGGAGCGGCCCTCGGCGGAGACGGTACGGCTGATGAGCAGGGCGCCGTCGTCGAGTTCGGCGCCCGCCTCCTCGGCGCGGGTGGCGGCCGCCCCGCCGGGTGCCACGCTGACGCGGCCCTCCACGACGGCGGACGGCGACCCGATCCGTACCAGCGCGGCGTCGGCCCGCCCGCCGAGCAGCAGCCCGAGGCTGGTCACCACCATGGTCTTGCCCGCGCCGGTCTCGCCGGTCACCGCGGTGAACCCGGGTGACAGCTCCACCACCGCGTCGTCGATGACTCCGAGCGACCGTATCCGCATCTCCTCCAACACGAGAGAAGACCTTACGAGGTCCGGGGGCCCCTGTGCGACGGCCCCCGCCGCGCGCCGCCGAACGGGCAGGTCGCGGCCGCCCGGCCGGGACGGCCTGTCACCCACCGGAGTGGGGGGACAACCCCCGGAGAAGAGGGGTGGCAGCCAGATGGCAATCCGCCCGCGCCCACGGGCAAGCTAGTCACCATGAGTAATCACCCCACCACAGCCCCCGTCGAATCCACCGAATTCACCGAATCCGCCGTCTCCGCAGCCGCAGCCCTCACAGCCGCCGTGTCCGCCCTCTCCGCTCTTGCCTCAGTGCGGCGCGCCCCGCCAACCGGACACCGGCAGGGCGAACTTCGCGACCAGCCGGTCCGTGAAGGAGGCGTGGTGCAGCCGCGCCAGCCGTACGGGCACGGCCCCCCGGCGCACCTCCACCCGCGCGCCCGCGGGCAGTTCGGCGGTGCGCCGCCCGTCGCACCACAACACCCCGTCGGGGGTGTGCGGTTCGACCTCCACCGCCAGCACCGAGTCCGGGGTGGTCACCAGCGGCTTGGCGAACAGCGCGTGGGCGCCGATCGGCACCATCAGCAGCGCCTCCACCTCCGGCCAGACCACCGGCCCGCCGGCCGAGAAGGCGTACGCGGTGGAGCCGGTCGGAGTCGCGCAGATCACCCCGTCGCAGCCGAAGCCGGTCACCGGCCGCCCGTCGATGGCGACGACCACCTCCAGCATCCGCTCCGGCGACACCTTCTGCACGGCCGCCTCGTTGAGCGCCCAGTCGGAGTGGATGACGTCCCCGTCGTCGTGGACCGTCACATCGAGGGTCATCCGCTCCTCGACCTCGTAGGCGCGGGTGACCACCCGGTCGACCACCTGGTCCAGATCGTCCCGCTCGGCCTCGGCGAGGAAGCCGACCCGGCCCAGGTTGACCCCGAGCATCGGCACCCCGGAGGCCCGGGCGAACTCGGCGCCCCGCAGCAGCGTCCCGTCACCGCCGAGCACGATCAGCAGCTCGCAGCCGTCCAGGACGTCGGAGGAGGCCTCGGGCACGATCTGCACGGCCGAGGTGTCGGGCAGCGGCAGGTCGGCCGCCTCGGCGGCGAGGACCCGCACGTCCAGGCCGCTGCGGAGCAGTCCCAGCGCGACCAGTTCGGCGCTGCGTACCGCCGCCGGGCGGCCGGTGTGGGCGAGCAGGAAGACGGTCCGCGGTGCGGTCGAGGACTCGGGGGTGAGCGCGGGTGCGGCGGTCATCGACAATGCTTTGGACGAGCTCAACGGGGTCCCTCCGCCACGGCGCGGTCCACATCGGCCGGATCGAGCGCGGGCGCCCCGGCCCGCACCCACAGAAAGTACTCCACGTTCCCCGACGGGCCGGGCAGCGGACTGGCGGTGACGCCCTGGACGCCGAGCCCCAGTCCCCAGGCCTGGCCGGCGACGGTGCGCACGGCCTCGGCGCGCAGTTCGGGGCTGCGGACGACGCCCCCGCTGCCGAGCCGTTCCCGGCCCACCTCGAACTGCGGCTTCACCATCAGCACCAGATCGGCGTCCGGGGCGCTCACCCGGGCCAGCGCCGGCAGCACCAGACCGAGCGGGATGAAGGACAGGTCGCCCACCACCAGGTCCACCGGTGCACCGCCGATCGCGTCGAGGGTCAGTTCACGCACATTCGTACGGTCCTTGACGGTGACGCGTTCATCGCTCTGCAACGACCAGGCCAGCTGCCCGTATCCGACGTCGACGGCCACCACATGAGCGGCCCCGGAGCGCAGCAGCACATCGGTGAAGCCGCCGGTGGAGGCCCCGGCGTCCAGCGCCCGCCGCCCCTCGACCACCAGTCCCCGCGGCACGAACGCGGCCAGCGCCCCGGCCAGCTTGTGCCCGCCCCGGGAGACGTAGTCGGGGTCGGCGTCGTCGGTCGCCACGACGATGGCGGCGGCGGTCTCGACCTGGGTGGCGGACTTGGCGGCGACGGCACCGCCGACGGTCACCCGCCCGGCCGCGATGAGCTGGCCCGCGTGCTCCCGCGAGCGGGCGAGCTTCCGGCGTACCAGCTCGGCGTCGAGACGGCGGCGTGCCACTCCTGCCACGTTCGGTTCAGCTCCTGTGGTCGTACGAAGAAGAGGACGGCGGTCCGGTCGGTGCGGACGGCGCCGGGGGCGCGGGCGGACGGGCGTCCAGCGCGGCGAGCGCTTCCCGCAGTTCCCGGTGTACATCCTCGTACACCTCCAGATGCCCATCGGCGGGGAGGTGGTCGGCGTCCGCCAGCCGCTCCAGGGCCGAGTCCACCGCGGGGTGGCCGGTAGGCGTCCGCCCCACCCCGAGCGGCGCGGCCGCAGCGGGCACCAGGGCCTCCGCGCCGCCCCCGGCCCCCTCCCCGAGCACCGCGGGCCCGTCAGTCTCCACGGACTCCACGGACTCCACGGACTCGGCGGACTCGGCGGCTCCGGCGGGCCACTCCCCCGCCACCATGGGCTCGGCGGCTCCCGCAGGCCGCTCCCCGGCCGCCATGGGCTCGCCGGACACGCCGGACACGCCAGTTCCCGTGGGCCGCTCCCCGGCCGCCATGGGCCCAGCGGACCCGGCGGGCTCCACGGCCGACGGCACAAGCTCCTCCGCGCGCCCCTCGGACCCGGCCCCGGGCGCCGCAGGCCCAGCCCCGGGTGCCAGGAGCCGGGGGGCAGGCTCCGCCGGGCGTCCCGCAGGCCCCTCCCCCGCCGCCACGGGCCCGGCGGACCCGGCGGACCCGGCGGACCCAGCGGACTCCGCCGCCGACGGCACAAGCTCCTCCGCGCGCCCCTCGGGCCCGGCCTCGGGCGCCGCAGGCCCGGCCCCGGGCGCCACCAGCCCTTCCCCGAGTCCCCCGAAGGCCACCGGTCCTTCCTCAGGCGCCGGGGGCCAGGGGGCGGGCTCCGCCGGGCGTCCTACGAGCCGCTCCACGGCCGCCTCGGCCTCCCCGGCCGCCATGGACTCCTCGGGCCCGGCAGGCCCTTCGCGCCATACGGGCCGCTCCCCGGTGGCCTGGGCCGGGGCGGGCCGGGGCGTCAGATCGTCCTCCATGCCCCGACGCTACCGCGTGGCCCTGCGGTACCGTCGGTCCGATGGCCACGATCGAGGAGTGCCGCAGCGCACTGGACAAGCTCTCCGACTCGCTGCGGCGCGCGGATGGCGAGGTGCGCTCCGCGGCCGCGATGGACCGCACGCTCAGCTGCCACCTCACCGACCTGGACACCACCTTCACCGGCCGTCTGGTGAACGGCCGGATCCTGGTCGAGGACCGGGTGGCCGGACCACCGCCCGCGAAGGCGGAGATCCGGCTCGCCATGACGGGTGACGACCTGGTGGCCCTGGTCGACGGGCAGCTCCACTTCGCCCGCGCCTGGGGTTCCGGCCGGGTCAGGCTGGAGGCCGGCTTCCGCGACCTGCTGCGACTGCGCTCACTGCTCTAACACCCCCAAGGGGCCCCGCCCCTTGGGGCAGCGTCGGCCCCACCGGGGAGCAGTCCCGCTGCCGCCGGGTGGCGGATCCGCCGGGCTCACGGCAGCACGCCCGCCGCCGCGCCGCCTCACTTCTTCAGCGCCACCCCGGTACCGGCCTCCGGCCGTTCGGTACCCCCGGTGCCCCCGATGTCGCCAGTGCCGCCGATGTCGCCGATCCGGGCGGCGCGGGCCGCGGCCGAGGCGCGATCGGCGGCGCGGGCCTGGCGGGCGGCGGGCACCACCAGCGGGGTGCCGGTCTCCGGGTCCTCGATCACCTGGCAGCGCAGTCCGAAGACCCGTTCCACGAGTTCCGCGGTGACCACCTCGCTCGGCGGCCCCTCGGCGACGATCTCCCCGCCGCGTACGGCGATCAGATGGGTGGCGTACCGGGCCGCGTGGTTGAGGTCGTGCAGCACGGCGACCAGGGTGCGGCCCTGCTGCTCGTGCAGTTCGGCGCAGAGGTCGAGCACATCGATCTGGTGCTGGATGTCGAGGTAGGTGGTCGGCTCGTCCAGCAGCAGCAGCGGTGTCTGCTGGGCCAGGGCCATGGCGATCCAGACCCGCTGGCGCTGGCCCCCGGACAGCTCGTCGACGTACCGCTCCCCCAGTTCGGCGACCCCGGTGGCCTCCATCGACTCCTGCACGATCGCCTCGTCCTCCGGCGACCACTGGCGCAGCAGGCTCTGGTGCGGGTAGCGGCCCCGGGCGACCAGGTCGGCGACGGTGATGCCGTCCGGCGCGATCGAGGACTGCGGCAGCAGCCCGAGGGTCCTGGCGACCTTCTTCGCCGGCATGGAGTGGATCGCCTGCCCGTCGAGCAGCACCCGGCCCTCGGTGGGCTTCAGCATCCGCGACAGCGCCCGCAGCAGGGTGGACTTGCCGCAGGCGTTGGGGCCGACGATCACGGTGAAGGAGTGGTCGGGTATCTCGACCGAAAGGTCGCGGGCGATGACCCGCTGCTCGTAGGCGAGGGTCACCGACTCGGCGCTGAGCCGCTGCCGGCCGCCTTGGTCGGCGGAGCTGCGGTCTGGACGCTGCTGGCGCTGCATGGTCGTGCTCCTGGCGTTGTCGTGGTGCGCGGCGGCGGAGCCGGCGGCGGGCGCGTTCTCGTGGGCGGGCTCAGGAACGGGGCTCAAATCCGGCCCGCCCGGCGTTCGGTGACCAGCAGCCACAGCAGATAGACCCCGCCGACCACGCTGGTGACCACCCCTACCGGCAGCTCGCGGTCGCCGAAGGCGTTGGTGGCGGTCCAGTCGGCGGCCAGCAGCAGCGCGGCGCCCATACAGGCGGAGGCCGCCAGGTTGGGGCCCGGGGCTCGGGTGAGCCGGCGGGCCAGCTGGGGGGCGCTCAGCGAGACGAAGACGATCGGCCCGGCGGCGGCGGTGGCGGCCGACACCAGCAGCACGGCGGCGCACATCAGCGTCACCCGTACTCGTTCGACCCGGACGCCCAGCGCGTACGCCGAGTCGTCGCCCATCTCCAGCATCCGCAGCGGGCGCCCGAAGGCCAGCACCAGCGGGATCAGCACCGCGCACATGGCGAGCAGCGGCCAGAACTGCACCCAGTCCCGGCCGTCGAGGGTGCCGGTCATCCACAGCACCGCGCGGGTGGCGTCGACCAGGTCGGCCTTGGTGATCATGTAGTGGGTGGCCGCCGTCAGCATGGCGGCGACGCCGATGCCGACCAGCACCAGCCGGAAGCCGTGCACCCCGCGCTTCCAGGCGAGCAGATAGATGCCGACCCCGGTGACCAGTCCGCCGACGACCGCGCCGCCCGCGACGGCCGCCTGGCTGCCGTGGAAGAGCACGATCACCGCGAGCGCCCCGACGGCGGAGCCCTGTCCGAAGCCGATGACATCGGGGCTGCCCAGCGGGTTGCGGGAGATCGACTGGAAGACGGCGCCGCCGAGCGCCAGGCACGCCCCGACCAGGACGGCCACCAGCACCCGGGGCAGCCGCAGGTCCTGGACGACGAACTCCTGGGCCATGGTGCCGTCGCCCATCAGCGTGGCGACGACCTCGGCCGGGGTGATGGGGTAGTCCCCGCTGCCGATGAGCACGATCCCGGCCGCCACGGTCGCGGCGACCAGTAGCAGGACCGCCCCGGTCGCCCTCGGCTGGTAGCGGATCGACAGACCGCCGGGGGTGCGCAGTGCTTTGCTGGTCCGCGTGATCACAGCTGGGCCATCCTCTTGCGGCGTACGAGGTGGATGAAGACGGGTCCCCCGATGAAGGCGGTGACGATACCGACCTGGAGCTCGGAGGGGCGCACCAGCAGCCGGCCGAGCACATCGGAGCCGAGCAGCAGCACCGGGGAGAGCACCGCCGAGTACGGCAGGATCCAGCGCAGGTCGGGCCCGGTCAGCGCGCGCACCATATAGGGGACCATCAGTCCGACGAAGACGATCGGGCCGCAGGCGGCGGTGGCCGCCCCGCACAGCAGGGTCACCGCGACCATGCCGAGCAGCCGGGTGCGGTTGAGGTTGGCGCCGAGCGCCCGGGCGGTGTCGTCGCCCATCTCCATGGCGTTGAGCGGGCGGGCGATCAGCAAGGCGAGGACGACCCCGACGGCGAGGAACGGCGCCACACTGCGGATGGTCGTCATATCGGCGTGGGAGAGCGAGCCGACGATCCAGAAGCGCAGCCGGTCCAGCGCCACCGCGTCCAGCAGCTGCACGGCGTTGACGTATCCGTACAGCGCGGCCGTCGCGGCGGTGCCGGCGAGCGCCAGCCGTACCGGGGTCGCGGCCCTGCTGCCGCCGAGCACGTACACGACGACGGAGACGACCGCCGCCCCCAGCAGAGCGAACCAGACATAGCCGCTCAGCGAGGTGACGCCCAGGAAGCTGATCGCGGTGACCACGGCCGCGGAGGCACCGGCGTTCACCCCCATCAGCCCGGGCTCGGCCAGCGGGTTGCGGGTGAGCGCCTGCATCACCGCGCCGGAGAGTCCCAGCGCGATGCCGACGAGTAGTCCGAGCAGGGTGCGCGGCACCCGGAGGTCCTGGATGAGGACGTCGTTCCCGGTGCCGGAGTAGTGGAAGAGGCCGTGCCACACATCGGCCAGTGGCACCGGTTTGGCGCCCACCACGATGCTCGCGACGCATATCAGCAGCAGGACGCCCAGGGACACCACGAGCCCGGCCGCGCGCGCCGAGTGGCGCCCGCGTGGCCGGGTCGCGGAGTCGGCGGCGTCCGCGCTCCGCTTGGAGGGACTGTCGACCAACACGGCGGTAAGGTTAGCCTACCTTTTGTCCCTGCCCGAAAGGCCGGGGCAGGGCCCCGCTACGGACCGCAGAGCGCCCGCCCTCCGAGCACGTCCTCCAGCCGACCCCAGCACAGGCGCGCCGACCCCAGCACAGGCGCGAAGGAGGGTCACCCCTCCCACCGGGACAGCGCCTTCCCCGTGTCCAGCGCGCACGCCTCGTCGCCGCCCTGCGTCCAGGCCGCCGCGCAGAGCGCCCGCAGCCCGTCCAGCCGGTCCCCGTCGCCCGACAGCTCCAGCGCGTCCCCGGCCGCCCGGGCGGTCCAGCCCCCGCAGCCGAACCCCTCGTCCGCCGAACCGGTCACCTCCGGCTGCCCGGTCAGCAGCCCGCGCAGATCGGCGTCCACATAGGTCGGCCGGTGCTTCGGTACGGCCGCCAGCAGCGCGGCCGCGTCGGTCACCCCGGTCAGCACCAGCAGCGAGTCGACCCCACCGGCCACCGCGCCCTCGATATCCGTGTCCAGCCGGTCCCCCACCACCAGCGGCCGCTTCGCCCCGGTCCGCAGAATGGTCTCCCGGTGCATCGGCGGCAGCGGCTTGCCCGCCACCCGCGGCTCCTTGCCGGTGGCGATCCGCACGACCTCCACGGCCGCCCCGTTGCCCGGCGCGATGCCCCGGCCGCTGGGAATGGTCAGATCGGTGTTGGACGCGAACCACGGCACGCCCCGCGCCACCGCGTACGAACCTTCCGCCAGCCGCGACCACGGCATGTCCGGCCCGCCGTACCCCTGCACCACCGCCGCCGGATCGTCGTCCGCCGAGTCCACCGGCGTCAGCCCGCGCTCCCGCAGTGCCACCCGCAGCCCCTCGCCGCCGATCACCAGCACCCGCGCCCCGGCCGGCACCTGCTCCGCGACCAGCCGGGCCACCGCCTGCGCCGAGGTGATCACATCATCGGCGGCGGCCGGCACCCCCAGCTCCGTCAGATGCCCGGCGACCGCGTCCGGCGTCCGCAGCGCGTTGTTGGTGACATACGCCAGGTGCATCCCGCCGTCCCGGGCGGCCGCCAGCGCGTCCACCGCGTGCGCGATGGCCTCCCCGCCGGCGTACACCACCCCGTCCAGATCCAGCAGCGCGGTGTCATACGTCTCGCTCAACGCGGTGGCGCTCCCCCGCGGCCGGTGAGCCTCCCGCCGCCCCGCACGATCCTGGCCCCTCACTTCCGCCGCGTCCGCCGCATTCGCCGCATCCGTCACAACCGTCACTCCTCGCATCCGCATGCTCTCCCCCCGATCATCACGCATACCCCGCACGCACATACGATGCAGGGATGAACACCACAGGTCTTGCGGCGAACGGCGGGCTCAACCTGAAGCCTTTCCGCGGACTGCGCTACGTCCCGGAACGGGTCGGCAGCCTGGCCGCGGTGACCTCACCCCCGTACGACGTCGTCGTACGGCCCGACGGTGTCCACCATCTCCAGTCCGCCGACCCCCACAACATCGTCCGGCTGATCCTCCCGCAGGCCGCCACCCCCGAGGCCCGCCACCGCCAGGCCGCCTCCACCCTGCGCGACTGGATCGCCGAAGGCGTGCTCGCCCCCGACGACCGACCCGCGCTCTATGTATACGAGCAGCGCGACGGCGAGCTGCTGCAACGCGGCCTCATCGGGGCGCTCGCCCTCACCCCTCCCGAAGAGGGCGTCGTCCTGCCGCACGAGGACGTGATGGCCCCGATCGTCGAGGACCGCGCCGCCCTGATGCGCACCACCGCCGCCAACCTCGACCCGCTGCTGCTCACCTACCGCGGCGACGGCGCCGACACCGGCGCGACCGCCGTCATCGAACGCACGGTACGGGGCGCCCCGCTGCTCGCCACCACCACCGAGGACGGCATCGACCACCGCCTGTGGGCGGTCACCGACCCCGCCCAGCTCACCGAGGTCGCCACCGACCTGGCCCGCCACCAGGCGCTCATCGCCGACGGCCACCATCGCTGGGCGACCTACCTCCGGCTGCGCGCCGAGCACCCCTCCCCCAGCCCCTGGGACTACGGCCTGGTGCTCCTCATCGACACCGCCCGCTACCCCCTCCGGGTCCGCGCCATCCACCGCCTGCTGAACCGGCTGCCCCTCGACGACGCCCTGGACGCGCTGACCGCCCCCGCCCTGGACGGGGCCTTCCGCGTCCGGACGGTCGACGCCCCGCTCCCGGCCGCGCTGGACGCCCTGGCCGAGGCCGCCGCACCGGGCAACGCCTATCTCCTCGCCGGCGGCGCCGACCGCTTCCACCTCCTGGACCGCCCCGCCCCCGGACTGCTGACCCGCACCGTCCCGCAGGAGTACCCGCCGGCCTGGCGCGCCCTGGACGCCACCGTGCTCCACGCCACGCTGCTGGAGCACATCTGGAAGATCCCGGACACCCCCGAGGACATCACCTATATCCACGACGCGGCCGCCGCGGTGGAACAGGCCGAACGGCGCGGCGGTACGGCCGTGCTGATGCATCCGGTACGCGAGGAGGTCGTGCGCGACCTGGCCCGCCAGGGTGTCACGATGCCCCGCAAGTCGACCTCGTTCGGCCCCAAGCCGGCCACCGGCCTGGTCCTGCGCAGCCTCGACACCGCATGAGAAAGGGGCGGCGCCCGCAGGCACCGCCCCTCCCCTCACACTCCGGACCCGAGATCACTCCCGGTGGTCAGCCCGATCAGTCACGGTCGGCCCGGTCGGTCCCGGTCACCGCGCCGTCCTCGTCCCGCCGATCCTCATCCTGCTCTTCGACCTGCTCCACGTCCGGCTCTTCGACCCGCTCGCCGTCGGCAGCCACCGCGTCGGAGTCCCCGGCGCCGCTCTCCGCCGCCTCCAGCGCCTCCCGGTCGTCGGCACCGTCCTCCGCGTCCTCGTCCGCGACGTCCTCGTCCGTCACGTCCTCATCCGCCGTCACGTCCTCATCCGCGGCGTTCTGGTCCTCGGCGTCCAGGAACTCGACACCGTCCAGCTCGGCCAGCCGGTCGGAGGCGTTGGTCGAGCCGTCCTTGTCCGCCTCCAGCGCCTTGGCGAACCACTCGCGCGCCTCGCTCTCGCGGTCCGCCTCCAGCAGCGCGTCGGCGTACGCGTACCGCAGCCGCGCCGTCCAGGACTGGACCGAGTGGGAGGCCAGCTCCGGGCTCTGCAGGGTCACGATGGCGGCGTCCAGCTGCCCCATGTCCCGGCGGGCACCGGCGGCGACCAGCCGCATCTCGACCTGGCCGGCCTTGTCCAGCTTCTGCACCTCGGGCTCGCCGGCCATCGCCAGCGCCCGCTCGGGTCGGCCGAGACCGCGCTCGCAGTCGGCCATCACCGGCCACAGCTCGACGCTGCCGGTCATCCGGCGGGCCGCCCGGAACTCGGCCAGCGCCTCGGAGTACTTCTGCGTCGCGTACGCGGCGAAGCCGGCCGCCTCCCGCACGGCGGCCACGCGCGAGGCGAGCCGCAGCGCGATCCGCGAGTACGCGTACGCCTGCTCGGGGTCCTCGTCGATGAGCCGGGCCACCATGACGAGGTTCCTCGCCACGTCCTCGGCCAATGTCTTGGGCAGGCTCAGCAGCTCCTGCCGCACATCCTGGTCGATCTCGTTCCCGGTGACGTCCTCGGGGATGGGCAGCCGCCTGATCGGCTCCCGGTCCCGGTCGCGGTCGTCCCGGCGGAAGCCGCCGCCACCGCCCCGGTTGTCGTCCCGGCGGAAGCCGCCACCCCGGTCGTCACGCCGGTCATCCCGACGCGGCCCACGCGGACGGTCGTCCCGGCCCCGGTAGCCACCGCGGTCGCGGTCGTCACGCCGCTGCATCCGGTCGTCCCGCGGGAAGCCGCCCCGCCGGTCGTCACGACGGTCGTCGCGCCGCTCGAACGAACGGTCATCCCGGCGGTCGTCACGGGGACGCTCATCCCGGCGGTCGTCCCTGCGCGGGGCCCGGTCGTCCCGGGGGAACGAAGGCCGCTCGCCTCCGCGCCGGAACCCGCCGCCACCGCCGCGGTTGTCGTCACGGCGGAAGCCGCCACGGTCCCGGTCATCACGACGGAACCCCGGACGGTCATCCCGCCGGTCGTCCCGACGGTCGTCCCGGCGGTCGTCCCGGCGCTCGTACGGCCGGTCATCCCGACGGAAGCCACCACGGTCGTCGCGGCGGTCATCCCGGCGCTCGTCACGCCGGAAGCCACCGCCGCCACCCTGGTTGTCGTCCCGACGGAAACCGCCGCCACCACTCCGGTTGTCGTCCCGGCGGAACCCGCCACCGCCCCGGTTGTCATCGCGACGGAACCCGCCACCGCCCCGGTTGTCATCCCGCCGGAACCCGCCGCCACCGCCGCGGTTGTCGTCACGACGGAACCCGCCGCCACCGCCCCGGCTGTCATCACGACGGAAGCCACCGCCACCACTCCGGCTGTCATCACGGCGGAACCCACCGCGGTCCCGGTCATCCCGCCGGTCATCACGGCGGTCATCACGCCCGCGGTCATCACGACGCTCATAGGGCCGCTCATCCCGACGCGGCTCCCGGCGGAAGCCGCCCCGATCGTCGCCTCGCCCATCACGGCGGTCATCCCGGCGATCGTCACGCCGGTCATCACGCCGGTCATCACGGGGGCGGTCGTCGCGGCGGAAGCCACCACCACCGCCGCCACCGAAGCGACCACCACGGTCGCGATCGTCCCGGCGACCGTAACCGCCGCGGTCGTCGCCGCCGCGGGATCCACGGCCGCCGCCATCACGGTCACGGTCCCTATCGCGGTCATCACGACGGAAGGACGGACGGTCGTCGCGGCGACCGTAACCGCCGCCTCCGCGGTTGTCGTCACGACGGTTGTCGTCACGGCGCGGCCCGCGGTCGTCCCGCCGGAAACCGCCCCGCTCGCCACCGTCCCTACGACGCGGCTCGCGCTCCGGACGGTCGTCGGAGGAGTTGGTGGACATTGAGATGGCTCCTGTCTTCGGGGTCTAACTCATTCATTCTCGCGCAGTCGGCGAACCGACGCGCCATGAGAGTTGCTTCAGCGCCGGCTCACTCACGACACCGGCAATTCGGGAAAAACAAAAGGACCCTTGGTCCCAGCATGAACGCTGGGACCAAGGGTCCTTGAAAGATTGTTCGGCGGTGTCCTACTCTCCCACAGGGTCCCCCCTGCAGTACCATCGGCGCTGAAAGGCTTAGCTTCCGGGTTCGAAATGTAACCG
>NZ_JBEYXH010000051.1:0-39198 GCF_040644755.1 Streptomyces sp. NPDC046887
GGTCGGCCTCAAGGGGGGCGCGTCCGTGGGTGCCGTACACCCGGATCCCAGGACCGTGCGGACCTTCGGTGTGCTCATACCCGTCCATCCGCCAAACTGATTGAGCCGCTTGTCCGGCGTGGTGGACACGTCACGTCTGACCTGGATCCAGTGAGGTCTCTTGTCACGCTCTGCTGATCCACTGGTGGAGGGTTTCGACCAGACGATCAGCGGTGACGGGCTTGGAAAGATAGTCGCTGGCGCCTCCCGCAAGCGCTTGTTCCCGGTCGGCCTTCGACGCCTTCCTGCTGAGCATGATGATCGGAAGGTTTGCGAGCGACGGTGTCTGACGGATGACTCGCGTCGCCTCATAGCCGTCCAGCTTGGGCATGACGATGTCCATGAGGACAGCCTTGACCTGGTGGTTCCGTTTCAGGACTTGGATGGCTTCGAGGCCGTTCTCGGCGAACAGCACTCTTAGGCCGTGCTTCTCCAGGATGGTAGTCACGGCGAAGACATTGCGGATGTCGTCATCGACGACAAGAACCCATTCGTTCCGGAAGAAAAGGGGTTCCCGAGGCAATTTCCTTTCGTTCCTCCAGAGCTTCGGTCCGGGACTCGGTTCCAGCAGTGCGGGTGTCCTTCGGGGGGCTGCCGCCTGCTGCTGACGCGCAGGTTCCGGGGCCCGCCGACGTTCCTTGGCACCTGGGTGCGCGGGATAGAGCGGAAGGTACAAAGTGAAGGTCGATCCCACACCGGGCCGGCTCGAGACGGTGATGTCCCCGCCAAGCAGCTGGGCCAGCTCACGGCTGATCGACAGCCCGAGGCCGGTCCCTCCGTACCGGCTGCGGCCGGTGGGCTGGTCGGCTTGTCTGAACGCGTCGAAAACCTGTTTCATCTTGTTCGGCTCGATGCCGATGCCCGTGTCCGTGACGGAGAAGGCGATCAGTTCGTCGTCGGGTTCCTGCAGTGTCCCGGACTCGATCATGGCTTGGCGGACCGGCCGGGGCACGTCTCTTTCGCCCGGCTGAATCCGCAGTCCGATGGCACCTCCTTCATCGGTGAACCTGACCGCGTTCGCGAGGAGGTTGCGCAGCACCTGCAGCAGACGCTGCTCATCGGTGTAGAGCGTGCCGGGAAGCTCGGGCGACACCTGCAGGGTGAAATCGAGGCCCTTCTCGTCGGTCAGCGGCTGGAAGGTGGCCTGTACGTAGTCGACGAGTTGGACGAGCGCGAAGCGGGTCGGAAGGACGTCCAGCCTGCCTGCCTCTGCCTTGGACAGGTCGAGGATGTCGTTGATCAGATGGAGCAGGTCGGATCCGGCACCGTGAATGGCCTCGGCGAACTCCAATTGCTTGGAGTTCAGATTTCCTTCGGGGTTGTCCGCGAGCGCTTTGGCCAGAATGAGGAGCGAGTTGAGCGGGGCGCGCAGTTCGTGAGACATGTTGGTCAGGAAGTCGGACTTGTAGCGCATGGAGCTGGCGAGTTGCTCGGCTCTCTCCTCCAGGACCTGGCGCGCCTCTTCGGTTTCCAGGTGTCGCAGCTCGATGTCCCGGTTCTGCCGTACCAGAACGCTCGCCTGCCTTTCGAGTTCGGCGGAACGTTCGCGTAATTGCTCGGTGAGTTCCTGGGACTCACTCAGCATCTCCTGGGTCTGGCGTTGCTTGAGGATCTCGGAGCTGCTGTGCTCGACCAACTTCTTGACTGCTTCGGGGATGTCCGCCGGCCGTTCGCCGAGCCAGCGCTGGGCTTCGGCGACCCGTGTGGCCGACAGGAGGTCTTCTTCCCCAGCGCGTTCTTCCATGACGGCCAGCCACTGCTGGAAGTCGGCGTCCTCGTCGACCCAGTTGGCCAAGCGCTTCCATTCCCGGATGAGTGCCTCGTGGGCGATCTCCGCCGTATCCGCTCCCCCGGGCCCGATGACGACGAGCCGGTGTTCGGGCTGGGCGAGCAGCTGGGCGAGGTACCAGTCGCCTCCGAGGTGGTCACGGTGTGCTGTCACGCGGACGGCGCTCGCGGATCCTCCGCGGGCTCGGACCATGGAGAGCAGGACTCGGCGGATGCGGCTTTCGGGGAACTGCTGGGTGAGGAGCTCGTGCACCTTCTCCGCGTGCCGGTTCAGCGCTCCGGCGACCCCGTCGACGTTGTGGTAGCTGTCGAAGGTGATGTGCCGTTCCCGTTGCAGCGGCCACAGTTCGGTGAGGGCGAACTCGAGCAGGGGCAGACTGCCAGCGGACTTGCTCGCCTCGCAGGCGATCGCTTCGGCGAGGCCTGGTGTGAAGGCAACACCTGCCTGTCGGGCGGGTTCGACGATCACTCGGGTCAGTCCCGCTTCGTCCAGAGGGGAGACGTTCAGCTGCCGGTCCTGCAGTCGTGAGCCGACTTCGGGCAGGGCGAGCAGATCGGGTAGGAAGTCGGCGCGCAAGGTGCAGACGAGACGGACGTTCGCGCTGGGGAGGGAGTCCGGGAGAGGGAGCAGATGCTGAAGGAAGGACAACTGTTCGTGGGGCGGGGTGCCACCGCTGAAGACTTCCTCGAACTGATCGCCGATCAGTGCTAGGCGCTTGTGGGTGAGAACGGTGAGACGTTCGGCCACCTTCCAGAAGCCGTCGGCGCGTAGGGACGCGGTCATGGCGTCGAGCTGCTGGAGGGTGGGTGCGGATCTTGGGTGTTCAAGGTCCAGCAGTGCGCGGGCGACGGACTCGTAGGGCGCTGTTCCGGGTCTGAACGTGGCAGCTCGCCATCCGTCCTCTTCGAGTGCAGGCTGCAGTCCTGCGGCGACGAGTGAGGACTTGCCGACTCCGGACGGGCCGGTCACCATTGCAAACGGCTGGGTCCTGATCATGTCTCTAAGTCGCTTCACCTCTCGTTCACGGCTGACGAACAGGCCGGCTTTCGCGTCCGCCGCAGTGAATGTCTGCAGACCCCGATAGGGACAGGGTGGAGAGATCGTCCGTCCCAGAGCCTCAGGCCAGGCCGTCGCGATCTCCGCCAGCGGAACGGCGTACGCATCACCCGTGACACCGTCTTTGCTCGCGATGGAGAGCATGCCGACAGCCGCGTGTCCCCACCGGTCCTCGATCACCACCGGTCCTCCGCTGTACCCGGGTTGGGTGCGCAGCGCGGCTTCGCTGGTGGAGTCGAGCTGGACGAGGCCGCCGCCCACGATCCCTCTGAGCACGCACGGACTCCAGGCTCCGTTCACTCCACGGGCGGGCAGGCGCGGGTAGCCGAACACCATGACAGGTGTGTCGCTGGCGTTAGCGCCCACAAGGCGTGCCGGGCCTGCACGGCCGGGCAGTTCGTCTCCGCCGACGATCGTCAGACCCGCCACGTCACGGCTTTCGCGGCCGTTCATGGACGGCGGGTCCCATGCGCTGACGCGGCAGTTGCGGACGGGGCCGCCTTCCGCATCGCCGAGAAGGACGAACTCGACCTGGACCCTGGCCCCTTCAGGCGGGGTGCTTCGATCGGTCTTCTGCCGTCCCAGCGCCACGTTCACGACGTGCGCGCAGGTGACGATCTGCTTGTGGCCGACGACGAATCCGACCCCGATGGCTTCGTCCGAAGCACCGCAGCGAATCTTGACAATGAATCCTTCGCGCTGTACTCGCATGAGAGTCAGGCGGGGCGCTGCCAGACCATGCGGACGGCGAAATTCACCTCGGCTGAGCCTTTGGCGATGATGACGCCGGTTTCGCCGCCCATCTTGAGACCGAACTGGACCTCGACCTCGTCGGGACCAAGGTCACGGGTCGCGTCGATGACACGGGTGAGGACGGGGCGTACGTGATCGAGAGCTTCCGAGAGTGACACTCGGGCTCTGCCGACGACGTCGCCGCCCGCGGCAAGCTCGAGGTCGGAACTCCCGAGTCCACCGTCGACCTCGAAGACGACCGTGCCGGACCCGTCGCTGTCCATGGGCATCGTTAACAGCTGGGCATCTTCCATGGATCCTCCCCCACGTCTCGACAGCAGCCTGTCTGCCGCCGGAGGCCCCATCCTCGATCACCGGGCAAGCTCCGCGCAGCCGAACCGTACAAGTGGACCGGCCGGACGGTCCGGCCCGCACCCGACCCAATCGGCAATACGGCCTCAAACCGCGACGACGAGGGTGGCGTTGTGGCCGCCGAAGCCGAAGGAGTTGCTGAGTGCGGCCAGGGGCCCCGCGGGCAGGGGGCGCGGGGTGCCGGTCACGATGTCCAGGTCTATGGCGGGGTCCTTCGGGGCGTTGTTGATCGTCGGAGGTGCCAGGCGGTGGTGGAGGGCCAGGATGGCTGCGATGGCCTCGACTGCTCCGGACCCGCCCTGGAGGTGGCCGGTCATGGACTTGGTCGCGGAGACCGCGACCTGGTCGCATGCCGCACCGAGGGAGTGGCGCAGGGCGCGGGCTTCGGCGAGGTCTCCGGCGGGGGTCGAGGTGGCGTGTGCGTTGACGTGCCGGATGTCGTCCGGTCCCAGGCCGGCCTCGGCCAGGGCGCGGGTGATGGCTTTCGCGGCGCCGCGCCCGTTCGGTTCCGGTTGGGCGATGCGGTATCCGTCGACGGACATGCCGGCGCCGAGGATCCGCGCGTAGACGCGGGCGCCGCGGGCACGGGCGTGGGTGGCGGATTCGAGGATGAGGATGCCGGCCCCTTCGCCGAGGAGGAATCCGTCGCGGTCGGCGGCGAAGGGGCGGGAGGCGCGCTCCGGTTCGCTGTTGCGCCGGGAGAGGGCGCGCATGGCGGCGAAGCCGCCGATGACGAAGGGATGGATCGGGGCTTCGGTGCCGCCGGCTATGACGATGTCGGCGCGGCCGAGGCGGATCATGTCCGCGGCCAGGGAGATGGCCTCGGTGCTGGAGGCGCAGGCGCTGACGGGGGCGTGGGCGCTGGCCTGGGCTCCGTAGCGGATGGCGATCTGGGCGGCGGTGCTGTTGGGCAGCAGGGCGGGGACGGCGAAGGGTGACATATGCCGCCATCCCTTGTGCCGCAGGGTGTCGTGGGCGGACAGCATGGTCTGCACGCCGATGATCGAGGACACGCAGACGGCCAGGCGTTCGCGGTCGAGAGCCGGCTCGTCGTCCAGTCCGGCGTCGGTCCAGGCTTCCGCAAGGGCGGTCAGGGCCAGCTGCGTGGCTCGGTCCATGCGCCGGGCCTGCGCGGGTGGCAGGTCTGGGCAGGTGCTGGGAGCGGCGGGGGCGCAGATGCGGACCGGGAGGTCCTGTGCCCACGGCTCGGTGAGGCTCCGGGCGCCGGAGCGTCCTTGGAGCATGTTCTTCCAGGTGGTGGGCGTATCGGCCCCCAAGGGGGTGACGGTGCCCATACCGGTGACCACGACGTCCGTGCGCGCGTAGGTGTTCGTGCGGTGTGTCATGCCTCTGCCGTCGCTCCGGTGTGCTGTTCGGCGCCGGTCGGCAGCATGCGGCGAACACGGCGCGCCAGGTTGGGGGGTGACATGTCAGGTGGGGCGGGGAGACGTCGGCTGCGTGTTCGGGCTGCCCGCCGACATCGGGGCGGTGGTGCGGGCGTCCACGGAACGCACCGGTGGGACGGTGGCGGGGACGCGCCCATTCCCGGGCGCGGTACGCGCGGGCGGTACCGGGCGCTCGCGTCGGCCGGGACGCAGACGTTCAGCGTCCCGTCCGGTCTCTTCGTGGTGTGCCCGTTCATGATCGCCCCCTGGGCAAGTATCACGTGCGGCGGGCGCTTCGGTCGGCCGGGATTCCTCGTGGTCCGGAGCCGCTCAGTCGCCGGGCCAGTACGGGTAGGCGTCCGCGCAGTAGGCGGCGAGGCCTTCGGCGACGGACGCGAGCAGGTCGGCGGTGTAGTGGGTGGGTTCCCAGGCGGCCGTGAGCGTCATGGTGAGCGGTCGGCCGTCCGGGCCGTGGACGAGCAGCGGGGGGAGGCCGTGGCGCGGGTCCTCGGAGACGACGGCGACGCCGTGCCCGGCGGCGGCCAGTGCCTGGGCGAGCAGCGGGTTCGCCGTCTGGGACAGCACCGTGTAGCGGCCGCCGACCGCCTCCACCGCGCGGTCCAGGATGACGCGGGTGTGGTGCTCGGTGGTGGGCAGCAGCAGGGGTTCGGCCAGCAGTTCGGCCAGCTCGACATGGCGTCGCCGCGCGGTGTGCCAGGGGTGGTCCGGCGGTGCGTAGACCCACAGCGGCGGGTGGCCGATGGTGCGGGCCTCGGCGCCCACGGGCGGCGGGCTCGCCGAGACGGCGAGGTCCGCGCCCCGGGAGAGTGCGGCATACGGCGCGTCGCCTGTCGCCTCCACCACGTCCACCAGCGGAGCACCAGGGCCCGCCGACGCGACGTAGGGGGCGATCACGTCGGCGACCGTCGCCGAGGGGGCGGCGATGGTCAGGCGGGGTGGCGCCCCGTCCGCCAGGGCCCGTAGCAGTGAGGCCGCGCTGTCGGCGCGGGCGACCAGGTCGCGGGCGACCGGCAGGAACCGGTGCCCGGCGGCGCTCAGCCGCAGCCGGGCACCGCCCCGCTCGAACAGGCTCACCCGGAGGCTTGCCTCCAGGGCGCGCAGCTGCCGGGAGAGCGACGGCTGGGCGGTGTGGACCCGTTGGGCGGCGCGGGCCGTGGAGCCGGTGTCGACCACGGCGAGGAAGTACCGGATGTGCCGTAGCTCCATGGGGGTCCTATGGGTTCTGTCGGCTGGGGGCGCTGGTCGCGGGGGCTGCGATGCCTTGTGGGCATGGGAATGCTGTGGAACGAGTATTGGACAGCATCGGTGGGTTCTTCAAGAATCACGCGGTATCGCCGGTCGGATCCGCCCGGCTCGCGACATCGCCTGTCTTCTCTCGCCCTCCCGCGTTAGGTGACCCACCATGCCTCTCAGCCGCCGCCGACTGCTCGCCGCCACCGCCGCCACCGCTGCCCTCGTGCCCGTCGGCGCCGCCGGGCCCGCGCAGGCCGCCCGTCACCCCCGGCGGACCCTGCTCACCGCGCGGGAGTTGCGCGGCGGTGAGGCCACCGCCCCGGTGGACGACTCCGCGTTCGCCTTCCCGGCGGGTGCCGGCTCGCCGCGCCACCACTTCCGGGGCTCCCTCAGGCTCGGCGCGACGGATAGCAGCGGAGGCTGCACGGTCCTGGAGGACCGGTGGGACCTGATGGCCTCGGCGGCGTACCGGTCGCTGCCGCCGATGGACCTGACCTTCGTGCAGACCGGCACCCATCTGGTGCCGGTCACCCAGGGGCTGCAGTACACCGGGCACACCGCCTGGAACGCCATCGTCGGGCCGGGCCGGATCTGGCACGAGGACGGCGACGGCGGAGCCGATCGGGCCGCGTTCCCGTTCACGCTCTGCCACCGCAACACCAACGACACCTTCAGCGGCGCCATGACATTCCTCTTCGACGGCCGGGGCGTCAGCGACGTCCGGTTCCAGATCACCCAGGAGATCTGCACCTGGCTGAGCTTCGACCGCTGGGGGCGGCGGGCGGCCGCCTACGTCCCGAAGTCCGTCCCGGGAGCCGGCCGCATCCGCCGGGCGCATCTGGCCGAGGTCGCGGACCGTATCCCGGTGCGGCCGCTGGAGCGGCTCGCCATCGACTACCCGGAGGCGGCGATCGACACCGCCAACTTCGGCCGCGGTGTCACCACCAGCGCGATCAGTGCCCTCGGCGTCTACTACAACGGCGTCAACTACACCAGCGCGACCCGGACCCGGCACGGCGTCTACGCCTTCCCCGAGTCGCTGCGCCTGCCGTCGTACTCGATCGCCAAGACGGCTCTGGCCAACCTGGCGCGGTTGCGGCTGTCCCGGAAGTACGGAGAGGACGTCGGCGCGCTCCTTCTGACGGACCTGGTGCCCGAGGCCGCCGACGCGCCGGCCGGCTGGTCGGCCGTCACCGTGTCCGACCTCCTCGACATGGCGAGCGGCCACTACACCTCCCCCGGCTACGAGGTCGACGAGAACAGCGGGGCGATGGACGACTTCGTGCTGGCCGAGGGCCAGGCCGCCAAGACCGCGCTCGCCCTGGACTGGCCGCAGGCCGCCGACCCGGGCACCTACTGGAACTACCGCACCTCGGACACGTATCTCGCCACCCTGGCCCTCGCGCGCTACCTCAGGCGCAAGGAGGGTGACGGCGCCGACCTGTTCGCCTTCCTGGACGAGGAGGTCTACCGGCCCGCCGGGCTGAGCGCCGGGTTCCGCGCCCAGTGCCTGCGCACGGACAACAGCGCGAGCGGACAGCCGCTCGGCGGCTACGGCCTGTACCTCACGCAGGACGACGCCGCGAAGCTCTCCCGCTTCCTGAACGTGCGCCTGGGGCGGGCCGCCGGCCGCCAGTTGCTGGACCGGACGTCCCTGTCGGCGTCGCTCCAGCGCGACCCCCGCGACCGCGGCCTGCCGTGCGCCTCCTCCGGGAAGTCCTATCTGCACTACCACCAGTGCACCTGGGCCGTCCATGTCGAGGCGGTGAACCCGGCCTTCGCCGCGTACGGGTACGCGGACGGCACGGACTTCTGGGTCCCGTCGATGTCCGGGGTCAGCGGCGACGAGATCGTGATGCTGCCCAACGGTGCCACGTACTACTACTTCTCCGACAACGCGGAGTACGCCTACCTCTGGCCGGTGTTCGAGCTGCACAAGCTGCCCGCGGCCGAGGGCACCCCGGGCCTGTGAGCGGAGCCCTGCCCCGTACCCCTCTCGATTGGCTGGTGATCCCTCCGTGTCCCGTCCCCTGCCGCTGATCCTCGCCCAGGCGCCCGGCCGTCCGGCCGACGACCTGAGCGGCTTCGCCGCCGACGTCGAGCGCCGGGTGAGGCTCCGTGCGCCCGGCGCCCTCGTCGTCTACCCGGAACTGCACCTTGGGGAGAGCGCACCCGGTGTCCCGGCCGCCCCCGAGGACGCCGCCGAGCCGGCCGACGGCAAGCGCGACACCGTCTTCTCGCAGCTCGCCGGGGACCTCGGCATCTGGCTGGTGCCGGGCAGTGTCTACGAGCGCGGCGGCGACGGCCATGTCTACAACACGGCGCCGGTCTACTCGCCCGAGGGCGAGCGCCTGGCCGCGTACCGCAAGATCTGCCCCTGGCGACCGTACGAGACGACCCGGCCCGGGAGCCGGTTCCAGGTGGTGGACCTGCCCGGCACCGGCCGGATCGGCATCTCCGTCTGCTACGACACCTGGTTTCCGGAGATCTCCCGGCACCTGGCCTGGATGGGCGCCGAGCTGATCGTCAACGTGGTGCGCACCGCCACCAGCGACCGCGCCCAGGAAGAGGTCCTGAACCGGGCGAACGCCATCGCCAACCAGGTCTTCGTCGCCAGCGTCAACTCCGCCGCCCCCTCCGGCGTCGGCCGCAGCCTGCTGGCCGACCCCCAGGGCACGGTCCGCTCCCAGGCCCCCGACGACGGCGACAGCACCCTCACCGATGTCGTCGACCTCGACGAGGTGACCAACGTCCGCCGCTACGGCACCGCCGGGCTCAACCGGGTCTGGGAGCAGTTCCGCCCCGGCGACCCGGCCCTGGAGCTGCCGCTGTACGGGGGCCGCATCGACCCCGCCACCTGGGCCCCGGCCACCCGAGCCGTCCTTCCCGGCCCGGCCCGACCTGTGAGGAGACTGTGCGATGAGTGACCGAGACCTCCGACTGAAGGGCGATCTGAGCCTCGCCTCGGTCGTCCTGTTCGGCCTGGCGTACATCTCGCCGGGCATCGTCGTCACCACCTTCGGCGTGGTCGCCGCCACCAGCGACGGCGCCGCCCCCACCGCGTACGCCGTCGCCACCGCCGCGATGCTGCTGACCGGGCTGTCGTACGCGAAGATGGCGCGCGTGGTGCCGGGCGCCGGGTCGGTGTACTCCTACGCCCGCAGGATGCTCGACAGCCGCATCGGCTTCCTCGCCGGCTGGGCGATGCTCCTGGACTACTTCTTCATCCCGATGGTCGGCTGGCTGATCCAGGCGATCTACTTCGAAGCGCAGTTCCCGGCCGTGCCCCGGTGGGTCTGGCTGATCCTGGTCGTCGCAGTGACCACCGGTGTCAACGTCTTCGGTATGAAGCTCGCCGACCGCGTCAACAAGGTCCTGATGGCCGTGGCCGTCGGCTCGCTCGTGCTGTTCACCGCCCTGTGCGTCGTCTATCTGGGCCGGAACGACACCGGCCCGGTCACCGACGCCCTGTGGAACTCCCACACCTCCGTCGGCGCGGTCACCGCGGCCGCCGCCATCGCCGCCTACTCCTTCCTCGGTTTCGACGCGATCTCCACCCTCGGCGAGGAGACCAGGGACGGCGCCCGGACCGTCGGCCGCGGCATCATCGCCTGTGTGGTGGCCGCCGGCGCGATCTTCCTCGTCCTCTCCTTCGTCCTCCAACTCGTCCACCCGGGCGGGGCGTTCGCCAACGAGGACGCCGCGGCCTGGGACATCAAGGTCCTGGTCGGCGGGGAGGCCTATGCCAACATCGTCAACCTGGTCTCGGTCGCGGGCGGCATCGCCTCCTGCATCGCCCTGCAGGCGTCCACCGCCCGTCTGATGTATGTGATGGGCCGCGACGGCGTGCTGCCCCGGCCGGTGTTCGGCCGGCTCTCGCGCAAGCTGGGCACACCCGTCACCGGGCTGCTGCTGACCGCCGCCGCCGGCGTCCTCGCGATGGGGCTGGACCTGGCCACGGCCACGTCCTTCATCAACTTCGGGGCGTTCCTCGGCTTCGCCCTGGTCAATGTCTCCGTCATCGCCTACCTGGTCCGCGAGCGCGCGGCGGGCCGCCGCCACAACCTGGTCCACTTCCTGGTGCTGCCGCTGGCCGGTGTCGCCGTCTCCGGTTACCTGCTGAGCCAACTGGGCGGCACGGCACTGAGGATCGGTACGGTGTGGCTGGCGGTCGGCCTGGTCTATCTGGCGTTCCTCACCAGGGGCTTCCGGCGGCCCGCGCCCGAGCTGACTCTGGACGGGCAGGGAGCGGCTCCAGCGCCCGAGGAGCCCGCCAAGCCCGCCGCGGTGTGACCCGACGACCGTCCCCCACTCACCAGGACCGGCCCATGACCACCACCCCCGCCCACCTTCGTACCCCCTCCGGCAAGCCGCGCGCCCGCGCCCTCGGCATCCCCTTCGACGGCACACCGGGGCCGGCCAACGCGATCACCGATGTTCCGGGGGTCCGGGTCGGCACGGTCACTCTGATCGAGGGCGAGGACGTGCGCACCGGCGTCACCGCGATCCTGCCGCGCGGCCGCGACGGCGTGGGGGTCCCGGTCGCCGCCGGCCTGCACTCCCTCAACGGCAACGGTGAACTCACCGGCAGCCACTGGATCGAGGAGGCGGGCCAGTTCGCCACCCCGCTGCTGATCACCAACACCCATGCGGTGGGCGCCGCGCACCGCGGCGCGATCGACTGGATGGTGGCCAACAGGCCGGAGCTGCGCGCGGGTTGGCTGCTCCCGGTGGTCGGCGAGACCTACGACGGCTATCTCAACGACATTCTCGCCCCGCGCATCCGGCCCGAGCACGCGGTGGACGCCATCGACGCGGCCGAGGCGGGCCCGGTGGAGGAGGGCTCCGTCGGCGGCGGCACGGGCATGAACTGCTACGCGTACAAGGGCGGCAACGGCACGGCCTCCCGCCGGGTCCTCCATGGCACCGAGACCTTCACCCTCGCCGCCTTCGTCCAGGCCAACTTCGGCTCGCGCCATGAACTGACCGTCGCCGGACGCCGGGTGGGCACCTCCCTGCGCGCCGACAACCCGATGCAGCAGAGCGGTCAGGCGAACGCCGCGGTGGCCGCACCGCCCGAGGGCTCCGGCTCGGTGATCGCGGTCATCGCCACCGACGCGCCACTGCTGCCCCACCAGTGCAAGGCCCTGGCCCGCCGTGTCCCGCTCGGGCTGGCCCGCACCGGCACCACGGGATCGCACTTCTCCGGCGACATCTTCCTGGCCTTCTCCACGGCGAACGAGGGGGCGCTCGCCTCCTCCTTCGGCGGCGAGGACACCTATGACACGCTGCGCTCGATCCCCGCCGGACGGATCAACCCGTTCTACGACGCCGTTGTGCAGTCGGTCGAGGAGGCCGTGCTCAACGCCCTTGTCGCCAACGAGGAGATGACCGGCCGGGCCGGCCACCGCACACCCGCACTCCCCCACGGGGAACTGGTGAGGCTGCTGCGTGAACAGGGGGTGCACACGGCCCGGTGTGATGGGCACCCGGCAAGCCGGCCGACCTCAGCGTGATCGGCCGGCTCCGCTGGACCTTGGCCAAGCGGTTCCCAGGTGCGGGAGGTCCACCGCGTCCCGCACGCGCGGGAGGCCGCCTTCGCGGGGGTCGTAGGCGCTGCGGAGGGAGAGGGTGAAGCGCCAGGCCCTGGTCGGTTGGCGGTGGACGAGCTGCTCGGCGCGCTGGGGCTCTGACGAGGGCGCCGGTGGCCCGGTAGGCGCTTGGGAGAAGACCGCGCGCTGAAGACGGCGAAGGGCAAGGAGATGTGTCCTTGCCCTTCTCAAGGTATAGCGCACCGGGGGGCTTGCGGCAAGGCCCCGGGGGTGCCGCAGAATCGTCCGCCGAGGCCACGACCTGCGGCGTTGGGGCATGGAGAGCGGACCGGCGGTGAGCCGGCCGTGCGGTCGTGGCTTCGGGGCGGTGGGGCCGGTGTGCCCGGCCGTCCGGGCTGGGTGGCGTACCCGGCCGGCTCGTCGGAGGGAAGGCAAGCAGTGATCAGCGGGAGCGCGAGTGCACCTGGGGACATCGGCGGTGCGGCGGAGCGGAACGGTCTCGGAGGGGCGACGGTGAGTGAGGAGTATGTGCGGGGTCTTGCGGAGGCCGGCGCGTCACGGGTCGCGGTGGTGGGCGGCAAGGGCGCGCAGCTGGGTGTGCTGGCGGGGATCGACGGCATCGATGTGCCGGACGGGTTCTGTGTGACGACGGAGGCCTTTCGGCGGGCCGTGGCGGAGGTGCCGTCGATCGGGCCTCGGCTCGATCGGCTGTCCGCGCTGGACCCGGAGGACCGGGAGGGGGTGCGTGCGTTGAGCGCGGAGCTTCGCGCGAGCATCGAGGCGGTGGCCGTCCCGGACGGAGTCGCGGCGGCGGTGACCGGTGCGCTGGCGCGGCTCGGTGCGGAGGCCGCCTACGCGGTCCGGTCGAGCGCGACGGCGGAGGACCTGCCGACGGCGTCCTTCGCCGGCCAGCACGACTCGTATATGAACATCGTCGGACCGGAAGCGGTCCTCCGGCACATCGGCCGGTGCTGGGCCTCGCTGTTCACCGAGCGGGCGGTGACCTACCGTCAGCGCAACGGTGTCGACCACCGTACGGTCCGGATGGCCGTGGTGGTGCAGCGGATGGTGTTCCCGGACGCGTCCGGGGTGCTGTTCACGGCCGACCCGGTCACCGGCAACCGGAAGGCCGCCACCGTGGACGCCGGTTTCGGTCTCGGTGAGGCGCTGGTCTCCGGTCTGGTGAACCCTGATGTCTTCACGGTGCGGGAGGGCGAGGTCGTCGCCAGGGCGGTGGGGGCAAAGGAGCGTGCGGTGCGGGCCCTGCCGGACGGCGGCGGTACGCGGGAGGTGGCGGTCGAGCCGCGACGGCAGCGTGAGCCGGCCCTGACGGACGCGCAGGTGGTGCGGCTGGTCGGGCTCGGGCGGCGGGTGGAGGCGCACCTCGGCCGTCCGCAGGACATCGAGTGGTGCCTGGCCGGCGAGGAATTCCGGATCGTGCAGAGCCGGCCGATCACCACGCTGTTCCCCGTTCCGGAGGTGCGCGACGGGGAGAACCGCGTCTATGTGTCCGTCGGGCACCAGCAGATGATGACCGACGCCATGAAGCCCCTGGGGCTGTCGATGTGGCAGCTGACGGCCATGGTGCCGATGCACGAGGCCGGCGGGAGGCTGTTCGTGGATGTCACCCGGACTCTGGCCTCGCCGGCCGGCCGGGCCGGCTTGCTGGACCTCTCGGGCCGGTCCGATCCGCTGACCAGGGATGCCTTGGAGACCGTGCTGGACCGCGAGGGCTTCGTCCCCTCGCTGCCGGACGCGCGGCCCGGAGGCCCGGCGGCCGGCGGCGCGGCCGCTCCGATCGAGACGGACCCGGCCCTCGTCACCGCGTTGGTGCAGCGCAGCGAGGCGTCCCTCGCCGCTCTGGAGCGCGGTATCCGGTCGAAGAGCGGACCGGAGCTGTTCGACTTCCTGCTGGAGGCCTTCGAGGAGCACAAGCGGGTGCTCAGTGACCCGCTCAGCATTCAGGCGATCATGGCGGGGATGGAGGCCACCTGGTGGCTCAACGACCGGTTGCGGGAGTGGCTGGGCGAGAAGAACGCGGCCGACACGCTCACCCTGTCCGCCCCCGGCAACATCACCTCGGAGATGGGCCTCGCACTGCTGGATGTCGCGGATGTGATCCGTCCGCATGCGGAGGTGGTGGCGTTCCTGCGGGGCGTCGGGGACGAGGATTTCATGGGGGCGCTGGAGGGGTTGGCGGGTGGTGCCGAGGCGCGTACGGCGATCGGGGCCTTCCTCGACCGCTACGGGATGCGCTGCGCCGGCGAGATCGACATCACCCGGCCGCGCTGGCGCGAGCGCCCCGGGACGCTGGTGCCCGCGATCCTCGACAACGTCCGGAACTTCGGGCCCGGCGCGGCCGAGCGGCGCTTCGCGCAGGGGCGTGAGCAGGCGCGGAAGAAGGGGGAAGAGCTGCTGTCGCGTCTGCGGGAGCTACCGGACGGGGAGCGGAAGGCCGCCGAGACCCAGCGGATGATCGACCGGGTCCGCACCTTCATCGGGTACCGGGAGTACCCGAAGTACATGATCGTCAATCGCCAGTCCGTCTACAAGCGGGCCCTGTTGGAGGAGGCGGACGGGCTGGTGCGGGCCGGGGTGCTCGCCGAGCCGGAGGACGCCTTCTACCTCACCTTCCAGGAGTTCCACGAGGCCGTACGCGCGCAGCGGGTGGACGGCGGGCTGGTCCGGCGGCGCAAGGAGGCGTTCCGGTCGCACCAGGCGCTCACCCCGCCCCGGGTGCTCACCTCGGAGGGCGAGGCGCTCAACGGGGCGTACCGGCGCGAGGGCGTTCCGGCCGGTGCCCTGGCCGGGCTGCCGGTCTCCGCCGGGACCGTCGAGGGGAGGGCCCGGGTGGTCCTCGACATGTCGAAGGCCGATCTCGAAGCGGGCGACATCCTGGTCACCACGTTCACGGATCCCAGTTGGTCACCCCTGTTCGTCGGGATCGCGGGGTTGGTGACGGAGGTGGGCGGACTGATGACCCATGGCGCGGTGATCGCCCGGGAGTACGGCCTGCCGGCCGTCGTGGGCGTGGGGCAGGCCACCCGGCTGATCCGGGACGGGCAGCGGATCCGTGTGCACGGGACGGACGGGTACGTCGAGATTCTCGGTTGAGGGGGCGGGGGGAGGCAAGGGCCGACTACCGGGGAGGGGAGAGGGCTGCCGCGAGGGCGGGCGTTCCCGGGCCGTGGAGCTCGTCCAGCGCGAGGCGGCGCCGGGAGACGGCCAGCAGCAGGGAGAGCGCGGGGCCGGTCACTTCCGGCCCCCGGCCGATCGACAGCTCGGTGTCGGTCGCGGTCAGCCGGACGCGGGCGGTCAGTTCCTTCGCGCCGCCGAACGAGGCGGGGGTACGGGCCTGGAGGCGCAGTGAGCGGATGACGGCCTCGGGTGGGTAGCGGCGGGTGAGGCCCAGGGGGCGTCGGATGTCCTCACCGTGGACGACCTCCTCGACCAGCCGGGTGTCCAGGGGTGCGGGCGGGCCCGACCTGCGCGGGGCCGCCCGGCGCAGCCGCTCCAGGGTCTGCTGCGGTGAGGTCCCGCGCCGGCGCTCCACCCCGCGGCTGTTGAGGCGGTCGAAGTCGAAGCGGGACCGTACGAGTCCGGCGACGAAGCCGAGCCGTGTCGTACGGGCGGTGTCGACCAGGTGCGCGGCCACATCGTGCACGGTCCATCCCGCGCAGAGCGAGGGCGTCCGCCACTGCTCCGCGTCGAGACGCGCCAGGTCGGCGATCAGCGCCGCGCGCTCCGCGTGCACCATCGGCCAGACGTCGTCCTTCATGGTTGCCTCCGCTTTTCCATCGAGTCCGCAGAGAAGGGACTCGGGGCGGGGTGAGAACTCATCGCTCCGGGCGTGGGTGGAGGTCGCTGCCGAGTTTTCTTGAACGTACGATCCAGATTGAGTACGGTGGGGTCATGGCAAGGACCCGGGAGTTCGACACGGAGGCGGCGGTGAGCCGCGCGATGGATCTGTTCTGGAGTCGCGGCTACGAGGCGACCTCGGTGCGCGAGCTCACCCAGCACCTGGGGATCGGGCAGGGCTCGCTCTATGCGGCGTTCGGCGACAAGGACGGCCTCTACCGGGCCGCCCTGGAGCGCTACCGCACCACACTCGGGGCGACCGCCCTGCGCAGCCTGGAGGAGTCGGCGGACGTCCGAGCGGCGGTCCGCACCCTGCTGGTCGAGCGGGTCCGGATCGCCGCGGAGCACGGCGGCCGGGGCTGTCTGCTGGTCAACGCCGCCTGCGAGCGCCTGCCCGGGGACCCCTCGATCGGACGCCTCGTACGGGATGTGCAGGACGCCACCCGGGAGGCGCTCACCGAGGTGCTGAGCACCGCGGCGGGGCGGGGCGAGATCGCGCCGCGCCATGACCCGGGCACCCTTGCCGCCTTCCTCATCACCTTCCTCAACGGACTGCTGGTCTCCGCGAAGGTCACACCGGACGTCCGCGCCCTCGAACCCCTCGTGGAGGTCGCGCTGGCCGCCCTCGACTGATTTTTTCGTACCCGAATTCTGTATCGAGCGATCCATAAAATGACCCCCGGAACCCGGGGCGCCCCGCCCCCGCACCATCGAGCCCCACCAGACCTTGGAGGATCCATGACCGCCCTCCCGACGACACCGAGCGCGCCCGCTCTCGGCGGCAGCCGCTGGAACACCTTCCCGGCGGCCGGCACCACCCTGACCGCGCGGGACTTCCTCACCGCCATCGAGCCCCTGCTCCAGGGGGTCATCGACGACAACGCCCTCACCGCCGCCGACGCCGAGGTGCTGGCGGAGCAGATCCACGCCACACTCGCCCTCGGCACCCGGGAGACCTCCCTGCCGCTGGCGATCGGCCCCGGCAGCACCCAGGCCATCCGCGAACTGGGCGGACAGGCCGAGGAGATCGGCCGCGAGCTGGCCACCTGGGCGGCCGAGGCGCCGGCGAGGCTGCTCGGCGACCGGATCCCACTGCCCGCCGGGCCCCTGGTCTTCCGCAGCCACTGCTACGGCCATCTGCTCACCCATCCCGCGACCGACCTCCTCCTCGGGCGGCGCGGCGGGCCCGTCGCCATGCAGCTGTACAACGAGTGGCTGCACCAGGTGGTGCTGCTGCGCGACGCCCTGCTGCCCTTCACCAACTGGCAGGACGTCCCGCTCCTGGTCACCCCGACCGGGCTGCGGCACACCGAGCCGGCCCGTGACGCGTTCCTCACCGAGCTGCTGGTCCGCGGGGTACGGCACACCAGCATCACCGCCTTCGCCCGCCAGGTCGTGACCGGTGCCTCAGGGCCGGAGGGCTACGGCTTCGACGCGTCCGGCGGCACGGTCCTGCCCGCCGTCCTCGACCAGCCGCCCCTGACCGCTCCCCGCCACCTGCTGACCTGGCGGCCCGACCCGGGCATCGACCAGACCGCCACCTATGTCGCCGAGATCGGGGACTACTACGCCGCGCCCCGCACCCTGGTGGAGCAACTGCCGCCCGCCACCGGCGCCTCGGGGCCGCTCACCGCCCGTATGGTCTCCACCCCGGTCACCGGCGGCACCCGCACCGCCCTGATCGAGACCGTCTCGGCCGGCGTGACCGCTCGCGTGGACCTCGGGCAGGCTCTACGCGGCCACCGCTACGCCCAGCGCCCGGGACCGGCGCCCGTCGACGCGTCCGCCGCCGACCAGGCTCCCCGTACGGCGGCGGACGTGCGGTCCGCGCTGGGCGCGGCGGGACTGGTGTGGACGGAGTCCGGCACCGTCACCCTGGACGCCACCGGTCAGGACGGCCTGGTGGTGCTGGCCCTGCTGGGACGGCTCTATCCCGAGAACCTGGTCCTGGCGGGCCCCGGCCTCGGCGAGCCCGGACGCGGGGACGGAGGCGAGCCCGGACGCGGGGACGGCAGGGGGCCGAGTCCGCTGGTGGTGCTGGTCGATCCGCCCGGCGTGGACTGACGGGGTCTCAGCGCCAGGGCCGGTTGTCAGTGGTGGGTGAGACGGTAGGTGCACCGCATCGGAAACGAGGGGGAAACCGCGCCATGCCGGAAATCCAGAACTACATCAATCATGTCGCCCTGGTGCTGGACGCCAGTTCGTCCATGTCCCATCTGAGCCGCACGGTGGTCGAGGTAGCCGATCGGCAGATCGCCTATCTCGCCCGCCGGTCAAAGGAATTGGACCAGGAGACCCGGGTCACCGTCTATGTCTTCGCGGACCAGGTGGAATGCGTCATCTACGACAAGGACGTGCTGCGGATGCCGTCGCTGCGTCAGCTCTACCGTGTCGGTGGAATGACCGCCCTGCTGGCGGCCGCGCTGACCTCGCAGCGGGAGCTGGCGCAGACCGCGCAACTCTACGGTGACCACAGCTTCCTGACGTTCATCCTGACCGACGGGCAGGAGAACGCCAGTCACTACTGTTCCGGCCTCCCCGGCACGGATCGGCAGGGTCTCACCGGGGCCGTGGCCGGGATGATCGCCACGCAGCCGGACAACTGGACACTGGCCGTCCTGGTACCGGACCAGCAGGGCAAGCGCGAGGCCATGAACTGCGGTTTCCCCCAGGACAACGTCGCCGTCTGGGACGCCACCAGCACCCAGGGGCTGGAGGAGGCCGGGGAGGTCATCCAGCAGGCCACCGAGAAGTTCATGGTGGGCCGCTCCCAAGGCATCCGGGGATCACGGGCGGTGTTCTCCACGGGTGCGGAGGCGGTGAACGAGGACACCATCAAGGCGGCAGGGCTCACCCCGCTCGACCCCTCCCACTACCAGCTGCTCCCGGTGGACCGCGAGGCGCCGATCCGTGCCTGGGTCACCGAATCCGGACACACCTACCGCAATGGCGGCGCGTTCTATCAGCTGAGCAAGTCGGAGAAGATCCAGGCGCACAAGCAGATCGCGGTACTGGAGAAGAAGACGGACCAGGTGTTCACCGGGCCTGAGGCCCGAACCCTGCTGGGGCTGCCGGACACGGAAACCCGCGTCAAGCCCGACCAGAACGATCACTACACGATATTCGTGCAGAGCACCAGCGTGAACCGGAAGCTGGCGCCGAACACCCGGCTGCTCCTGGTGCAGTGAATTCATGGATACGGCGAATTCGACGGACGCGGTGATCGCGGTGCATGCGGTGGATGGGGTGCGTGCGGTGGTGTCCCGGTCCGTCAGGGGGTGGTCTCGCGGTCCTGGCCGCCGGGGGCGGGGGTGTCGCGATCGCCGGGACGGGCGCTGTGGCCAGGATGGCCGGCGGTGCGGCGCGCTTCCTTCATCTCGGCCTCGTAGAGGTGGTCGCGGCCCTCGGCCAGGTCGGCGAGGGCACGGCGTTCCAGCCGCCGGAAGGGCTCGTAGTAGGTGTCGTTGTAGGACTCCACGAGCTGGAAGGTCCAGTGGCCGGGGATGACGTTGCGTCCCAGGATCTCGCGCCGCACCCGGTCGGCCCACTGCCCGTGCCCCGCTTCGCGCAGCAGCTCCACCGTATGGTCCAGTTCCAGGTCCGCGGTGCCGGTCAGCTGGTGGAACGCGTAGAGATGACCGCGGGCTCGCTCGGTGGTCTCCAGTGCCTTGGACAGGGACCCCAGGGCTTCCACCGTCGTGTCGCTGACACCGGGCGGACGCCGGTGGGCGGGGTCGGGGCCGTCGTCGTGAACGTTCATGACTTGGTCTGTCCCCCAAGACGTGCGGACTAGTCCTTCCGCCGCCCCGAGGGCGGCAGGCGGGTGCCGAGGGAGGCGGGGTGGGGAAGGTGGGGGCGACCGGCGGCCATGACGAGGCGTACCTCGCGCAGGGCCTGGAGGTCGTCGAGCGGGTTGCCGTCCACCAGCAGGAGGTCGGCGCGGTAGCCGGGGCGGATGGAGCCGGTGTCGTGGCCGATGCCCAGAGCGCGGGCGGTGTCGGCGGTCGCCAGGTCCAGGACCTCGGTGGGGGTGCAGCCGATGTGGGCGAAGAACTCCAGGCTGGAGACGAAGTCGCCGAAGACGGCGTGGGTGACGCCCGCGTCCGTGCCCGCGATGAGCCGGACGCCGCGTTCCCGCATCCAGCGCAGCCGGTCGAACATCTCTTCGGCGCGCTCGGTGCCGAAGCGTTCGGCGAAGCCGCGCCAGTCGGGGCTGGCGGCGGGGCAGACCGCGATGCCCTGGTCGACCATGGCGGCGACGAGCTCCTCGCGTACGTCGAAGCCGGCCGGCCCCATCCAGGTGCAGTGCTCGATGGTGGCGACCCCGGCGGTGACGGCGGCCGCGATGCCCTCGGTGCCGTGCGCGTGGGCGGCCACCGGCAGACCGGCGGCGGCCGCCTGCCGTACGACCAGGGCCAGCTCCTCGGCGGTGAACTGGGCCGCCCAGATGGGCGGGCCGCCCCGGGTGATGCCGCCGCCGGTGGCCATCACCTTGATGGCGTCGACCCCGCGTGCGAGGTTGCGCGCGACGGTCGCTCGTATGGCGTCAGGCCCGTCGGCCTCTCCCCCGAGGAACCAGCAGTGCCCGCCGGGCGCGGTCACCGGGGTGCCCGCGGTGAGGAGCCGGGGCCCGGCGGTACGTCCGGCGGCGATCTCGTCGCGCAGCCGGGCGGCGAGCCCGTTGCGGTCGCCGAGGTCGCGGGCCGTGGTGACACCGCAGCCCAGCAGTTCCCGCGCGCGGCCGGCCATGGCGGGGGCGAGCCGCTCGTCGTCGGTGGCCTGCAGGGTGGCCACCGGGTCGGGGCCGGCGTCCAGCACCAGATGGACATGGGCGTCGATCAGCCCGGGGACCAGGGTGCCGTCGGGGTGGTCGAAGCGGGCGGCGCCCTCCGGGGCCTGGGCCTCGATCTCGGCGCGGGGGCCGACCTGGGTGAGGGTGCCGTCGTGGACGAGTACCGCCGCGTCGATGAGGTGGCGGCCGCGGGGGCCGGTGACCACCCGGCCGGCCGAGACGATGGCATCCATGGCTGTGCTCTCCTCCCGGAGATGAAGATGCGGACTGACGAGGGGGGAAGGAGGGGAAGGATCGTCGCCCGTTCATGCCACCGTGCGCGGCCGGTCCCGCCCTGGGGCGCCGCCGAGTGCGCCCGTAGCCTCCTCGGACCCTGTGATGATCACTATCCAACAGCGGCCGACCGGGAGGTGACAGAGCGGATCCGGTCAATCGGCCGGCGGGACCGGGGGCTGATGGGCGCGGCGGGGTGTCAGCGGCCGGGGCGGATGGTCAGGGCGGATGGTCGGGGCGGCGAGGCAGGACAGTGCGGCCGTCGGCGGATCGGCCGGGTGGGTCCGGTGTACGGATTCGGGCGGCGCCGTGGCAACGCCTCGTCGGGTCTGCTGGTGGATGAGCGTCTGTCGGGCCTTCCGGTGGCTCCTCGGTACGGAAAGACGGGAGTTATACGTACCGGCTTAGTTAGGCGGATGGGGATACAGGGGGGTGGGGGGTGGGGGTGCGGTCGCTTGGGTGGGGCGGGCGGCCGGCCGCTCTCGTCGCGAGGCGGCCGGTCCTGAGAGGCTGCGCGGGGTCAGCCGGCGAAGGCCTCGACGAGGGTCCAGACGGCCAGCGCCGCCATGCAGAGGGCGCCGATGCGCTGCACCGTCTTCAGCGGCACCCGCTGGGCGATGAAACGGCCGACCAGCAGGGCGAGCGCGGAGACGGACATCAGCGCGGCGGCGGCGCCGATCGCGGTGGGCAGCCAGCCGTTGGTGGCGGCGAGGTTGGCGGTGGTGATCTGGGTCAGATCGCCCCACTCGCTGATGAAGACCGCCGTGAAGGCGGTGGTGTACACGGGCCAGAACCCGGTGACGGTCCTGGCCGCGCCCTCGTCCTCGTCGTCGTCCCCTCCCGCGCGCAGCAGGACCACGGCGCCGAAGGCGAAGAGGGCGGCCGAGACCAGTTTGACGGCCAGGTCGGGCAGCAGGGTGAGCAGCTGGCCGGCCCCGACGGCGATGGCGACATGGACGAGGAAGGCGGTGGAGGTGCCGAACCACACGTACAGCGGCCGCATACGGGTGCCCATGGCCAGCGACGCGAACATGGTCTTGTCGGGGAGCTCGGCGAGGAAGATCAGCCCGAAGGCGGTGAGGATCGCCAGGGGGTCGAAGGTCATTCCGGGTGCTTTCTGCTGGGGCCGGGCCTCGGAGGGCTCGAACGGCACCAGGGCGGCGACGGGAGGAGTCCTCTCGGCCCGGCACGACGGAGCAGCCCGCTGGGCGCGGGCCGCGTCATGCCTGACCGAAGGTCTCGTCCACCCCGGCACAGCCGTACCGGGGCCCGATGGCCGGGAAGTCCGAAGACGTCCAGTGTGTCGACCAGCGGTATCGCGGGACTACTCCCCTTCGCTTCCCCCAGTCTAACCGCCGGCTCTGCCCGACCGGGCGGGGGGCCGCCGGTCCCGTGGTCGGGGTCGGGGACGGGGACGGGCTTGACCTTCCACTCGGGTCGAAGGCATACCGTCGATGGCATGAGTCTGATGCGGATATCCCAGCTCGCCGAGCGCACCGGGGTTCCGGCCAGCACGCTGCGCTTCTATGAGACGGCCGGGCTGCTGCCGGCCGAGCGGAGCCGGTCCGGCCACCGGCTCTACGGCGAGGACTCGGTCGAGCGGCTGACGGTGATCGGCGCGGCCAAGGGGCTGGGACTGCGGCTGACCGAGATCGGCGCGGTGCTGGCGGCGTGGGACGCCGAGGGGTGCCGGGAGGTGAAGGCGGAGCTGCGGCCGAGGGTGGCCGCCCGGCTGGCCGAGGCGCGGCGGCGCTCGGTGGAGCTGGGCCAGTTCAGCCGTAGGTTGGGCGGTGCGCTCGCGCGTCTGGACGCCGTACCGGATCGGGACGGTCCATGCGGCACGGAGTGCGGCCTGAGTGGGGAGGGAGCGGAGGCCTGGGCGGGGGTCGGGGCGGGGATGGGGGCGGGGCTCGGAGCCGGGGAGGGGATGGGGGCCGGGGGTGGGGTGCCCGGGGCGGGCGGAGCGTCCGGGGCTGGGGTGTCTGGGGCGGGGGTGTCTGGGGCGGGCGGGGCGTCGGGGTGGGGCGGGCGGGAGGCGGGCGCGGTGGCGTGCTCGCTGGCGGAGGGCGGGAGGACGGAGCGGGTGGCGCGGTGGCGGGAGGTGCTGGCGGGCGCCGAGACGGTCGCCGTACCGGGCGGGTTGCGGTTGACGGTTCCCGTGGAGCGGGTCGGTGAGGTGGCCGGGCTGGCCGTGGACGAGCAGCGGTGCTGCCCGTTCTTCGACTTCGTACTCCGTCTCGACGGGCCCCTGCTGCGGCTGGAGGTGCGGGCTCCGGCGGAGGGGGCGGCACTGCTCGCCGAGGTGTTCGCCCCGGCGCCGTAGCGATTACCGGCACCGGCGCTTTCTTTCCATGCAGCAGGCATCTTCTTGGCGATGGCGGGCACAAGGGTGCCACCCAGTGTGCTGATGCGAGGAGTGCCCCATGCTGCTGCCCGACCCCCGGTACCTGCGGACCCTGCTCGCCCGCTACGCGGACCTGCGCATCGGCCAGGCCCGCGGTGAGCGGTCGTGCCCGGAGGCGCTGGCGGACGTCACGTACACCCTGTGTGTCGCCACCGGCACCCGGCGCATCGACGACGCCCTGGCGGCCGCGGACCGGATCCTCGCCGAGGGCCGGGCCTCCGTCCCCGTACCGGCCCAGGCGGCCGACTCCCGGTCCGCTCGACCGGGCTCCGCGGCGTCCGGCGCCGCGGACGAGGCGGTTCTGGCCGCCTGAGAGCACCCCGGAGCGGGGCGGCGGGCCGGTCAGTCGGCCAGGGTGCCGACGGCGTCCATGTACTGGCCGAGGAAGTCGTAGCGGCCGCCGGAGACCCGGTAGAGGAACAGCCCGGCCGCGTCGTAGTCGCCGCCGCGGGACGCGGAGTAGGCGAGGGTGCGGGTGACGCCCCGGTAGCGGAGGTCGCGGGTCCGGCGGACGATCGAGCCGCGGTCCTCCACCACGGTGTCCCCGGACGCCATGGCCTCGGCGAGGAAGAGGACGGCGTCGTACGCCTCGGGCGCGTAGGCCGGTGGTGAAGCGCCGAAGCGCTTGCGGTAGGCGGCGGTGAACTTCCGGGCGGCGGGTGTCCGGGCGGCGTCCACGAACGGTGTGGTGAAGACCCAGCCCTCGGCCGCCGGTCCGGCGGCGGCGGTGAACTCGGGGCCGTAGCCCTGGAGCAGGCCCATCCGGGCGCCGCGGTAGCCGGCCGCCGCGAGGGCGCGGGCGAGCGCGGCGGTGCGCCGCTGGTCGCCGGTGAACAGCAGCCCGTCGGCGCGGTCGGCCAGCACCGCGGCGGCCAGGGCGGGCGCGTCCAGTTCGGCCGGGACCCGCCGTATCCGCGCCTCGCGGCCGGAGTCCAGCAGCACGTCCGACAGCCGTTGGCACAGCTCGTAGCCGAGTTCGCCCTGGGTGCGGTCGTCCAGCAGGGTGACCCGGCGGCAGTCGCGGCCAAGGGTGAGGTAGGCGCGGCAGGGAGCGGCCATCACCGTGTCCAGGGGGCGGACCGGGATATAGGCGCGGGGGCGGGTGTCGCCCCGGATCAGGTGGTTGGCGTCGGCCCCCGGGGAGACCGCGGCGGTGGGCAGGGAGGCGGCGTGGTAGGCGCGTACGGCGGCCAGCGCGCAGGCGTCGGTGGTGGGTCCGACGACCGCCCGTACCGAGCGGTCCGCCACCAGGCGCGCGGCCAGGGCGGCGGAGCGCTCGGGGGAGCCGGTGTCGTCGTGGACGGCGAGGGCGATCCGGAAGGGGTGGCCGGTCTCGGCGTTGAGGTGGTCCGCGGCGATCCGGGCGCCGTCGCGCTGGGCACGGCCGAGGGCGCGGGCCGGTCCGGAGAGGTCCTGGTGCAGGGCGATGGTCAGGGTGGGGCGGTCCGGCTCGGCGCGGCCGCCGCGGGTGCCGGTGCGAGGGTGTCCGGCGTACCACCAGGCAGCCCCGGCGGCGGCGAGCGCCGCGGGGCCGAGGGTGAGCAGCCGGCGCCGGGGGGTGCCGTCCGCGGCCGGCTCCTCCGGGTCGCGGGCGGGTACGGCGGTCACCGTCTCGGCGGAGGAGATCGAGGGAGCGGGGATCGAGGGAGCGGAGATCGAGGGGGCGGGGGCGGGGAGGGCGGGTGAGGGGCGGGCGGGCACCTCGGTGGCGGGGAGGGCGGCGGTACGCAGGGCTAGCGCGGCCCGGTCGGCGACCAGGCGGGTCACCGGGTCGGGCAGCCAGGGGGCTCCCGGGTCCGGTGCCCGGTCGCCGAGGGCCGGGCGGCCGTGGGGTGGCTGGTCGGCGGGGGTGAGGGTCCGGCGCACCTCGTCGGCGGTGGGGCGGTCGGCGGGTGCCTTGCGCAGACAGGCGGTGAGCAGGGCGAGCAGCGCCGGGGGCGCCCCGTCCAGGTCGGGTTCCTCGGTGACGGTGCGCAGCAGGGCGGCCGCGGCGAGGCCTCCGCCGAAGGGGCGGGTGCCGGTGGCGGCGTAGGCGAGGACGCAGCCGAGCGAGAAGACATCGCAGGGCGGGCCGATCTCCTCGCGGCGGGACCGAGCCTGCTCGGGGGCGAGGAAGCCAGGTGAGCCGATGATCGCGCCGGTGGCGGTGAGGGCGGTCGCGTCGGACGAGCGGGCGATGCCGAAGTCGATCAGCCGGGGTCCGTCCAGGGTGAGCAGCACATTGCCCGGCTTGACGTCCCGGTGGACCAGTCCGGCCCGGTGTACGGCGCCGAGGGCGTGCGCGAGCCGGGCGCCGAGGAGGCGGACGGTGCGCTCGGGGAGCGGGCCGTGGGTCTCGACCGTCTCTCCGAGGGACGGCCCGGGTACATAGGCGGTGGCGAGCCACGGGGCCGGGCCGTCCGGGTCGGCGGCCAGCAGCGGTGCCGTCCAGGGGCTGTCCACGCTGCGCGCGGCCGCCACCTCGCGGCGGAACCGGGCCCGGTAGTCGGGGTCGGAGGCGCGGCCGGTGTGGATGATCTTCACGGCCGCCACCGCGCCCCCGGGGGCGCGCGCGAGGTACACCGTGCCCATACCGCCGGCGCCGAGCCGGGCCAGGGTGCGGTACGGGCCGACCCGGTCGGGGTCCCCGGGACGCAGTGGCCGCATCAGACGGGTGTGGTGGCGGGGGCCGGGCCCTCGCAGTGGAAGGCGCCCCGCTTCACCCGCCAGAGGTGCACGCCGTCCTGGGCGGTGATGACGAGGGTGCCGTTCTCCGGGGCGAAGGCGATCTTCCGCGCCAGGCCCTGGTAGGGCTCGGCACGCATGGCGGCGAGCAGGGCCTTGCGGGTGGGCCGGGCGCCCCGTAGCCGTCCGAGGCCGGCCAGGACCACCCCGGCGGCGTCATAGGCCTCGGCGGCGTAGTGGGGAGGTGCGGCGCCGAAGCGGCGGCGGTACGCGGCGGCGAAGGTGGCGCCCTTCTCGGAGCGGGCCGGGTCGCTGACCGGGGCTACCGCGAGCCACCCTTCGGCGGCCTCGCCGGCGGCCTCCGGGAACCGCGGGTCGAGCAGGGAGTGGGTGCCCAGCCGCGGCCCGGTGAAGCGCCGGTCGCGCAGGGCCCGGGCGAGGAGCGCGGCTCGGTCGGCGGTGCCGCCGTAGACGACCGAGTCGGCACCGGCGGCGGTCAGTTGGTCGACGGCTGGGCCGAAGTCGTCCCGCAGGGCGCTGACCATCTTCGGTGTCTGCGGGAAGCCGTCCTGGCGCAGGACGGTGCTGAGGGTGCGGCCGATCTCCAGGGCCTGGTCGCCTCCGGCGCGGTCGAGCAGGATGCCCACCCGGCGGCTCTTGGTGTAGCCGCGCAGATAGACGCCGAGGTAGACGCCGAGTGCGGAGTGCAGCAGGCGGGTGTGCAGCACGGTGCGGAAGCCGAGCACCGTGAGCACGCTCGCCCCGGTGGAGACGGTGACCACGGGGAGCAGGGCGGTGTCGTAGACGGGTAGCGCGCTCTCGGCGGTGGTGTCGGTGGTGGGCCCGAGGACGGCGAGCACCGAGGGGTCGGCGGACAGCCGTTCGGCGGCCTGGCGGGCCCTGGCCGGGTCACCGCGGTCGTCCTCGGTCCGCGCCACCAGGTCGAAGGGCCGCCCGGGCCGGGCGTTGAACTCCTCGACGGCGAGCCGCACTCCCTGGTCCTGGGCGCGGCCGGTCGCCCCGTCCGGACCGCTGAGGTCGCCCTGGAAGGCGAGGGTGTGGCGCGGCTTCCGGGAGGTGGTGGCGGCGGGTGCCGGGTCCCGATCACGGTCGCGCGCCCATAGGGCGGTGGCGCCGCCGGCGCCGAGCAGCAGGACCGCGCCGCCGGCCGCGATCACCCTACGGCGGCGGGGCCCGGTGGGACGTACGGGTTCGGCGGGACCCGCGGGCTCGGCGGGGGCCGCGGGCTCGGCGGGGGCCGCTGCGTCGGCCGGGGTGTCGGCTGTGTCGGTGGGGGCGGCGGCCGGGGTGGTGAGGTCGGAGGGTGCCGGGGCGGGTGCGTCGGCGTCGGCGTCGACCTGGGTGTCGGGGGTGTCGGGGAGGGCGAGGGCGGCGGAGGAGCGCTCGGCGACCAGGCGGACCAGATCCGGGGGCAGCCAGGAGGAGGGGCCGCAGCGGGTGTTCGGGCCGGGCTCGGGGCCCAGTTGGCTGCCGGGCTCGGGGCTGATCCGGGTGCCGGGCTGGGGGCTGACCTGGGCGGCGGGCTTGGGGATGATCCGGGCGCCGGGTTCGGGGCTGATGTGGACGCCGGACTCGGGGCTGATCCGGGCGGCGGGCTCTGGATCGGCCTGCGGCCCGGGCTCTGGTCCGGTCGGCGGGACGGGCACTGGTCCGGTTTGCGAGGCGGGGGGCGGTCCGGACTGTGGGGCAGGCTTCGGTCCGGACTGCGAGCCGGATTCCGGTCGGGACTGCGGGGTGGATTCCGGTCCGGACGGCGGGGCGGGAGCCGTCGTGGTGGCCAGTTGCTCCGCGGTCGGCCGGAGTCCGGGGTTCTTAGCCAGGCAGCGGCGGGCGGTGGCGGCCAGTTCGGCCGGGATGCCGTCCAGGTCCGGTTCGTCGTGGACCGCTCGGTAGAGCAGGGCGTCGGCCGGGCCGGTGCCGTACGGCGGGCGGCCGGTCGACGCGTACGCGAGGACGCAGCCCAGCGCGAAGACGTCCCCGGCGGGGCCGGCCTCTCCCCCGGCACTGCCGTCGGCCAGTTCCGGCGGCAGATAGCCGGGGGTGCCGACGATCAGCCCGGTGGCGGTGAGGGAGGTGTCGTCGGAGGCCCGGGCGATGCCGAAGTCGATGAGCCGGGGGCCGTCATGGGCCAGCAGCACATTGCCCGGCTTGAGGTCCCGGTGCACCAGGCCCGCGGTGTGCAGGACGGCGAGCGCCTCGGCGAGGCGGGTCACCAGTACCCGTACCGAGGCGGTGGGCAGCGGGCCGTGGCGGGCGACGGCCTCGGCGAGCGAGGGGGCGGGGACGAAGGCGGTGGCGAGCCAGGGCTCGTCGGCGTCCGGGTCGGCCCCGGCGGGCGCCACCACCCAGGGGCTGCGGACCCGTTGGGCGATCTCCGCCTCACGCCGGAAGCGCGCCCGGAACCCGGGGTCGTCGGCGTACTCCCGGCGGACGACCTTCAGCGCCACCAGCGGGCCCCGGGGGGACCTGGCCAGATAGACGACGCCCATGCCGCCCTCGCCGAGCCGGCCCAGCAGCCGGTGCCCGGCGATCCGGGCGGGGTCGGTGGTGCCCAGCGGTTGCATCAGCCCTCCCGACCGGTACGTGCCTTGACCCGCTCCCCCATCACCGCGAGCGGCTCGCCGGCCAGCTCCATGAGTTCCTGGGGGGTGTAGCCCCGACCGGCGCGCGTGGACACCGCGAGGGTGACCGTGCCGATTCTGGCGATGGTCCAGGAGTAGGGCAGGGCGCCGTCGGAGGTGACGTAGGTACCCTGCTCCACCACTTGGTCGTCGGCCCAGATCTGGCCCCGGGTCCCGAAGGGTGTGGCGGCCGACTGGAGCTCGCCGGTGCGCTCGTCGGTGCTGATCTGCTGCTCGGGACAGCGCATCGACTGCTCCAGGGTGTCGTTGAGCTCCTGGTCGGCGCCCACCTCGGTGGTGTGGACGGTGACCACGGAGGTCACCCTGAGGGGCCCCTTGCCGTCCGTACCGGGCCGGCGGGCGTAGGTGGAGAGCGAGGCCAGCACGCCGGGCGGGAGGGATCGGCGCTGCCAGCGGCAGTCGACGTCCAGGACCGCCACGGTGCGGGGTGCGCTCCGCGCCTTGCGCTCGGCGGTGAAGTCCGCGCCCCAGTCGGGAGGTTGGAGGGCCACCCGGTCGGTGAGCTCCTCCGCCTGGGCCGGGCTACGCGGGATGCGCTCGGGGTCGGCGGTGAAGCGGGCCGCGGCCGGCTCGCCTCCGGGGGCGGTGGAGGGGGTACGGGAGGCGGAGGGCGCCGGGCTCGGACTTGCCGCGGGCCGCTGCGGTGGTTCACCGGAGCATCCGGCGAGCGCGGCCGCCAGCAGGCAGCCGGTTACCGTCCGGTGTAACCGACTCCGGTGCGGTGCGCGGTGGTTGGTGTCTGGCATCGGCCGTCCCCCCTTGAGCCGTTCCCCCTGGCCGTACCCCTCGGCCCTGGGATCGTACAGAGGGTGGGCTGCCGTCGGGCCCTTTTCCGGCAAGAGCCCCGGAGGCCGGATGCCGGGGGCTCTCAGGTGGTGGTGGCGCGGGTGAGGACGGCGGTGAGGGCGCCGTCCGGGCGGGCGGTCAGTTCGCTCCAGGTCCCCTGCTCGGTGATCCGTCCGGCGGCCAGGACGGCGACGCGGTCGGCGCGGCGCAGGGTGGCGGGCCGGTGGGCGATGACCAGGGTGGCGCGGTCGGCGGCGCCATGGGCGAGGGCGCGGGCCAGTTCGGCGTCCGCCTCGGTGTCCAGATGGGCGGTGGTCTCGTCCAGGACGAGGACCCGGGGGTCGGCGAGCAGGGCGCGGGCCAGGGCGATCCGGGCCCGCTGGCCGCCGGAGAGGGTGGCGCCGCGCTCGCCGAGGAGGGTGTCGTAGCCGTCAGGGAGGGCGTCGGCGATCCGGTGTACGCCGGTCCGTTCGGCGATCGCCCGCAGCCGGTGCTCGGGGGCGTCGGGGGCGGCGAGGCGGAGGTTCTCGGCGAGGGTGGCGTGGAAGAGCGGGGTTTCCTGGCCGACCACGGCGATCGCGCGGCGCAGTTCGTGGTCGGCCAGGTCGCGCAGGTCGACGGGTGCGCCGTGGGCGGGGAGGAGTTCGACGGCGCCCAGGGCCGGGTCCCAGAAGCGGGCGAGCAGATGGGCGCAGCTGGACTTGCCGGCCCCGGAGACCCCCGCCAAGGCGACGGTCTCGCCGGGGCGGACGGTGAGGTGGAGGCCGTCCAGGACGGGGGCGCCGCCGTAGTCGAACCGCACCCCGCGCAGCCGTATCCCCAGCGGCCCGTCCGGCAGGGGGCGGGGCCCGGTGGGAGCGGGTGCCCCGGCCGGGGCGCGGGCGGCGTCGCGGACCCGGGCGGCGGCGGCGCGCAGTCCGCCGGCCTGGGCCAGGGCGGCGGCCGAGTCGGCGACCGGGGCGAGGATGCCGAGGGCCAGCGCGAGGGCGGCGGGTGCCCAGGCGGCGGTGAGGGTCCCGGTGGCCACGGTATGGGCGGCGGCGGCGACGGTGCCGATGACACAGGCGGTGACCAGGAGGTCCCGTACCGCCTCGGTGGCGGCGTCCCGGGTCTGCTCGGCGCGCTGGGCGTCGCCGAGGAGGCGGCCGAGGGTGCGCAGCCGGGCGCGCCGCCGCTCCAGGGCGCCGAAGGCGAGCAGTTCGGTCAGGCCGTCGACCGTCTCCGTGGTGTACGCGGAGAGCTCGGCGTGCGCGGCGCGGGTGCGGGCGCCGCGTTCGGCACGACCCCGGGCGTCGAGCAGCGGGGTGAGGACGAGCAGCAGGGCGGCGGGGACGACGGGCAGCAGCAGCCAGGGGTCCAGGATGCCGATCAGGGTGGCGCCGGTGCCGAAGACGGCTGCGGAGGCGGCGAGTTGGGCGACGGCATGGGCGTAGAAGAACTCCAGGGCCTCCACATCGCCGAGGGCGGCGGCGGCCAGGTCGCCGCTGCGCCGGCCGGCGACCCGGGCGGGGGCGCTGCGGGCGAGTCCGTCGAAGACCCGGGTGCGCAGGGTGGCGAGGATCCGGTAGGCGAGATCATGGGAGAGGTCCATCTCCCACCAGGTGGCGAAGGCGCGGAGCAGGACGAGGGCGATGAGCGCGATGGTGGTGGCGGGGCCCGGGGCGGCGCCGGTGGTGACGGCGGTGCCGACGGTGTGGGCGGTGAGCGCGGCCAGTGCGGTGAGCGAGGACTGCCCGATGAGCGCGGCGGCGAAGGTACGGGCCGTCATGGCGCGGTGATCCGCGAGCACGGGCAGCAGGGCGAGCAGGGCGCCCCGGTCGGCGCCGGGGACGGGGGCCTGGGGGCCGTTGACGGGCGGGGTGGTGGCGACCGCGGTCATGCGGCGTCCTCCTGAGCATCGGCATGGGCATGGGCCGTGGCCTCGGCGGCGCGGGGAGGGGGTACGGGGGCGGGGCCGTCGGACGCGGGCCCCCTGCCCACGGGGGCCGGCTCGGCCGCTCGCTCGCTCGTGGACGGGGGGCCTGGGGGGCCGGACGGTCGGCTTCCGGGCCCGGCGACCGCGGCAGGGTCGGTGGCCGCGGCAGGGTCGGCGGCTGCGGCGGGGTCGGTGTGTGGGGCGGGGTCGGTGCGCGGGGCGGGGGCGGCGGCTGCGGTGGGGTGGGTGCGCGGGGCGGGGGCGGCGGCTGCGGCAGGGGCGGTAGGCGGGGCGGGGTTCGAGGTGTGGTCGGCGGCGACCAGGCGGGCATAGAGGCCACCGGCGGCGAGCAGGGTGCGGTGGTCGCCGACCGCGTCCACCCGGCCGCGGTCCAGGACGACGATCCGGTCGGCATCGCGTACCGAGGACAGCCGGTGGGCGACGATCAGACAGGTGCGGCCGCGGGCGGCGGCTCGCAGGGCGGCGCCGATACGGGCCTGGCGGTTCTCGTCCACGGCGCTGGTGGCCTCGTCCAGGACGAGGACCGGGGCGTCGGCGAGCAGGGCGCGGGCCAGGGCGAGCCGTTGGCGCTGGCCGCCGGAGAGGGTGGCGCCGCGTTCGCCGAGGACGGTGGCGTAGCCGTCGGGCAAGGCCAGCAGTTCGTCGTGGACGCCGGCGGCGCGGGCGGCGGCGTGCAGTTCCCGCTCGGTGGCGTCGGGGCGGGCCAGCCGCAGGTTGTCGGCGACGGAGCCGTGGAAGAGGTAGGTGTCCTGGGAGACGACGGCGATACCGTGGCGCAGGACGGTCAGCGGGTGGTCCCGGATGTCGATGCCGTCGAGCAGCACCCGTCCGCCCTCCGGGTCGTGGCGGCGCAGCAGGGTGCCGAGGAGGGTGGACTTGCCGGCGCCGGAGGGGCCGACGATGGCGGTGGTGCGGCCGGCCTCGGCGGTGAAGGCCACCTCGGTGAGCGCGGGGTGGGCGGCGCCGGGGTGGCGGTAGCCGACGGAGTCGAAGCGGACGGCGGGGGCGGACGGCCAGTCGGTGGGGCGGGTGCCGGTGTCGGGTACGCCGCCCTGGGCGGTACGGAGCCGGGTGAGGCCGTCGGCGGCGGAGACGCCGAGGTGGCCGGCGTGCCAGGCGCGGGAGAGGTCGCGGACCGGGCGGAAGCACTCGGCGGTCAGCATCAGCAGCAGATAGGCGCCGGTGGGGGCGAGTTGCCCGGTGGCGGCGGACCAGCAGGCGACCAGCGCGGCGGCGAGGGCGCCGCCCTGGAGGGCGAGGTCGGTGAGGGCGGTGTCGACCAGGGAGACCCGCAGTTTGGCGACGGTGGCGCGGTGCAGGGCACCGGATGCGGCGGCGAGCCGGGCCCGGGTGCGGTCGACGGCGCCGGCGGCACGCAGCGCGGGCATGGCCTGGAGGGCTTCCAGGAAGTCGGCGGCGAGGGCTTCGTACGCTCCCCAGTGCTGCTGGTCGCGGCGGCGCAGCAGCCGGTCCCAGAGGCGGGGGGCGAGCACGGCGAGCAGGACGGCGGGGGCCAGGGCGAGGGCGGCGAGGGGTTCCACGGCGGCGGTGGCGGCGAGCAGCAGCGGCGGCAGGGCGCAGGTGATCAGGGCCTGCGGCAGATAGCGGGAGACATAGGCGTCCACGCCCTCGACGCCGTCCACCAGGACCGCCCGCAGCGCCCCGGCCCGGTCCTCGGCGCGGGCCGGGCCGCCGGTGCGGCCGAGGTGGGCCAGCAGCTCGTCGCGGAGGCGGACCCGGACCAGGGCGCCGGCCCGGACGGCGAGGGCGCGCTGCCGGTGGCTGAGCAGGGCCCGGGCGAGTACGGCGGCCAGCACCCCGGCGAGCAGGGCGGGCAGTTGCCCGGTGTCGCCGCGGGCGATGGAGGCCAGGGCGAGGGCGAGCAGCACCGCCTGCCCCAGATGGGTGAGGGCGACGGCGGCGAGCAGCCCGGTGGCGGCGAGCAGCGGCCCCCGCGCGGGGCGGGCGGCGCGCAGCAGCTCGGGGTGGAGCATCATGACGGGTCCCTGGGGGTGGCGGTCGGGAGGGCGGGCGGTCCGGGTGGGTCGTCCTCGGCGCGGCCGAGGGCGAGTCCGTGCAGCACCCAGTCGCGGTCGGCCGGTCCGCCGAGCGCGGCCCCGAGGTCGGCGCGCTGCCAGGAGCCGACGGGTCGGGACCGCAGTCCGAGGGCGGCGGCGGCGAGTTGGGCGTGGCCCATGGCGTAGCCGGCGCCGAGGTGGGCGGCCCGGATGGCAGCGGGCGGCGCGTCGCCGGGGCAGCCGTGGGCGAGCAGGACGGCGCCGCTGCCGGCGATCCAGTCCTGGCGGGCCGCCCAGGCGGCGAGGGTGGGGCGGGCCTCCCCGGTGGCGAGCAGTACCGGGCCGCGGCCGTCCGGGCCGAGCCGGCGCAGACCGGGGCGGGGCCCGCCGGTGGCCGCGCACCAGGAGACGGCGGCCGGGCCGTGTTCCGCGGCCGTGCGCAGGACGGCGCCGAGTTCGGCGGCGGAGGGCGGGCGCGGGAAGCCGGGTGGGGCGCTGCGGCGGTGGAGCAGCAGGGCGTCGGGGTGGCGGGGCGCGGGGGTGGCCTGCCAGGTCGGGGCGGCGCCGGGGGCGCGGGTGAGGGCGTGCAGGAGCCGGCCGGTGGGGTGCGGGGAACGGGTGGGCGGGTCGGTGTCGGCGGCCCAGCGTTCCAGGGCGTCGGCGGGACCCTCGGGGGTGAGCCGCAGTACGGCGACCGGGTGGTGGCGTCGGGTGGTGGTGAGCCCGGCGGCGCGGGCGAGGAGGTCGCCGTCGGCGTCGAGGCAGAGCGCGGCGGCACCGGCGAGCGCCAGGGCGGCCGCCGTGTGGCCGGCGTCGAGCAGGAGCAGCGGCCAGCCGCGGTGGCCGTAGTGGGCGGTGGTCGGCACGGGGTCGAGGGTGAGGACGGCGAGGGTGCCGGGCGGGGCGTCGGCCGGTGAGGGGCCGGTGGGGTGAAGGCGGTGGTGGAGCGGGTCGTAGCGGTGGCGGCCGGGCGGCAGGGCGCCGCCGGGGCCGGCCAGGAGGTGGGCGGTGACCGGGTGCAGGGCGCCCGCCGAGGGTGCGGGGCGCAGCCGGCCGCGGAGGTCGTCGGGCGAGGCGGCGAGGGCGAGCCGCAGCAGCCGGTCGAGCGGTGGCGGCGGGGTGATGCCCGGGCCCCGGGGTGCTGCGGCGGCCCGGGGCAGCGCGGCCGGCGGCCGGGGGACGCGCCCGGAACGCGCCCGAGCCAGGGCGGCCGCCACCAGCGGATCGGGCGCGGGCGCGGACGCGGTACGGGGCATGGAGTGTCCTCGGCGGGAGGCGGGAGGCGGAAAGCGGAAGGGCGGTAGGCGAATGCGGTGCGGTACGGCGGGGGCGGCGGGCGTACGGGGCGGGGTTGCCGCGGTCGTGGCGGCGGCCGCCGACGGCAGCGTCCGGATGTCCCCGCCGTACCGGCCGGGGTTCGCGGTGGGACGGCGGGGCCGAACCCGCGGGTGGGCAGAGCGGATTGGCACGGCGGGGTCACATGTGCGGCGGGGGTGTCAGGGTGAAGTCGGCGGGCCCGGTGGGCGGGCTGGTGCGCCAGCCGCGGCGGAGGGCGGCCTCGGCGAACCGGGGGCAGCCCAGGTAGGCGAAGGCGGCCGGGGCGTTGGGGATCAGGCCGGAGACCAGGACGCGGGCGACCCGCAGCGGGGTCTCGGCGACGTCCTCGGTGGTGAGGTCGAAGGTGATCACCCGGTGGCCCCCTTCGGCGAGGCGGGCGTCGAGCTCGGCGCGGCTGCCGGACCGCAGATCGGTCACCGGGATGGTGCCGAGGGCGGGTTCGGTGAAGCGACGGGCCAGCGGGGCGGTGCGCGGGTCCAGCCAGACCTGGACATGGGCGCCGAGGTCGCGAATGTGGGCGAAGTCGGGGCCGCAGTCGTCCAGATAGCGGCGGTCGGGGCGGTGGTCCAGATAGAGGCCCGGGGCGAGCAGACCGGCCTCGATGGCGCGGAACACCCAGCCGTCGGCCTCGACGGCGCCCTGGCTGAACACCCAGGTGTGCACGGCTTCCAGCACCGCCTTGCGAGCGGCCTCGGCGGGGTCGAGGCGGCAGGCGAAGCCGGCGGCGTGGATGCCGAGTGCCGGGTCGTGGACGAGTGCGGCCATACAGGGTGCGAACTCGGAGGGCATCTCCACGATCCACACGTCCAGTCCGCAGCCGGTCAGGTCGCGGTCGAGTCCGGGGACGCTGGCCGGGTCGATACCGCGAGTGGGGCCGTCCAGATGCCACCACAGTTCGAGCGCGTCGCGTTCCACGATCTCCAGCAGGGCGCGTTCGACCGCGTCGTCCAGACCCTGGCCGGTGGCGATGCCCGCGTAGTTGAGATGGTGGGTGCGGGGCAGTGAACGCAGCTCGCCTTGGCGCCAGTTGAGGTGGGTGAGGGCGACCGGCGCCCAGCAGTCGCGGCCTTCCTCGCTGCCGCGGGCCCAGAGCGCGGGGGTGTCGGAGGTGAGGCGCTGGTAGGGGAAGCCGGGGCGGGCGTACTGCCAGTCGGTGTACCCGGGCAGCTCCTCGGGACCGTACAACCGCAGCCCCTCGGCGCGGAGTTCGGCGGCGGTGGCCCGGCGCGGGGCGTCCGGGTGGCCGGGGGGCGGGAGCCGGTTGCCGCAGTAGCGTTCGGCGGCCTCGGCGATGGCGGCGATCCGGGCGCCCTCCGGGTCGCCGAAGGTGGTGCCGAGGGAGACCCGGTCGGCGGGCCAGGCACCGAATCTGCGGGCGTCGGAGACATCGGCGGTCATCGCGGTGTAGCGGGGCGGGGCGCCCTCGGGGTGGTCGACCGGGGCCACGGCGCGGATCAGTCCGCAGACCGGGTCCACCAGGGCGTCCAGCGGCAGGGGCGGCGGGGGCGGGGCGGTGGTGGTCACCGGCAGGTCTCCTCTGCGGGGTCGATGGGGGTGGCCCGGCCGACGGCCAGCCGCAGGGTGCTGCCGGTGGGCCGGACGGTACGGCGGGAGGCCAGCAGCCGGGTGGCGGTGACCGGGTCGGCGCCGGTGTGCGGCTGGCGGACATGGGCGGGGAAGTGGTGGCCGGCGACCTCCACCCGGAGCCGGGTGCCGGCCGGCAGCCGGCGGGCGAGCCGGCCCAGCGGCACGGTGAACGCGGCGGTGGTGCCGAGCGGGTCGGCGCGGCGTACGGCACCGAAGGCCAGCGGGTCGGCGGTCCCGTCGGGGGCGAGCGCGACCAGCCGGACGGCCCAGTCGGCATGCGCGGTGTCGGCGGCGGCGGTGAGGGCCAGTTCGGCGGGGCCGAGCAGGTCCAGGGGCCGGTCCAGGGGCGGGGTGAGCAGCAGGCACCGGTCGGGGGTGCCGCTTGCCGGGACGTCCAGGGTGTCGGAGCGTACGGGCCGGGCCGGATCGGCGGTGAACGCGGTGCCGTGCAGCGGGCGCAGCCCGCCGGGGGCGCCGAGGTGCCAGCGCCGCTCCCCCGCCGGGGCGGTGGCCCGGCACCACAGGTCGCTGCCGCCGAGGGCGACCGCGCCGGCGGCGCCCTCGGTGAGCCGGCCGGCCAGGGCGGCGCCGGCCCAGCGGGCGTAGAGGCCGCCGAGGTCGATGCGGTGGCCCGGGCGGGCCTCGGGACCGGGGTCGGCGGTGAGGCCGTGGCCCCAGGGGCCGAGGAGCAGCCGGGCGGGGGCGCCCCAGCTGGCCCAGAGGCGGTGGGTGTCGCCGGCGAACGGATCGCGGCTGCCGCCGACGGCGAGCAGCGGCACGGTGGCGCGGCCGGCGTGCCGCAGCAGCGGCCCGGGGCGGCGGTGGCGCCACAACTGGGGCCAGGTGGGCAGCGGGCGGCCGAGCCGGTCCGGGAGGGCGGCGACCGGCAGGTGTTCCAGAAGCCGGGGATCGGTGGCGAGGGCCCGGTCCAGGGCGGCGGGGTCGGAGTCGGGGCGGTCGCCGTGCGCGGCCCACCAGCCGGCGCGGGCCAGGAGCCGTTCGGGGCCGCCGGGTTCGCGGGCGGTCTCGGCGGTGCCGAGTGCGGGTACGGCGGCGATCACGGCGTCCGGGCGGGTGGCCGCGCGGGCGGTGAGCGCCAGGGCGAGCGCGCAGTGTGCGGCGTAGGAGGCTCCGGCGGCCACCACCCGTCCGTCGCACCAGCGTTGGGCGCGCAGCCAGCGCAGGGCGCCGGCGCCGTCCTCGGCCTCGTACCGGTAGGGGTGCCAGCGGCCCTCGGAGGCGTGCCGCCCGCGGACGTCCTGGAGGACGGCGGCATAGCCCCGGGCCGCCCAGCCGCGGGCCTCGGCCCGATGGGCACGGCGGTCGTAGGGGGTGCGCAGCAGCACGGCCGGGTACGGTCCGGGCGGCCCGTCGGGAAGATGGACCTCGGTGGCGAGCCGGATGCCGTCGGCGGCGGCGACCTGCTGGACGGCGGTCATCGGGCGTGCCGTTCGGCTCGCGGGCGGTCCGCCCGGTCGGTGGGATGGGGTACGGGGCCGGGCGGGACGGTGTGCCGTACGCGGGCCAAGCTCCGGATGGGGACGTCGGTCGCATCCGCAACAGGGCGCGTCGCCCCCGCCGTTCGGCCGTCGACACCGACGTACACCGGGCTCATCGGGCCGCCGCCACCGTGGTGCGCCGGGCCCGCCAGGCGGTCGGCAGGGCCCGTCGGGAGCGCGGCGCAGGCGCCGGTACGGCCGTGGTCTCCCGTGCGGCCATGCACCGGGCTCATCGGGCCGGCTGCTTCGGCAGTGGGGCGACGTCGGGTACCGGGAGCACCGGGTGCTCGGTGACGGTGAGGTCGCGCAGGTCGAGGCGGCGGAGGCGGCGGCGTACGGGGAGGGGGCCGCGGCCGGGGTCGGCGGCGGCCCAGGCCAGCAGGTCCGCGGCGAGCAGGGCGGCGGCGAGGGCGGCCGGGGCGCCGGTGGTGGGCGGCGCGGCCTCGGGGCTTCGGTGGCCGGCCCAAAAGGCGGCGAGTTCGCGGTGGGCGGGGGTGGCGGCGAGGCGGCGGAGCCGGATGTGCGCGGAGGTGACATCGCCGGGCCGGTCGGCGAGGGGTTCCAGCCAGAGCTGGGCGCCTTCGCGGTGGCAGCGGAGCCAGCCCGTGCCGTGTGCGGGGAGGCGGTCGGCCTCGTCCCACAGCCCGGGCGGCACCGGCCGGTCCAGGCACCAGACGACGGCGGTGGTCGTGGCCTCGGTGCCGGGTATCGCGGTGAGTTCGCGGGGGTGGGTGGGGCGCACGGTGCCGCCCTCCTCCCGTATGAGCGCGGCGAGGGGCTCGGTGAGGGCGGCGTCGCCGAGGAGGTGGATGGTGCGCCCGTCGAGCCGGCCGGGGCGGTCGGTCGGGGCGGGGGCAACGTAGCCGGCCTGCTCGAACGCGCTGATCAGGTCGGCGAGTTCCGGGGCGGGGGCGCCGCTTTCGCCGTACGGGCGGCCGGTGAGGGCGGCGGTCAGCGCGGCGGGGTCGGTGTCCGCGGTGTCGACCCGTAGGAAGGCCCCGTCGGCGGTGCGGACGGCGAGGCCCTGCCCGGGGGCGGTGACAAGGGCGACGCCGGGGGCGAGCTGCGGGGCGCTGGCCACGGGGAACTCCTGTGCCTGGTCGGGGGGGTAGGGAGGGGGACCCCCGGTCGGCGGCGCGGACGGGCGCCACCGGCCGGGTGGCCGGGCATCTTCAGGCTCAGGTAGTACGGCGGGACCGCG
>NZ_JBEYXH010000052.1:0-38333 GCF_040644755.1 Streptomyces sp. NPDC046887
GGCGGCACCACGGAGCTGACCCTCGCCTGCCGCGACCGTCCCGGAGCCCGGGAGGCGGCCGACGCCCTGCTGACCGACATCGCCGAGGCGGTGCGACCCGGCTACCGCCCGCAGCGCGACCGCCCGCGGCGCGGTGGCCCTGAGCCGGCCGCCGCCCCACCGGGCCCACGGCCCCCCGTGGCGGAACGACCCGTTCGGGGGTAGGGCCAGGCCCACCCCCAAGACACCAGCGGACCCCATGGTGGACGCCGGTCCCCGGCTCCTACCGTTGCGGACATGGAACCCCGTACCCCCTGGCAGGCGCTGACCAGGGCCGACTACCTGCGCGGCGCCTGGCCCTGGCGCTCGGCCGGCTATCTGGCGAGCGGTGCGGTGGCCGGCGCGGTGCTGGCGGCCGCCCTGCTGGTGCTGGCCGCCTTCTCGCTGGTGCTCGCCGGGCTGCCGCTGCTGGTGCTGACCGGCGTCACCTTCGCCCGGGTCGAGCGCCGCCGGCTGGCGCTGGCCGACACCGCCCCGGCCGCCGACCCGCACCGGGTGCCGGACGAACCAGGGCTCGCCGCCTGGCTGCGGACACGGATACGGGAGCAGGCCACCTGGCGGGAGCTGGCGTACGCCCTGCTCGCCGGCCTGCTGCTCTGGCCACTGGAGCTGCTGGCCCTCACCCTGGCGCTCGGCGCCCCACTCGCCCTGCTCGCCACCCCCGTGCTGCTCGCGGCCGACGGCAGCGAGATACGCGTGCTCAAGGGGCCACTGGTCACCGGCTACCCGGCGGCCGGCGCGGCCGCCCTGTGCGGGCTGCTCGCCCTGCCGGTCGCGCTCTATGTCCTCGGCGCGCTGGCCGGCGGGCGCGCGGCCCTGGCCCGGGCGGTGCTGGTGCCCCGGGACGGCGGACTGCGCGACCGGATCGGCGAGGTCACCCGTTCCCGTGCCCGGCTGGTCGCCGCCTTCGAGGCGGAGCGCCGCCGCATCGAGCGCGATCTGCACGACGGAGCCCAGCAGCGGCTGGTCGCCCTCACCATGGCGCTCGGGCTGGCCCGGCTGGACGCCCCACCCGGGCCGCTCGCCGACCAGTTGGCCCGCGCCCAGGAGGAGGCCTGCCGCGCCCTCGCCGAGCTGCGTGAGCTGATCCACGGCATCCACCCCCAGGTCCTCGCCGACTACGGGCTGGGCACCGCCCTCGCCGACGCCGCCGACCGCTCCGCCGTGCCGGTGGACACCACCGTCGAGCTGCCCCGGCTGCCGCCGCCCGTGGAGAGCGCCGCCTACTTCGCCGCCTGCGAGGCACTGGCCAACGTCGCCCGGCACAGCGGCGCCGACCGCGCCCGGCTGACCGCCCAGCACACCGGCACCCGGCTCCGGCTGGAGGTCGCCGACGACGGCCGGGGCGGCGCCGACCCGGCCGGAGGCACCGGGCTGACCGGACTGGCCGACCGGCTCGCCGTGCTCGATGGCACACTGACCGTCGCCAGCCCGACCGGTGGGCCGACCGTGCTGCGAGTGGAGATACCGCGCCGAGCCGCCTGCGGATAGTCCTGGCCGAGGACAGCGTGCTGCTGCGGGACGGGCTGACGGCACTGCTCGGCCGCTTCGGCCACCGGGTCGTCGCGGCCGTCGGGGACACCGACGCGCTGCACGCCGCGGTGGCCGAGCACCGGCCGGACATCGTGGTCACCGATGTGCGGATGCCGCCCGCCTTCCAGGACGAGGGGCTGCGCGCCGCCCTCGCCCTGCGCGCCGAGCGGCCCGAGCTGCCGATCCTGGTCCTCAGCCAGTACGTCCAGGCGGCCTACGCCGGAGAGCTGCTGGACACCGGCGAGGGCACCGGCGTCGGCTATCTGCTCAAGGACCGGGTCGGGCAGGTGGAGGAGTTCACCGACGCCGTGGTCCGGGTCGCCTCCGGCGCCACCGTGGTCGACCCCGAGGTGGTGCGCCGGCTGCTGCGCCGCCGCCGCGACCCGCTGGCCGCGCTGACCCCTCGCGAGCGGGAGGTGCTCGCGCTGGTCGCCGAGGGACACTCCAACGGGGCGGTCGCCCGGCGGCTGGTGGTCAGCGAGGCGGCGGTCGGCAAGCACATCGGCAACATCCTGGGAAAGCTGGACCTCCCGCCCGCCGAGGACACCCACCGCCGGGTGCTCGCCGTCCTCGCCTACCTCCGCGCCTGACGTACCGCCGGTGGTCATGAGCACCCCGGAGGACCGGGTACTATTAACTCCGTCAGCAGGCGCCGCTAGCTCAGTTGGTTAGAGCAGCTGACTCTTAATCAGCGGGTCCGGGGTTCGAGTCCCTGGCGGCGCACCGACGGAAAAGGCTCCTCGCGAAAGCGGGGAGCCTTTTCGTATGGCCTTGTCATAGGGTTCGTATGGCCTTGCCATATGGTCCATCGGCACGGGAATCACCCGCCGACACAAGAAGCCACCCACCGGCGCAGGAAAGAGCGATCGGCCGCCCGGCGCGGCACATCGGGGGAGGGCCGTCGCCTCAGATGGCGAGCGAGAGCACCACCGGGGCGGCTCTTCGATTCAGGGTGTCAGCCGCCGAGCGCAGCCGATGGGCGTGCTCGATCGGCATGGAGAGCGCCAGGCAGCCCACCGCGGCGCCGGCGGTCAGCGGCACGGCCGCGCAGACGGTGCCCACCGCGTACTCCTGGAGGTCGAGCACCGGGACCGTCGCGGGCTGGCTGTCCAGCTTGGAGAAGAGCACGTTCTCGTTGGTGATCGTCCGGGAGGTGAGCCGGGCGATCTTGTGGCGGGAGAGGTGGTCCCGGCGGCCGTCCCGGTCGAGCTGGGTGAGCAGGCACTTGCCGACGGCGCTGGCGTGGGCGGCGGAGCGGAAGTCGACCCACTCGTTGACCTTCGGCGCGTGCGGGCCGTCGGCCATCTGCGTGATCTTGACCTCGCCGTCGATATAGCGGCTGATGTAGACGGCGGCGCCCACCGAGTCGCGCAGCTCGGTCAGGGTGTCCTGGAGCTTGGCCTGCAGCGCCTCGGGCCGGGTCACCCCGGAGCCCAGCAGGACGAGCGAGTCGCCCACCACATACGCGCCGTCGCCTATCTGCTCGACGTACCCCTCCCGCCGCAGCATCAGCAGCAGGGAGCTGAGGTGCGCCGTGGGCAGCCCGGTCTCACGGGCGATCTGCGCGTCGCTGACCCCGCCGCCATGGCGGGAGATCGTTTCGAGGACGCGCAGGGCGTACTGCACCGAATGGAACGGCGCGGTCGGCTCGGGCTTCAGCGCCACGGTTCCCCCACCTCAGGTTGTGACCGCATGCTTGCCTACCACGATAACCGCCAAGCCCCGTTCAATGGGCCCCCGTTGGCAAGAAAGTGCCCTGCCTCACGGGCGTACGCTGGGACGGAACGCCATGGCATATGCCCATGGCATTACTGTCGGCCGAAATCCATGGTCAGCGCGCCGAAGCCGATCGCCCCGGCGCTTCGCTGTGCGGCCGCCGACCGCCGCCGCCCCGGGCGCCCGAGGCGGCGGCGATCGGCCCGGTGATCCCGGCGGCGATCGGCCGGGCGTCAGCGCACCGCGCCGAGGAAGTCCCGGGTCCGTGCCTGGACCGGGTCGGTGAAGATCCGCTCCGGCGGCCCGGACTCGATGACCTTGCCCCCGTCGAACATGAACACCTCGTCGGAGATGTCCCGGGCGAAGGTCATCTCATGGGTGACGCAGAGCATGGTGATGTCGGTGGACCGGGCGATGTCCCGGAGCAGGTCGAGCACCCCGGCGACCAGCTCCGGGTCGAGCGCGGAGGTCACCTCGTCCAGCAGCAGCACCCGCGGCCGCATGGCCAGCGCCCGGGCGATCGCCACCCGCTGCTGCTGCCCGCCGGACAGCTGCGAGGGCTTGGCGCCGGTCTTGTCCGACAGCCCCACCAGCTCCAGCAGTTCGCGGGCGCGCTGCTCGGCCTCGTCTTTGTCCAGTCCGAGCACCCGCACCGGCGCCTCGGTGATGTTCCGCAGCACCGTCATATGGGGGAACAGGTTGAACTGCTGGAACACCATGCCGATTTTCTTGCGCACCTCCCGCCGCTGCTTCTCGTCGGCCGGGAAGAGCTCTCCGCCGTTGACCCGGATGATTCCGGAATCCGGCTTCTCCAGCGTCATCAGCAATCGCAGAATGGTGGTCTTGCCGGAACCGGACGGGCCGATCAGGGTGACGTGCTTTCCGGATTCCACCGAAAAGCAGAGGTCGTCCAGGACGGTGTTGTCACCGAATCTCTTGGTGACGTTCTCGAAGCGGATGATCTCCTCGCCGCCCGGCTCCGGCCGCGCGGGACCAGACAGGCGTGTGTCGGGCTTGTCGGTGGGCGACTCGGTGGGCGTGTCAGCGGGCAAGGCGGCGCTCCAGGGTTCGTACCAGCAGGGATGCCGGATAGGCGATGAGGATGAAGGCGACACCGACCACCGTCAGCGGCTCGGTGTACTGGAAGGTGGCCGCGCTCTCCAGCCGCGACTGCTGCAGCAGCTCCAGCACACTGATCGCGGCGAGCAGCGGGGTGTCCTTGAGCATGGCGATCACGTAGTTGCCCAGCGCGGGCACGATCCGGCGCAGCGCCTGCGGCAGGATCACCGTGAACCAGGTGCGGTGCGCGGGCAGGCTCAGCGCGGTCGCCGCCTCCCACTGCCCGGCCGGTACGGCGTCGATCCCGGCCCGGTACACCTGCGCGGTGTACGTCGAGTAGTGCAGCCCGATGGCGATGGTGCCGGTGGTGAAGGCGGAGAACTGCACACCCCACTCCGGCAGCACGAAGAACAGGAAGAACAGCTGCACCAGCAGCGGGGTGGTGCGGATGAACTCGGTGACCGCCTGCACCGGCCAGCGCACCAGCCGGCTCGGCGCGCGGAACCCGGCCGCCCACACCAGCCCCAGCGAGAAGGAGATCAGCGAGCCGAGCACCAGCACCTGGAGGGTGACCAGCAGCCCGTCCCACAGGCGCGGCAGGAAGTCCACCACCGCGGACCAGTCCCAGTTCACTTGACCACCACCCCCAGATTGGCCTTGGTCCGGCGTTCCAGCGCCTTCATGGAACGGGTGATCACCAGCGAGATCAGGAAGTAGACCACCAGGATGACGGTGTAGATCTGGGCGCTCTCCTGGGTCGCCAGCCGCACCAGATAGGCGGCGAACGACACATCACCCACCCCGAGCAGTGACACCAGCGCGGTGCCCTTCAGCAGCTCGACCAGCAGGTTGCAGAACGGCGGGATCATCTCCGGCACCGCCTGCGGCAGCACGATCAGCCGGGTCCGCTGCCAGGGCGTGAAGCTCAGCGCGACCCCCGCCTCGCGCTGGGCCGGCGCCACGGCGCCCACCGCCCCGCGGACGATCTCCGCCCCGTACGCCCCGTAGGACAGTCCGAGCGCGAGCACCGCCGCCCACATCGGCACCAGCTGCCAGCCCAGCAGCGGCGGCACCACGAAGAACAGCCAGAACATCAGGATCAGCGCGGAGGTGCCGCGGAAGACCTCGGTGTACGCGGTGGCCAGGAAGCGCACCAGCCGCGAGCGGTGGGTGCGGGCCAGCCCGACGCCGAAGGCCACCACGGAGGCCAGCGCCGCGCTGTAGACGAGCAGTTGCACGGTGATCCAGATGCCGGGCAGCACCCAGGTCTCCCAGAGTCCGGCGGTCATCGGCACAGCTCCTCGGCGGTGAGCGTGGTCATCTCGTCCCTGGTGAACCCGAACCGCTTCATCACGCGGAAGAGTTCGCCGCTCTTCTTCATCTTCCGCAGCTCGGTGTTGAAGGCGTCCCGCAGCGCGGAGTCGGTGGGCCGGAAGGCGAAGCCGCCCGCGTCCACCCGCTTCTTCCCGTCCACGACCGCGGCGAAGGCCTCGGTGGCCTCGGCCCAGCGGCTCTTGCGCACCACCTCGCGGGCGGTCAGCGCGGTGCCCGCGAACACGTCCACCCGGCCGGACTCCACCGCGTTCAACCCGGCCACCTGGTCCTGGAGAATGACGATGTCCTTCTCGGGGTACCCGGCCGCCACGGCGTAGCCGATCTGGGCGTAGCCGGTGCCGGTGGCGAACGTCGCCCCGGCGCGCACCACATCCTCGTAGGACCGCAGCCCCTTGGGATTGCCCTTGCGCACCACGAACGCGTCGAGCATCTGGTACTCGGGGTCGCTGAACACGACCTGCGCGCAACGCTCCTTGGTGATGTACATCCCGGCCGAGACGACGTCGAACTGCTGGGAGTTGAGGCCGGGGATCAGGGAGGCGAAGTCGGTGGCCACCGGCTGCACGTCCGGTATGCCGAGCCGGCGGAACACGATCTTGGCCAGTTCCGGCGCCTCACCGGTGAACTCGCCCTGCTCGTCCACATATCCGTAGGGCACCTCGCCGGCGATACCGAGGCGGACGGTGCCCTGGGATCTGAGCCGGTCGAGGGTGTTCCCGGACTCCACCCGGCTGCACCCGGCGGTGGCCGGGACGGCCGCGGTGGCCCCCAACGCACCGGCGGTGGAGAGCAGAAGAGTGCGCCGCCGCAACGGCGCCCGGAGGGAGGAGGCCGTTCTCAGAACCGGCGGTCTCAGGTCTGACGTTCGCAGGATTGCTGATCGAACTGTTCGAGCCATGGGCGCGCGGCTACCCATGGCCGCTCCGCGCCATGCCCACCGGGCGGCCCACCGATACCGGACCGTGTCCTCGACCCCCCGAACCGCGCCCCCTTCACCCCTCTTTCCCTCCTTTTCCGCCCACGGGGGCCGCCGGTCGCCCGGCGACCGTCCGGCGACCGTCCGGCGCGTCCACAGGACTATCCGGGGGAACCCGGGGCAGCCGTCACCGGACGGGCGCCCGGCGGCCCGCCCCGCCCGGTCACCATGGGGGTGGTCGCCCCCAGGGCGCCCCAAGGACAGGAGGGTGTGACATGACGACGGTCGGACTGCTCTATCCCGGGCATGCCGCCGAGGACGACTACCCCCGGATGGAGACGCTGCTCACCGGCGTCCGGGTGTCGGTCGTCCACACGGACGCCGAGGAGACCCCGGCCCGGCTGCCGGCCGGCGGTGTGGCCGGGGCGGTGGAGGCCGGCACCACCGGCCGACTCGCGGACGGGATGGAGGAGCTACGGCTCTCCGGCGCCGAGGCGGTGGTCTGGGCGAGCACCCGGGGCGCGTTCGGCGCCGGCTGGGAGGGCGCCCAGGAGCAGGTCCGCTCGCTCGCGCTCGCCGCCGGACTGCCCGCCTCCAGCACCGCCGTGGGGTTCGCGCACGCCGCCCGCGCCGTGGGCGCCAAGTCGGTGGCGGTGGCCGCGATCTACCCCCAGGAGGCCGCCGACCGGTTCGGCGACTTCCTTCAGGAGGCGGGCCTGGAAGTGCTCGCCACCCGGGCGGCCGGTGTCGCCACCGCCGCCGAAGCCGCCCGCTGGGACGGCGACCGGCTGCTCGAACTCGTCCGGGCCGCCGACCACCCGGAAGCCCGGGCCGTCCTCGTCCCCTGCACCGCCCTGCGCACCGTCGGCCACCTCCCGGCCCTGGAGGCCGCCGTCGGCAAACCCGTCCTCACCGCCAACCAGGTCACCGTCTGGGAGGGCCTCCGCCTCGCCGAACGCCACGGCGCCTGGTCCGACGAGCTGGGCGCACTCTTCGCCCGCCGCGACTGAGGGACGAAGCATGTGGTGACGGGCCCCTCCACCGAGGAGGGGCCCGTCCCGCTTCGGCCCGGTATCAGTCAGCCCCGGTACCGGTCGGCCCCGGTATCAGTCGGCCCCGGTATCAGTCCACCCCGGTACCAGTCGGCCCCGGTACCAGTCGGCCCCGGGAATAACCGGAGACACCCTCCTGTTCTCTCCCCGGTACGAGATTTCCGCGCAGGAGGGCCACACCGGTGAGCGACGACGACACCAGGCGAGAAGGGCGAGACCCGCGAGAAGAGGCCGAGGCGCCGGTCCCCGGCGGCATCCGGGGCGCCGTACGGGGCTCCGCGCCCGTGCCCCTGTCCGTGCTCGACCTGGTCACCGTGGGCAGCGGGTCCACCGCCATGCGGGCCCTGGAGACCAGCGTCGCGCTCGCCCGGCTGGCCGAGCGGCGGGGGTTCCACCGCCACTGGGTCGCCGAGCACCACTCCATGCCCGGGGTCGCCTCCTCCTCCCCGGCGGTGATCCTCGCCCACCTCGCCGCCCACACTCGGCGCATCCGGCTCGGCTCGGGTGGCGTGATGCTCCCCAACCACGCCCCGCTGGTCATCGCCGAGCAGTTCGGCACCCTGGAGGCGATGGCCCCCGGCCGGGTCGACCTGGGCCTCGGCCGCGCCCCCGGCACCGACGGCGCCACCGCCGCCGCCCTGCGCCGCACCGACCGGCTACGTGAGGGCGCAGTGGGGTCTCCCCTGCTCGAGCGAAGCCGAGAGCTTGGGGAAGGCTTCCCGCAGCAACTCGCCGAGCTGGTCCGCTTCCTGGACGACGACTTCCCGGACGGGCACCCCTACTCCCGTATCCACGCCGTGCCCGGACCGGTGCAGGGACCGAACGGCCGGCCCCCGGTCTGGCTGCTCGGCTCCTCCGGGTTCAGCGCCCAGCTGGCCGGCGAGCTGGGGCTGCCGTTCGCCTTCGCCCACCACTTCTCGGCCCGCAACACCATCCCCGCGCTCGACCTGTACCGGGAGTCCTTCCGCCCCTCCGCGCTGCTGGACGCCCCGTACGCGCTGATCGGGGTCTCCGCCTTCGCCTCGGAGGACGAGCGGGAGGCCCGCCGGGAGGTGCTGACCGGGGCGCTCTCCATGATCCGGCTGCGCACCGGCCGCCCCGGTCTGGTCCCCACCCCCGAGGAGGCCGAGGCGTACCCCTTCAGCGACGTCGAGCGCGACTTCGCCGACGGCTGGCTCGCCAACGTGGTGTACGGGACCCCCGGAGAGGTACGGGCCGGGCTGGACGACCTCCAGAAGCGCACCGGCGCCGACGAGTTGATGATCACCTCGAATGTGCACGGCGCCGAGGCCAAGCTGCGCAGCTACGCGCTGATCGCGGACGCCTACGGGCTGCCGGACGCCGACTGAGCAGCCGTCATCCGAGAGGATGTGGTTCCCGCTCGGGAACGGATGCACAAGATCCCTAAGTGAACCTTAAACCGCTTGTCACCGAGGGTGGCAGGCGGTTCTCCTTTGCCAACGTACGCCTCTGACAAGGCATTTCCCCGCCCAATTGGTCTAGTCCTCATTTGGTTCGGACCATTGACGGCCCGTTCACCCGGCGGCAATCTTCCTCCACCGGACCGCACTTCCCGTCCCCCCGGTCCCCCCTTGAAGGTCCCCCCCTTGAACACCCCCGCCCCCGGAGGCCGTACGTGCACCACCGCAGACCCCTCATCGCCGCGCTGACCGGCGCCGCGCTCGCCGCCGGCGCGCTGGCCGGTTTCGCCGGAGCCGGTACCGCCTCCGCGCAGTCCGCCCAGCAGATCGGGGCCGCCGCCGCGCCCGCCTCCGGCGGGGTGAAGATCGCCTACTACGACCAGTGGAGCATCTACGGCAACGCCTTCTACCCCAAGCATCTCGACACCCGGGGCATCGCCGGCAAACTGGACGTCATCAACTACTCGTTCGGCAACATCCACCCCACCGATCTCACCTGCTTCATGGCCAACAAGGCCGCGGGCGACGACGCCAACCCCAACGCCGGTGACGGCGCGGGCGACTCCTACGCCGACTACCAGCGCTCCTTCAGCGCGGCCGACAGCGTGGACGGCGTCGCCGACAAGTGGGACCAGCCGATCACCGGCGTCTTCAACCAGTTCAAGGAACTGAAGGCCAAGTACCCCAAGCTGAAGATCAACATCTCGCTGGGCGGCTGGACCTACTCCAAGTACTTCCACGACGCGGCCAAGACCGACGCCGGCCGCAAGAAGCTGGTCTCCTCCTGCGTCAAGCAGTACATCCAGGGCGACCTGCCGGTGGAGGGCGGCTTCGGCGGCCCCGGCACCGCCGCCGGCATCTTCGACGGCATCGACGTCGACTGGGAGTACCCGGGCTCGCCCGACGGCCACCTCGGCAACCACTACGGCCCCGAGGACAAGCAGAACTTCACCCTGCTGCTCGCCGAGTTCCGGAAGCAGCTGGATGCCTACGGCGCGGCCAACGGCGGCAAGAAGTACCTGCTCACCGCCGCTCTGCCGGCCGGCCAGGACAAGATCAAGCACATCGAGACCGACAAGATCGGCGCGTATCTCGACTACGCGAACATCATGACGTACGACATGCACGGCGCCTGGGACGGCGACGGGCCCGCGTACCACCAGTCCCCGCTGTACTCGCCGGCCTCGGACCCGACCGACCCGATCAAGCCCGGCACCCAGAAGTACTCGGTGGACAACGCCATCGACGCCTATCTCGACGGCAACCCCGCCTACGGGGTCACCGGCGGCTTCCCGGCCAACAAGCTGACCCTGGGCTACGAGTTCTACTACCGCGGCTGGAAGGGCGTGCCCGCCGGGGCGAAGAACGGGCTCGGCCAGCCCGCGACCGGCGGCTCCGCCGCCCGCCCGCTGAGCCAGCAGGCCGGTATCGCGCACTACAAGGAGCTCGGCGGCATCGTCGACAACCCGGCCACCACCTTCTGGGACGACGAGGCGAAGGCCGCGTACTTCCACAAGGACGGGGAGTTCTTCACCGGCCTGGACAAGCGGGCGATCCAGGCCCGCGCGGAGTACGGGCGCAGCCGCGGTCTGGCCGGCGCGATGATGTACTCGCTGATCGGGCTGGACGCCAACACCACCCTGCTCAACGAGATCGTGTCCGCCCTCGGCACCACCCCCACTCCCACCCCGACCCCGACCCCGACTCCCACCCCCACCCCGACTCCCACGCCGACCCCCACTCCCACACCCACCCCCACCCAGCCGACCGGCTGCGCGGCGGCGGCCTGGAAGTCGGCCACCGAGTACACCGGCGGCACCCAGGTCTCCCACAAGGGCCGTACCTGGAAGGCGAAGTGGTGGACGAAGGGCGAGGAGCCCGGCACCACCGGCGAGTGGGGCGTCTGGCAGGACCTCGGCGCCTGCTGACCCCACCGGCCGCCACCCAGTGACTCGCTGACCCACCGGCCACCACGCCACCGGCCGCCGCCCCGGCGGCCCGCTGACCCGCCCGCCCCGCCCGGCTCCTCACCCCCGGGCGGGGCGGGCGACTCGTATGTATGCGGGCTGTCCGCGGCCTCTGTATACGGCTGTACGCGACCTCAGCTCGCCGCCGCGCCGATCAGCTCCGCGATCCGGTCCGGGGCCACCGCCCGCGAGTACAGCCAGCCCTGGCCGGTGTCGCAGCCGATCCGGCGCAGCCGCGCCGCCTGCCCCGCGGTCTCCACGCACTCCGCGGTGACGGTCAGCCCGAGCCGGTGCGCCAGCCCCACCAGGGTCTCCACGATCACCTCGTCGGCCCGGTTGGGGTGTTCCTCGTCCTGGAAGCCGCGTACGAAGGAGCCGTCCAGCTTCAGCCCGGAGACCGGCAACCGGCTGAGGTAGGCGAGGTTGGAGTATCCGGTGCCGAAGTCGTCGATGGCGATCCGCACCCCCATGTCGCTGAGCGCCTGGAGGGCCTGCAACGGCCGGCCGGCCGAGCCCATCACGTCCGACTCGGTCAGCTCCAGTTGCAGCAGCCTCGGCGGCAGCCCGGTCTCCTCCAGGATCTCGGCGACATCCGCGACCAGGTCGGAGTCCCACACCTGGCGGACCGCCACATTGACGCTCATGAACAGCGGCCGATCGGTCGGATGGTCCCGCTGCCACGCCCTCGCCTGGCGGCAGGCGGTACGCAGGATCCAGCGGCCGAGCTGCACGATCGAGCCGTCCTCCTCGGCGATACCGATGAACCGATTCGGCGGTAGCGCGCCGAACTGCGGGTGGTTCCAGCGCACCAGCGCCTCCACCCCGTGCACCGCTCCGTCCGCCAGACCGACCAGCGGCTGGTACTCCAGCGCGAACTCACCGCGGTCGACCGCAGGCCGCAGGGTGGAGGAGAGGGCCTGCCGGGTCATCCGGTGCGCGTTGCGCTCGGGGTCGAACAGCGTCCAGCGGGCCTTGCCGTCGGCCTTGGCCCAGTACAGCGTGGTGTCGGCGGCCTGCATCAGCCCGTTCACGGTGGAGCCGGCGGCGGCCCGCTCGACCACCCCGATGGACGCGGACACCGACAGCCGCTGCCCGGCGAGGTCGAACGGCCGCTGCACGGCGGCCAGTACCGAACCGGCCAGTTCGGCGAGCTGGTCGGTGCCGGTGGAGTCCTCCACGAGGATGGCGAACTCGTCCCCGCCGAGCCGGGCCACCAGATGGCCGTTGCCGCCGCGCGCGTAACCGTCGCTGTCCGCGCACTCGTTGAGCCGGGAGGCGACGGCCGCCAGCAGCCGGTCGCCGACCCGGTGGCCCAGGGTGTCGTTGATCGCCTTGAAGCCGTCCAGATCGAGGTAGCACAGCCCGATCCGGCCGGTGCCCCCTTCCTCGTAGCCCTCGTAGCCCTTATCCGCCGACCCTTCGAGCGCGCTGGTCAGCCGCTCGAAGAAGAGCGTCCGGTTGGGCAGCCGGGTCACCGGGTCGTGCATCTGGAGGTGGCGCAGCCGGGCCTGGAGCCGGCGGCGGTCGCTGACATCGGTAAGGGAGAGCAGCACCCCCTGGGAGCGGGGCATCGGGGAGACGGTGATCTCCGCCCAGAGCGAGCGCCCGTCGGGGTGCTTGAGCCGCCGGGTGCAGCGGAAGCGGGAGCGCTCGCCGCGCAGCACCTCGCGGTAGGCGCGCCGGGTACGGGCATCGGAGCCGAGGTCCAGCAGCTCGGCGGCGGACTGGTCGCGCAGGGACGCCGGATCACTCCCCAGGACCGCGGCCAGCGCCCCGTTGGCGCTCACCACCAGCCCCTCCGGGTCCAGCAGGGCCATCGCGAGATGTGCGGCGACGAAGGCGGCCCGGTAGTCGCCGAGTTCCCCCGGTTCGTACCCGCCGCGAGCACCCGGGGAATCGCCCCCGGACAGCGCCGACGGCCCATGCGGGGCGGGAGCCCGGAGATCGTACGGGGCGAGGTCCAGCTCGTCGTACGAATCGAGGCCCTCAAGGCTCCGGGGCTCGTACGGGCCGGGCTCCCGGAGATCCCGCGGGCCGGGCTCTCGGGGGTCCTGCGGATCGAGGTCCAGCACCTCGCAAGGGTCGAGGTCCATGAGGTCGTACGTGCCGCAGGCCGCGAGGCCGTCGGACGCCCCGTATCCCTCGGAGCCCGCGACCGGCGGCAAGGGTCCGGCGCCGGTCCCGGTCCCGACCCCGATCCCCGTGGCCGTCCCCATGGCTGTGCCCGTGCCGGTACCGGAGGCGGTCGCACCCGCCACCCGGGCGGCGGAGATGTCGCGGGCGTCGCGGTAGCGGGCGGTCTCCGCCGTGTACCGCACCGCCTCCTCGGTTTCGTCACGTTCCGTCACCGGCCCATGGGTGATACCGGACGGTGGGCCCGCCGCGGCTGCCGGTCCTTCGGGGGTTCCGTTCACCGCTCGCTCCCGCAGGGCAGTTGTGACGCACGGATGTGGTCCGGATGGGTCGGCCAGGAAAGTGTGCCGATCATAGAGGTTTTCGCGGTGGCGGTTCCAGCGCCGCCACCGCTCGCGACCCCTGTGGGCGATACGGGTGACGCGCTTCGAACGCCGGGTCGACCGTTTCTGCACGGGTGTGCCATGCGTGGGCTCACCGGTGACCGAATGTGACTTTCTGTGAGAAGTGCCGGGTGGGTCCCTCTGGACGGTCGCTCACCCGTGTGGGGCACCGGAACAGGGCGTAAGCGGACAAACCGTCACAGGGTGGTGGGACGTCCAGCATCCCGCACCCGGAGGTCTACGTGGAGGGTCACCCGGAGGTCCACGGCGAGAGCCGTCAACCACCCCAGGGAGTGGCCGAGGGGGTGGCCGGGACGGCGGCCGGGGGAGTGGACCGCGGCCGGTTGCGCTCCACGGCCGCCGGGGTCTTCGCACTGCTCTCGTTCGCCGCGACCGGACTGGTCGCCGGTCCCTCGGCGGCGGCGTCCGCCGAGGGGCCGTGTGCCCTGCCCCGTACCGACGTCCACCACTCCCTCGGTCTGGACACCTGGAACGCCGCCTACCCGAAGCCGGACCGGGACCTGAACGCGGTCATGCTCTTCCTGTCCTTCCCCGACGCCCCGCCGAGGACCACCCCGGACCAGCTGGTCACCGACCACTTCCCCGCCACCGGCGAGTTCTTCCGGCGCGCCTCCTACGGGCGGTTCACCCTCCGCGCCAACCCCCTGCGCGAGTGGATCCGGATGCCGCGCCCCTCCACCTCGTACGCGATAAGGCGCGACTGGTCCTCCGGGCGCCGGGCCGCCTATCTGCGCGACGCCCTCGCCGTGACCGACCCGCGGGTGGACTTCTCGCGGTACGACATCGTCTATCTGGTGGCCGACCCGGACGCCCCGGGCGTGGACTCCGACGCCACCAAGGTGGTCAACCTCGACCGCCCGCTGCGGGCCGACGGGACCAGGATCAACCGCCTGGTCACCGTCTTCGAGCGGCACCCGCCGGACCGCAACGTCCTGGCCCATGAGACCGGCCACGTCTTCGACCTGCCGGACCTCTACCGCCGCCCGATGGACGGCAAGGGCGACTGGGACACCCATGTGGGTGATTGGGATGTCATGGGCAGCCAGTTCGCGCTCGCCCCCGAGCTCTTTGGCTGGCACAAGTGGAAGCTCGGCTGGCTGGACCGGCGGCAGGTGCGCTGTGTGGACGGCACCGGCGACAGCCGCCTCACCTTGGAACCACTGGCGGCGCAGCCGCAGCCGGGCACCACGCCCGGGACCCGGCTGGCCGTGGTGCGCACCGGCCCGCGCAGCGCCCTGGCCATCGAGGCCCGGGAGGCCGCCGGCAACGACCGGGACACCTGCACCGAGGGGGTGCTGGTCTACCGGGTCCGCACCGACGCGGTCTCCGGCGACGGCCCGGTGGAGGTGGTGGACGCCCACCCGGAGACCTCGGCCTGCCCGCACCGCTCGGTGTACCCGCCGCTGGCGGACGCGCCGCTGGGGGTGGGGGAGACCTTCACGGTGCCGGGCGAGAACGTCCGGGTGGAGGTGGCCGACCGTACCGCCACCGGCGGCTGGAACGTCCGGGTCACCGTGCTCTGAACCCCGTACGGACGCACACGTACGGGCAAACAGAAGAGGCCCCCCGCTTGCGCGAGGGGCCTCTTCTTCGTCTGTGCGCCGTCAGGGACTCGAACCCCGGACCCGCTGATTAAGAGTCAGCTGCTCTAACCAACTGAGCTAACGGCGCCTGCTGACGTCGTAGACATTAGCACCCTGGTCGGCGGGGTGCGAAATCGATACCGGCGCCTCCGGGGAGGTGGCCGCGCGGGCGGCCCGGGTGGCCGCCCACAGCACGGTGTCCGGGCCCGGCAGCCAGGGGCGGCGGGTGTCCGGGGCGACCAGCCAGCGGGGCGCGTCCCCCTCCCCGCCGGGCACCAGCGGCGGCACCGTGACGGCGTCCCCCGCGCCATGGCAGAGCATGGGCGGCACCGCCCGCCGCCACTCGGCCGCGGCCTCCCCGTCCGGGCGGGTGGGCGGGTCGCCCAGCCAGCGCAGCAGCGAGGGCAGCCGCTGGGCGGTGCCGGGCGCGGTGAACAGCATCAGCCGCCCCCGGTGCACGGCGACCGGACCGGACCCGGGGCCGTCCGCCCACAGCCGGTCCAGCATCCGCCGCCCGAACACCGACTCCACGCTCACCACGTCGAAGACCGTTCCGCAGGAGAGCACGGCCGGGGCGGTCGGCCGGGACTCCCACAGCGCCAGGGTGGAGCGCGCGTACACGGCCGCCGAGGTCAGCCAGGCCGCCCCGGCAGCCGTCACCTGGGTGGTGCGGGCGCGCTCGTCCTCGCAGAGCAGCCCGAAGAGATCCGGATGCCCGGCGACCGAACCGCCATCCGGCCCACCGCCGTCCCTGTCCACATCCACGCCGCGAGCGAGCCCGGCCCCGGGGAGCCAGTCGCCATGGATCCGTGCACCGTCGAGTTCATCTGGCAGCCATGCGCTCATGCCTCCACGTCTACCGTCCGTCCGCATCCGGTTCCGGAGAGTTCCGGGAAACCCGGACAGCGCCGGGCGTACCGGAGTATCGTTCGCCACCGTCATATGCCGCCAGCAGTGCTTTTCGGTCACATGCGGAACGCCGCCGAAGCGGGCGCGGCGTCCGAACGCCCGGCCACCGGCGCGGCAACCACCCCCGACAGGCGCGGATGCGCCAACAGGGGCGCCGAGAGGGCGGGTGCGCCGACAGGGCGCCGAGGTCCGGCTGCGCCAAGAGGGCCAACGGGGCGAACGCGAACGGCATACGGCCCCCCACCCCGCAGCGGCGCCCCGCAGACGGCACCGGTGCGCACCGTCGAACGCACGCGGACCGCCGAACGTACGCGGAGCATCCCCAGTCCATCGCCCGCCCCGTAGAGGCGCCCCGTCCCCCCCGTTACTCGTCCTCGGGGGCGCCCCCGCCGCGGATCAGGTCGCGGCCGAACTCGATCATCTTCTTGGCGTAGTCCTCGGTCCACTCGGCCCGCGCCGCCACATCCGCGGGCGTCAGCCGGTCGAACCGCCGCGGATCGGCCAGCTGGGCCGCCGCGACCGCCTGGAACTCCACCGCCCGGTCGGTCGCCGCGCGGAACGCCAGCGCCAGCTCGGTCGAACGGCTCAGCAGCTCCCTCGGGTCGTCCATGGACTCCAGACCGAAGAAGTGCTCCGGGTCGGAGGCCGCCTCCGCGGGCTCGAAGAGCAGTGGCGCGGGTTTGAGCCGCCGCTCGCTCCGCTCGGTCTCCGCCATCGAATGTCTCCCTCTCGCCGGGCCCCCTCTATGGGCCACCCTCCATTCTCCCGCCCCGCGCAAGTACGCCCCGTGGCCATGTCACGGGCCCCACTCCACCCGGTGCTCCGCCAGATGGGAGAGCACCGCGTGGTTGGCCTCCCAGCCGTCCGGGAACTTGAGGGTGACCCCGAGCTGGACCGGCTCCGTCGACGGATGCTCGTCCAGCAGCTCGGCGACCCCGGCGCGGCAGACCACCACACAGGCGTGCCGATGGCGGGAGGCCAGCACGCACAGCCGGCCCGTCTCCAGATGGAACGCGGTGGCGTCCGGGCGGCCGGAGAGCGGGTGCAGCACCACGGTGACGTCGTACTCCCGGCCCTGGAGCCGGTTGGCGGTGTCCACCGTCACCCCGGTCACCCCCAGCCCCGCGAGGGCCGCCCGTACCGCCGCGGCCTGGTCGCGGTGGGCGGTGCCGACCGCGATCCGGTCCGCCGTCACCGGCACCGGATCCGGCGAGCGCTCGGAGACCGCCGCCGCGCCCCGGTCGAGCAGCCGGCGCACCACCAGCGCCACCGCGTGCACCGCCTCCGGGTCGGTACGCGGGGTGTGCCGGGGCGGCAGCTCCAGCAGCCCCCAGCCGGAGGCGGCCGCCTCGTCCAGCACCCGGTCCGGCCCGGAGCCGTCCGAGGCGGTGCCGAAGGAGAGCCGCCGGTCGCCCGGGCCGGTGCCGCTGCGGAAAGGGGTGTACGGGTAGAAGGCGTCCGACACCAGCGGCGCCGCCGACGCGGGCAGCCGCCAGGAGACCGGCAGCCGGTGCTGCGGCAGCTCCGGGTTGTGCGCCAGCAGGGTGGAGACCGCGCTCGCCGACGGGTCGTAGGACAGCCCCGCCCACTGCTCGGCGCCCACCACCGAGAACGGGTCCAGCTGCCCCGGGTCGCCCACGAACAGCGCCCGCTCGAACAGCCCGGCCACCGCCAGCAGCGCGTCCGAGCGCATCTGGTACGCCTCGTCCACGATGGCGTGCCGCCATGGCTCATCGGTCTTCACATGGGCCCACTTGGCCGCCGTGGACACCACCACATCGAGCCCCGCCAGATCGGCCGCCTTCGCCGACTTGCGGACGTTCTCCAACTCATCCAGCGCGCGGTCATACGGGTCGGAGTCACTGCTGTGCAGCCGGCCCACCGGCAGCTCCGGCTCCTTCTCGGCCAGCCGCAGCACCAGGTCGTCCACCTGGGCGTTGGTCTGGGCGACCACCATCAGCGGCCGCCCGGCCGCCGCCAGCTCCAGCGCGGCCCGCACCACCAGCGTGGACTTGCCCGCGCCCGGCGGGGAGTCCACCACCACCCCGCGCGCGGGGGAGTCCAGGGTGTCCCGCAGGATCCGGGCGGTCGCCTCGGCGGCCGCGGCCCCGGGGTCGAAGACGCCCGTGGCGGGGGCCGGGGTCGTCGTCACAGCAGGTCCTCCGGGGTGACCGGGTCGGGGCGCTCCGCGCCGGGCTCACCGGGCGGCCCGCCGTGCGTCCAGGGGGTGTCCTCGGGGTCGGGCAGCTTCGGCCCGCCCCGCTGGTCGTGCTCGAACAGCGTCCAGGCGATCCGGTCGCCCTTCACCGGAACGGTGCCCTCCGCCGGGTCCTTGGCCCGGCCCATCCGGTCCAGCAGCCGCAGCACCAGGGTTCCCCCCTCCGGCTCGTACCCCACGAACGCGGCGCTCTGGGGCCGCCCGTCCAGCGACCGGTACACCTTCACCCCCTCGCCCAGCTGCGGGACGTCCCCGGTGCGGACGGTCAGCAGCGGGCGCGGCGAGGGCCGCTTGGACTCCGTCCACGCCGGCACCACATCCAGCACCTCGGCGGTGAACGCCTCCCCGGCCAGCCGCCGGGCGGCGAGCACCAGTGGGTCGTCCAGCGCCTCCTGCGCTTCCAGCTGGGCCTGCGCGGTCTCCCGGGCCGCCAGCTTCTGCGCCGAGGTCACCGCGTCGTCCCGGCGGGGCTGCGGCGGCTCGCCGGAGCGCACCCGGTCCCGGTGCCCGGTGAACGACCAGCGGTCCCGCGTCCAGCGGTCGGCCACCCTGGACCCCGCCGGCAGCCCCCGCAGCACGTCGATCGCCCGCCACACCGCGTCCCAGGTCGGCTTCAGCTGGGAGGCGACCAGCCGGCGCACCTCCCGCTCGGCCCGGTGCAGCTCGCCCAGCCGGGCGTCGGCCAGCTCGCCCTCCTCCGCCGCGCCCAGTGCCTGCCGGGCCCGGTCGTAGCGGTCGATCGCGGGGGCCAGCAGCCGGTTGTCGAACGCCGGGTCGGTGGCCGGACCGGCCGGTGGGCAGAGCAGCTGACCGGCCGCGTCCCGGCCCAGCTCGGCCCGGAGCGCCGCCTCCGCCCCCGACTCCCCGTCGCCCGCCTCGACCCAGGCCAGCAGGGCGCCCAGATGCTGGTCCTCCAGCGAGGACTGGCCGGTCGCCCAGTGCCGGTTCAGCAGATCGGTGGCGGCCAGCAGCAGCGAGGAGCCCGGCACCCGGGCCCGCTCCCCGTAGTGCGTCAGCCAGCGGCCCAGCAGGGGCACCCGCGCGGGCGCCGGATACGGGGTGTCCGGGTCGTCCTCGGCGGTGCGCCGGAACCGGGTGGAGCGGCCCAGCAGCCGTACGTACTCCACACCCGCCCGGCTCGGCACGATCAGCTGCGGCGCGTCCGCACACAGCTCGACCTCCACCTTCACCTTCTTGCCGGTCTCCGGATCGGTCTCCGACCGCTCGGCCGCCTCGACCTCCCCGGCGTACCCGTCCAGATACGGCACCACCGCCTCCGCCAGATCCGCCAGGAACCCGAACCGCAGATCCCGATCACGCGGCTGCGCCACCACCAGCAGCCGAGGCTCGGCCGGATCGGTGCCCACCAGCGCCCCCAGCGGCGCCCCGGCCTCACCGGCGGTGGTCAGCGGCACCAGCACCAGCGGCCGGTCGGAGAGATGCCGATGGCGTACGGTCGCCAGCGGCTGCGCCCGCCCCGACTCCACCGCCTCCAGCCGGGCCAGCGTCCCGATCAACGACATACCCCCGCCCCCTCCACACCGATAGCCCCGGCCCCAGCCCCAGCCCCGGCGACCGCCCCGGCCGTCCCAGCCACCGCTCCTGTGGTCGCCACCGCCCCGGCGATCGCCTCCCTCCGCAGCGCCTGCGCCCTCCGGAGCGCCGCCACCGCCGGGTCCGCCGGATCCCCGGCCTCCCCCCGGGCCGCGGCCAGCACCGCCCCCACCGTGGTCAACCCGCCCAGCTCACCCCGGACCGAGCGGCCCAGGGCCTCCACCGCGCCCGCCTCCCGGGACCGGCCCCGGCAGTGGAACGCCAGCTCACAGGCGGCCAGGCACTCCGGCGCGTAGGCGTGCGGCACCGCCTCCACCGCTTCCGTCAGCTGCTCCGCCGAGCATCCCTCCAGATCGAAGCTCAGCCCCTCCGGCAGCGCGGCGGCGATGTCCTCGATCCGGGTCAGCCGGGCCAGCTGCCGGCGGGTCACCGACAGCTGCTTGCGCACATCCACCACCGAGCCGGCCGGCTGGTTGGTGAAGTCCCGAGGGCAGACCAGCAGCACCGAGTGCGCCACCTCGGCGCCCTCGGTCAGCGCCGCGACCCGCTCCAGCGCCAGCACGTACACCGCCGCCTGCCGGGCCGCCGCGCCCACCTTGGCCGGGTCGGCCGAGCCGTCCAGCACCGGGAAGGACTTGATCTCCACCACCGTCCACCGCCCGTCCGGGTGGACCACCACCGCGTCCGGCTCCAGATAGGCGGGCGAACCGGCCACCTCCAGCGCCAGCAGCGGATGGTCCAGCAACGTCCAGGCGCCGGCCCCGGTGGCCTCCCGCAACGCCAGCGCGGTGCGCGCCGCCCGCCCCTGCGGCCCGGCCGCGGCCAGCTCGGGCACCCGCACCCCGCCCGGCTCGTCCACTCCGAGCAGCCGCATCAGCTCCATACCGCCGTCGGCCTTCACCCGGGCTTCGAAGGCGTGGCCCCGGGCGAAGGCGAACTGCGACTGCCCGTACGAGGAGGGGGAGCCCAGCGCGCTCGCCAGGGCCGCCTTGTCCACCCCGGCACCGTCCAGCAGCGCCCGTCTGCGGCACCCCGGATTGGCCGCGAGCGCGGCAAGCGCCCGCGCGTCCAGCGGGTGCGGCACGGCGGGCCCGCGCAACTCGGCCAGCCGCTGCCGCAGCTCCCGCCGCGGCCCCGGCACACCCGGGTCGGCCGACCGCCCCAAGCGCTCGGCGGGCGGTGTCGGCACAGTCCGCGGCGGCTCCCGCAAGGGACCGCCGCCCAGGAAATCGCTCACCCGCCGAAGTCTCGCATCCCCCACTGACAACAGGCCCCCGACGGCCACCAGCCCCGCCGATCCGGCAGGCCACCGCAAGTCCCCGCCCCCGCGCGCCCCCTCCCACCCCCGTGCGTGATGATGGAAAGACGGCCCCATTCCACAGACGGCACACGAACCGCACCACTGAACTTCAGGAGAGCCCCTCATGGCACCGCGCATCCTGCTCGCCCGGCACGGCCAGACGGAATGGTCGCTGTCCGGCAGGCACACCGGCAGGACGGACATACCGCTCCTGGAGGAGGGCCGCCGCGGGGCCAAGCTGCTCGGCGAGCGCCTGCACCGCTCCCCCTGGGACGGCCTGGAGGGCTACGAGATCCGCACCAGCCCGCTCGCCCGCGCCGCCGAGACCTGCGAGCTGGCCGGGTTCGCGGGCCGCGCCGAGGCCTGGGACACCCTGATGGAGTGGGACTACGGCGCCTACGAGGGCAAGACCCCCGCCGAGATCAAGACGGACGACCCCGACTGGTTCATCTGGCGCGACGGCGTCCCCGAGGGCGAGACCCTCGCCCAGCTCTCCGACCGGGCCGACGAGATCGTGGCCTGGGCCCGCTCCGCCGACCGCGACGCTCTGGTCTTCGCCCACGGCCACATCCTGCGCTCCATCGCGGCCCGCTGGCTGGGCGAGCACATCTCCTTCGCCGCCCGCATCCGCCTTGACCCCACCAGCCTCTCCGCCCTCGGCTGGGCCTACGACGCCCCCGCCATCGAGCGCTGGAACGACACCGGCCACCTGGAGGCCTGAAGCACCGCTTTAGGAGAGCGGGTGTCAGATCGCCAGGGACGCCCGCCGTTCCAGGAAGGAGCGGACCGACGGGGTGGCGGGGGCCTGGGCGGCCAGGAGGCCGGCGGTCTGCTCCAGGAGGGCGTCGATGCGGGTGGAGCGGACCTCGGCCAGGAGGTCCATGGCGTGCTCGGCGGCGGCGGCGGCCTCGTCGGGGGCTCCGCCGTAGGCGAGGTCCACGGCGAGCTGGGCGCGGTAGAGGGCCAGGTTCCGGGTGAAGTGCGGGTTCTGGAGCGTGGTGGCGCGCCGGGCGTGGCGGGTGGCCCGGGGCCAGTCGCCCAGGGCCGACCAGCAGCGGGCCTCCAGTGACTCCAGCTCCGGTTCGCCGAAGAAGGACATCCACTCCGGGTCCGCGTCGCAGGGGCCGTGGCCGAACAGGGTGTGTGCCCGGCCGAGGGCCTGCTCGCAGGCGGGGCGGTCGCCGAGCCCGGCCCAGCCGCCGGCCTCCCGCAGGGTGAGCAGGGCCGACAGCCGGGGCGAGGCCAGCTGGCGGGCGGCGCGCTGCCCGGCCTGGGCGGCGCGGACCGCCTCGCGGTGCCGGCCGGCGTCCTGGGCGAGGAAGGAGGTGTTGGAGAAGGCGTGCGCCTCCAGCCCCGCGTCCCCGGCGACCCGTGCGGTGGCCAGCGCCTCCGCGTAGTGCGAGCGGGCGTCCTCATGGCGGCCCGAGTCATGGGCCAGCCACCCCACCGACAGCGCCAGTTCGCCCGCGCCGGAGTGCATCCGGTCGCTGGTGGACTGGCGGGCGGCGGTGCCGGAGTCGAGCAGCGCGTAGGCGGTGCGCAGCGGTTCGGCGGCCTCCCGGTAGAGCCGGTCCGCCCCGTGCCGGTCGTCCAGCAGCCGGATCCGGCGTACCGCCTCCTCGACGGCTCTGACCTCGGTCTCACCGAACCTGCCGCCGGCGCGCGGCGCGGGGATGGTGGCGGCGAGCGCGGGGGTGGGCGCGCCGAGACCGAGCGTGGCGGCGACCGCGGCGGTGCCACCCATGAATGCGCGACGCAGCACGTCGCTCTCCTCATCGTTCCGGAGTGGTGCCTGGGGCTTCGGCGGGGCGGTCCGAAGGCCAGCGGACGCGCCGCGCGCGCCCCGGCCGCGTACCTGCTCCCGCGCGGCGAAGCCCAGATCCTGCAAGGTGAGGCCGGGGAACATATGCAGGAAGACCCGCTCGTAGGCGTAGTTCGGGCAGCGGATCTCGCCCGACTCCACCCGCCCGACATAGCGGGCGTCGCAGGCGACCTGCTCGCCGATCTCCCGGCCGGCACGGCGCACCGCGGCGGCGAACTCGCCGGGGGAGCGGGATCCGCGCAGCTGCCGGAAGGCGAGGTTGGGGGCTGCTGGGACGGGTGGGGGGACTGGTGCCGAGGACGCCATGGTCGAGCCCTCTCGTGCGGTGACTGCCGGGTCCTGCGCCTACTGCGGGTCCTGCGACTGCCGGGAGCGGGCGCCCTCGCGGGTGCGGGGGCGATCGTTCCGGTCGGCCGCGCCGAACCTACCCTCTGTGACGGGGTGCGCACCCACAGTTTGGCTACAAACCGGATATCTCACCCACGATCCGCCATGTTCTGCCATCCTTTGCGGCGGCCTGGCGCCGTAGCCGTTGACGCGGTGCGGCGTTGAACCAGTGGAGAGACGCAGTGTGTCTTCGCACGGGGACTCGAAGCTGGAGGGGATTCCCTTGTCGGAGGTCGGCATGCAGGCAGGCCCGCATCCCATGGATCCGTACGGCACCATCCCGGACGGCAGCCCCTGGCGGAGTGTCACCGTGTTGCCGCCCGGCCCCGAGCGGCCGGGGCGGGGCGGTCTGCCGGAGGAGGTCCCCTGCGACCTGGTGACCGTGCCGGCCCGCCAGGGCCTGGAGGCCGTGGACATCCTGCGGCGCGGCGGCACCCCCGCCGTCGGCCCGGTCCTCCATGACGGCGCCTGCGCCACCCTCGGCTTCCTGGTGCCGCCCGGCACCGCCGCCCGCTGGGATGTCCCGGGCAGTGCGTGTACCGACACCTCGGGGCGCGGGCTGCGCATCCCCGGCCTGGCCGGGGGCTGCCCCGTCGGGCCGGGCATGGAGACGGTCGCCGCCCCTGAGGTGCTGCCCGGCTCCGACTGGCTGCTGCCGCCCGGTGACACCGGCCCGGTGACCGACCCGGTGATGCTCCGCCAGGCCCTCGGCGAGGCCGCCCGGCTGATCGAGGCCGCCGACAACTGCTGTTAGCCGCCGGGCTTTTCGTACTCCTTCCGAGCCCCCTGGGGTGGTCGATCGATCGACGGCGTCAGGGGGTTCGCCGTGTGCCCGGCCGCGCGACCGAAGGTGAATCACTCTTGCAGGCATCTCTAGTGAGAGTTATAGTCTCTAACGAAACGGAGCAGCGATAACCGGGTCCTGGTGGCCCGCCGATCCAAGGAGCCTGATGATGGCCAGCACCGCACGCGAAACCCATGTCGTCCTCGGAGCCGGACCGGCCGGTTCGACCCTCGCCGGGGAGCTGGCCCGCCGGGGCCACTCGGTCCGGCTGGTGGCCCGCTCGGCGCCGGCGGCCGGGACCCCCGAGGGTGTGACCTTCCGCCCGGCCGATGTCGGCTCCGCCGAAGGGGCGCGAGCCGCCATAGCGGGCTCCGCCGTGGTCTACCACTGCGTCAACGTCGCGTACCACCTCCAGGTCGAGGCGATGCCCGGCATCCAGGACGCCGTCCTCGCGGCGGTGGAGGCGGAGGGGGCGCGGCTGGTGGTGCTCGACACCCTCTACCCGTACGGCCCGACCGGCGGGAAGGTCATGACCGAGGACACCCCCTGGGGGGCGACCGGCGCCAAGGGCCGGATGCGGGCCGCGCTGGACGAGAAGTATCTGGCCGCCCACCGCGAGGGTCGCGCCCGGGTCGCGCTCGGCCGCTCGGCGGACTTCGTCGGACCCGGGGTCCTCAACTCCACCCTGGGCGGCGCGGTCTTCCCGGGGGCGCTGACCGGCACCGAGGTGATCGGGCTCGGCGACATCGACCTGCCCCACAGCTACACCGACATCCGCGCGGTCGCCGCCGGACTGGCCACCCTGGGCGAGCACCCCGAGGGCGACGGCCGGGTCTGGCACCTGCCGACCGCCCCGGCCCGTACCACCCGGGAGGTGTTCCGGATGATCGAGGAGCGGGTCGAGCAGCCGCTGGACATCTCGGTCAAGACCGAGCCCCGCCCCTTCGGCCCCTTCGACCAGGTGTTCATGGACGCCTACGCCGAGCTGTTCTACCAGCACACCGAGGCCCAGGTGATGGACTCCACCGCGTTCCAGGACGCCTTCGGCGTCAAGCCCTTCGCCCTGGAGGACACCCTGGACGCCACCCTCGACTGGTACCGCGCCTTCCTCGCCTCCCGCGGCTGAGGCCCGCCGGTCCGTTCCGTAACGTTCCGTACCGGGCATCCGGGCGTCCGATAATGGGCGGATGGCGAGAAGCAGGCGGCGGGAGCGGGGTGCGGCGGCGGAGGCCGCTTCGGAGGTCGTGGGCGGGGGCCTCGCGGAGTTGCTGCCCGACCCGGACCGGCCGCGCGGCTGGACGCTGCTGGTGGGCGGGGCGCCCCAGTCGCATGTGGACCTGGACGACCCGGGCCGACTGGACTTCCCCTACCAGCGCAGACTCGGCCATGTCGCCGATCTGGCCGGTCCGCCGGGGCGGCCGTTGAAGGTGGTGCACCTCGGCGGCGGGGCGTTCACGCTGGCCCGGTACGTGGCCGCGGGCCGGCCCCGCTCCACCCAGCAGGTGGTGGAGGTGGACGCGGCGCTGGTGGCCTTCGTCCGCCGGGAGCTGCCGCTCGACCCGGGCGCCCGGGTCCGGGTGCGGGCCGTGGACGCGCGAGAGGGGCTGGCCAAGGTGCCCGACGGGTGGGCGGACCTGGTGATCGCCGATGTCTTCAGTGGGGCGCGCACCCCGGCGCATCTGACCAGTACGGAGTTCCTGGGGGAGGTGCGTCGGGCGCTCGCGGCGGATGGGACGTACGCGGCGAACCTCACCGACGGGCCGCCGCTGGCCTTTCTGCGTGGCCAGATCGCCACCGCGGCGGCGCTCTTCCCGCAGCTGGCGCTGGCCGCCGACCCGGCCGTGCTGCGCGGGCGGCGGTTCGGCAACGCGATCCTGGTCGCGTCCGCCGCTGCCCTGCCGGTGGCCGAGCTGACCCGGCGGGTGGCGAGTGACCCGCATCCGGGGCGGGTGCTCGCCGGGCGGGAGCTGGCGGACTTCAGCGGCGGGGCGAAGCCCGTCGCGGATGCTCAGGCCATTGACTCACCGGCTCCGCCGCGGGACGCCTTCGATGATCTGAAGTGAGGGATCTGAAGTGAGGCGGGAGGGGCGGTCAGCGCTGTTCGATCTGGACCCGGGGGGCCTGGTCGTGCCAGGTGCAGAAGACGTCGGTCTCCCGGCCGTCGGCGCTGAAGGTCACCCGGATGTAGGTCGGCTGCTTCCACACCTGCATCTGCCAGCCGGCCGCCGGCGTCGCCGACACCAGCTCGGCCGAGGACGTGCCGATGTCGAACACCACCCGGCCGCCCTCCACCGGATAGCCGCGCACCGAGCCGGTGTTCGCGGACGGGGAGGGGGCGGAGGAGGGCGGGGTGGCCGAGGTGGGCGGGGTGGAGGGAGGGTCCTCGGAGCGGTCGGAGGTGTCGGAGGAATCGGGCGGTGAGGGGGTGGGGGAGGGGCGGGACGGGGTCGGGGAGGGGGAGGCGGACGGGCGGGGGCGGTGGGTGGAGGAGGTGTGCGGCTCGCGGTCCGAGGATGCCGCCGCCACCGGGCGCTCGGCGGTGATCGGCACGGCCCGCGGCGGGTCGTACACCGTGCCGGCCAGCACCGTGTGCACCCCCCACCACGACAGCGTGACCGCCGCGCCGGTGGCGAGCGACCAGGCCGCGGCGTGTACCAGTCCTCTGCGCATCCCGGCCATAGTGCACCACCCGGACCGGCCACCGCACCGTCAGCTCCGGTCCATCCAATTCCCCCGGATGGCGTACGGTGCCGCCCATGGCAAGTGTGCTCGTGGTCGAGGACGACCAGTTCGTGCGCTCCGCCCTCATCCGGCACCTGACCGACGCCTCGCACACCGTGCGGAGCGTCGGCACGGCCCTGGAGGCGCTGCGCGAGGTCGCCCACCACCGTTTCGACGTGGTCATCCTCGATCTGGGACTGCCCGATCTGGACGGTGCCGAGGCGCTGAAGATGCTCCGCTCCATCACCGACGTCCCGGTGATCATCGCCACCGCCCGGGACGACGAGACCGAGATCGTGCGCCTCCTCAACGACGGCGCCGACGACTACCTCACCAAGCCGTTCTCGGTGGAGCACCTCTCCGCCCGGATGGCCGCCGTACTGCGCCGCGCCCGAGCCGGGGCCGCCGCACCTCCGCCCAGCCGGGTGGTCACGGTCGGCGGCCTTACGGTGGACCCACTGCGCCGCCAGGCCGAACTGGACGGTGTGCGGCTTGACCTGACCCGCCGCGAGTTCGACCTGCTGGCCTTCCTCGCCGACCGCCCCGGGGTCGTCGTCCCGCGCCGGGAACTGCTCGCCGAGGTCTGGCAGCAGTCCTACGGCGACGACCAGACCATCGACGTCCATCTGTCCTGGCTGCGCCGCAAGCTCGGTGAGACCGCGGCCCGCCCGCGCTATCTGCACACCCTGCGCGGGGTCGGCGTGAAGCTGGAGCCGCCGAGGTGAGATGGGCCCTGGTCCGGGTGGCGCTCGCGGTCACCGTGATGGTCGTCGCCGCCTTCGCCGTACCGCTGGGCCTGGTGGTCAAGGAGATGGCCCGCGACCGGGCGTTCTCCAACGCCGAACGGCGGGCCGCCGCCCTCGGCCCCGCGCTCGCCATCACCACCGACCGCCGGGAGCTGGACCGGGCCGTGGCCTCCACCGAGGACGGGGCGGCCGGCCGGCTCGCCGTGCACATCCCGGCCTCGGACCAGAGCGGCGGCCAGCCGATCGAGATCGGTACGCGGCGGGCCGCCGAGAAGGACCTGCGCACCACCCGGGCCTACGGGCGGGCCGCCATCGCCGCCGTACCCGGAGGCTCGGTACTGCTCCAGCCCACCGCGCTGGGCACCGGTCAGGTCGCCGTGGTCGAGCTGTATGTGCCCGAGGCCGAGGTCACCAACGGGGTGGCCACCGCCTGGCTGGTGCTGGCCGGGGTCGGCGCCGCCCTGGTCGTCGGCTCGGTCGCGGTCGCCGACCGGCTCGGCGTCCGCATGGTCCGCCCCGCCCAGCGGCTGGCCCGGGCCGCCCACGACCTGGGCGAGGGCCGGCTCGGCGCCCGGGTTCCGGAGGACGGCCCGCCCGAACTGCGGTCCGCCGCCACCGCGTTCAACTCCATGGCCGACCAGGTGGTGCGGCTGCTCGCCAACGAACGCGAGCTGGCCGCCGACCTCTCGCACCGGCTGCGCACCCCGCTGACCGTGCTCCGGCTCAACACGGCCTCGCTCGGCGAGGGTCCGGCCGCCGAGCAGACCCGGGCCGCCGTCGCCCAGCTGGAGCGGGAGGTGGACACCATCATCCGCACCGCCCGGGAGGCCAAGCCGCAGACCCAGGCGGCCGGACCGGGCGTCGGCTGTGACGCCTCGGCGGTGGTACGGGAGCGGATGGCGTTCTGGTCGGCGCTGGCCGAGGACGAGGGCCGTACGGTACGGCTGGCCGGTACCGACCGGCCGGTGCGCATCCCGGTGGCCCGCCCCGATTTGGCCGCCGCGCTCGACGCGTTGCTCGGCAACGTCTTCCGGCACACCCCCGAGGGCACCGCCTTCTCGGTGGACCTGCACAACGGCGAGGACGCGGTGATCGTGCTGGTGTCGGACGCCGGGCCGGGCATCGCCGACCCGGCCGCCGCCCTGGAGCGCGGCAACAGCGGGGAGCGGGACGGCTCCACCGGGCTCGGCCTGGACATCGTGCGCCGGGTCGCCGAGTCCACCGGGGGCGATGTGCGGATCGGGCGCTCGGTGCTGGGCGGTACGGAGGTACGGATCTGGATCGGCCTGGACGGGCGCGCCTCGGCCGCCGCCCGCGAGGAGGGCCGCCGGCGGGGCAAAGGCCGGTCCGCCGCCCGTACGTCTCTGATCTCTCGACTGACCCGCTCCCGCTGAGGCAGCCGACTGACCCGCTCCCGGTCCCGGTCTCGCTGTGGCGGCTGACCTGCTCCCGGTCCCGGTCCCGCTGAGCCGGCTGACCCGCTCTCGGTCTCGCTCCCGCTGACCGGCTTAACCGGTCCCGATGGCTTCCTTAAGCCCGCCCTAAGATCCCCAACCACCGCCCGGATGGCGGCAATTGCCCGATTCCGGGGCGCTAGCTTGCTGCCACGGCCCGGGACACCCCCCACCCCGGGAGCGTCAACGGAAACGCACCACACAAGGCAGGTCACCCCATGGGCAGCAGCACGGTCTCGCACCGGCGCAGGATGAGCGGCAGGAACAAGGCGGTCGGCGCCCTGGTGGCGGTGGCCGTGGCCGGAGGCGCGGCGGTCGCCTTCGGCTCCACCGCGCAGGCCGCCGCCGTCGGTGCCGCGTACACCAGGACCAGTGGCTGGAGCGGTGGTTACACCGGCCAGTACACGGTGAGCAACGAGACCGGATCGGACCGGGACGGCTGGAAGCTGGAGTTCGACCTGCCGGCCGGCACCCGGATCGGTTCGCTGTGGAACGGTGAGCACGCGGTGGACGGGCAGCACATCACCGTACGACCGGAGAGCTGGAACAAGCGGCTGAAGCCGGGCGCCAGCGTCACCGTCGGCTTCACCACCACCGCCGACGGCAAGGCAGGCGACCCCACCGGCTGCCGGATCGACGGGGCCGCCTGCTCCGCCGACGCGCCCCCCACCCCCGTACCGAGCGGCCGCCCCACCACCGCCCCCACCCCCTCGGCCCCGGCGCCGACACCCACCCCCACACCGAGTGTGTCCACCCCCGCCCCGGGCGGCGGTGGTACGGGAGGGGCCCGGTTCGCCCCGTATGTGGACACCTCGCTCCACCCCGCGTACGACCTGCTGGACACCGCCGCCAAGACCGGCGTGCGGGACTTCACCCTGGCCTTCATCACCTCCGGCGGCTCCTGCGCCCCGCTCTGGGGCGGGGTCACCGGGCTGGCCGACGACCGGGTGGCCGCCCAGATCGGTGCCTTGCGCGCCAAGGGCGGGGACGTCCGGGTCTCCTTCGGCGGCGCGGCCGGCCATGAGCTCGCCCTCAACTGCGCCACCGCCGACCAGCTGGCCGCTGCCTACGGCAAGGTCGTCGACCAGTACAAGCTGACCAAGGTCGACTTCGACGTCGAGGGTGCGGCCCTGCCCGACCGGGCGGCCAACACCCGCCGCGCCCAGGCCATCGCCAAGCTCCAACAGTCCCACCCCGGCCTGGACGTCTCCTTCACCCTGCCCGTCATGCCGGAGGGCCTGACCCAGCCCGGCGTCGACCTGCTCGCCGACGCGAGGAAGAACGGGGTGCGCATCGGCGCCGTCAACATCATGGCGATGGACTACGGTCCGGCGTACAGCGCGGACATGGGGCAGTACGCGATCCAGGCCGCGACCGCCACCCAGGCCCAGCTCAAGGGGGTGCTCGGGCTCTCCGAGGCGCAGGCGTGGAAGACGGTCGCCGTGACCCCGATGATCGGCGTGAATGATGTCGTCTCCGAGGTGTTCCGCACCGAGGACGCCACCGAGCTGGTCGCCTTCGCCCAGGAGAAGGGGCTGGCCTGGCTGTCGATGTGGTCCGGCACCCGCGACAAGCAGTGCCCGGACGGCGCGGTGAACCGGGCCGACGCCACCTGCTCCTCCATCCTCCAGCAGCCGCTCGCCTTCACCAGGGCGTTCGCCGCCTACCGCTGAGCCATCCCCCTCCCCCCACACGCGCCCCGGCCCGGGTCTTCCCCCCTCCACCCGAGCCGGGGCGCCCCGCTGCCCCCGTTCCCGAAGAAGTGTGCGGGAGTAGGACGTACGCTCGCAGGGCGGGGCGACGGGTGGGACGGGCGCGATCCTCAAGGGGCAGTCATGGCGGCGAGCGGGCGGAGGACCGGCAGACCCACGCTGGAGGAGGTCGCGGCCCGGGCGGGGGTGGGGCGCGGCACCGTCTCGCGGGTGGTCAACGGCTCGCCCCGGGTCAGCGACCGGGCCAGGGAGGCGGTCGGGCGGGCCATCGCCGAGCTCGGCTATGTCCCCGACCGGGCCGCCCGCGCCCTGGCGGGGTCCAGGACCGGCGCCGTCGCGCTGGTGGTCCCCGAGACCGAGACCCGGCTGTTCGCGGAGCCGTACTTCCTCGACATCCTTCGCGGGGTCAGCGCCGAACTGGGCGACGCCGACATGCAGTTGCTGCTGACCCTGATCCGCTCCGGCAGGGAGCGGCAGCGGTTCGAGCAGTATCTGGCGGCCCAGCGGGTGGACGGAGTGCTGCTGGTCTCGGTCCACCGCGACGACCCGCTGCCGGAGCTGGTGGCGCGGCTGGGGCTGCCCGCCGTGCTGAACGGCCGCCGCTCGGCGGGGGAGCGGGTGCCGTACGTCGACTGTGACAACACCGGCGCCGGGCGGTCGGCCGTCGCCCATCTCGCGGAGCGGGGCCGCCGCCGGATCGCCGCGATCACCGGCCCGCTGGGCATGTACGCGGCCCGGTGTCGGCTGGACGGCTACCGCGAGGGGGTGACGGCGGCGGGGCTGGCCGCCGACGACCGGCTGGTCGCCGAGGCGGACTTCACCGAGGAGGGCGGTCGCCGGGCCATGCGGGAGCTGCTGGGGCGCTGCCCCGGCCTGGACGGGGTGTTCGCGGCCTCCGACCTGATGGCGGCGGGGGCCCGGGCGGTGCTACGGGAGGCCGGGCGCCGGGTGCCCGAGGACGTGGCCCTGGTCGGGGTGGACGACTCTGCGGTGGCCCGGCTGATGGACCCGGCGCTGACGAGTGTGCGCCAGCCCATCGAGGAGATGGGCCGCCGGATGGCCCGTATCCTCCTCCGGCAGATCGCCGCCCCGGGGGCCGGGAATGGTGCCGATCCCCGGCAGGTCGTGCTGGCGACGGAGCTGGTGGTACGCGACTCCAGCTGAGCGGCCCGTCGCGGTCTTCTCACGCCAGGGAGAGCTTGGCGGCGAAGCCCAGGAACAGCACGCCGGCGCCGGTGGTGGCCCCCGCCGCGAGGCGCTTGCGGCGGCGGAAGGTGGCGGCCAGATGCGTACCGGCGAAGATCAGCAGCGTCAGATACAGCACGCTCGCCACCTGGGCGAGGGTGCCCAGCACGGCGAAGGAGAGCGCCGGGTAGGCGTACGCCGGGTCCACGAACTGCACGAAGAAGGCGATGAAGAAGAGGATCGCCTTGGGGTTCAGCAGGCTGATCACCAGGGCGCGGCGGAAGGGGCGCTCCACCGGGCCGGCGGCCTCCCCGGCGGCCACCAGCTCCTCGGCCGACCGCTCACGGCGGGAGCGCCACATCGACCAGGCGGCCCGCAGCATCCCGATCGCCAGCCAGCTCAGATAGCCCGCCCCGGCGTACTTGACGACGGCGAACAGCACCGCGTTCGCCTGGAGCAGGGAGGCCACGCCCGCCGCCGAGAGCACCATCAGCACGGTGTCCCCGCACCACACACCCGCGGCGGCACGGTAGCCGGTGCGCACGCCCCGGCGGGCGGCCACCGAGATCACATAGAGCGAGTTCGGCCCCGGGAGGAGGACGATGAGGACGACTCCGGCGAGATAGGTCGGTAGATCGGTGACACCCAGCATGCGGGCATTCTGGCACGGGTGTTCGGGACGATTCGACCCTGTTTCGAAGGATGGACGGGGCTGGGGAGCGGATTCAGGGGACGCTCGGGCCGGCGAGGTAGGTGCCGTTGGCGTCATACGGCCAGGCGTTGGCCACACAGCCCTTCAGCCCGTCGATCTGCTGCATCATCGCGGGAGCGGGGCGGCCCGGGCCGGGGCAGGTCTCATGGCCGTGGCCGATGCGGTGCCCGACCTCGTGGTTGACGATCAGCGCCCGGTACGCGCCGATCGGGCCGGCGAACTGCGGGGAGCCGGTGTTCCACCGCTTGAGGTTGACCACCACCTCGCTGCCGACCGAGCAGTTGACCTCGCCGCGGGTGCGCAGCCCCGCCGCCCCGCAGATCCGGTCCACCGTCTCCGGGGTGGCGATCTTCACCTCGAAGTCGGTGGGCCCCTCGGCCACCATCTGAAAGGAGTCCTGCCCGTTCGCGGTCCAGCCCCGGGGGTCGGCCAGCACGGCGGCGATCTCGCGGGCCGCGTCCTCGGGCACGATGCCGGTGCCCTCCTCGACCAGCACCGAGTAGCGCCGCAGCCGATCGCCGCGGCCGGCCCGCTCGCCGCCCAGCTCGGCGGTGGTGAAGGTGCCGGTGCCGGAGCGCGGGCCGGGGTCGCCGGCCGCCCGGTCGCGGCTGGCCGGGGGCTCCGGCGAGGGACGGTTCCTCGGTGCGGGGGCCGTCCTGGACGGCGCGGTGTCCGCCGATGCCTGTCTGTCCGCGGTGGGAAGGGTGGCAGTGTGCTCCGGGTCGCCGGACGCACCGCCCGGGGCCGACGGGTTCCGGAGCGCCAGGACGGCCGAGGCGGCGCCGAGCAGTACGAGGGCCAGCAGGCCGCCCACCAGCCAGCGGCCCCGGCGGCGGGCGGCCCGGCGCCGCCCGCCCCGCTCGGCGCGTCTCCTCCCACCCCGGCCCCGACTCCCGCCCCAGGGCCCGTCCCCGCCGGTCGGGGTGTGCGGGGCGCGGGGCGGGCTGTCCGTTGCGGAGGCCATCGGGAGGGGCCCTTCGATCGGCGGCGGGTGACCGTGCGCGCCGCTCTCGGGGGGAATCGGAGCGGCGCGCACCGTGGCCAGACTCGATCGGCCAGTTGATGGCCCATGACGGAAATGGTCACAGCTCTGCAACAGTCGATCATCGGGTGTTTACCTGGGGAGACGCCGCCAACTCCGTGCCCCGTCCATATGATCCTTCGGTAACGGTCGCCCCGGCGGGCGTCCTTCCGGCGGGATGTCGTCAGTCGGATGGTCATACTGACCCCCATGCCCCGCGTGCTCCTCATCGAGGACGACCCTGCCGTCCGGCAGGGCACCCACCTGGCGCTGCGCCGCCAAGGACACGACGTCCACGCCGTACCCACCGGCGAGGAGGGCCTGGCCTGCCTCGGCACCTTCCGGCCGGACGTCGTGGTACTGGACCTGATGCTGCCCGGGCTGTCCGGGCTCGACGTCTGCCGGCGCATCCGGGAGCGCGAGCAGGTGGCGATCATCATGGTCACCGCCAAGGGCGACGACGTGGACGTGGTGATCGGCCTGGAGGCCGGCGCCGACGACTACGTGATCAAGCCGGTACGCGCCCAGGTGCTGGACGCTCGAATCCGGGCCGTGCTGCGCCGACTGGAGCCCGCCCCCTCCGACACCGCCCGCCCCCGGCCCGAGTCACACGGGGACCTGGTCATCGACCGCGCCGGCTGCGTGGTCACCCACCGGGGCCGGCCGCTCTCCCTCGCCCCCTCCGAACTCCGCCTGCTGCTCTACCTGTCCGCCTCACCCGGCCAGGTGCTCAGCCGCCAGCAACTGCTGGAAGCGGTCTGGGAGCACAGCTACCACGGGGACATCCGGCTGGTGGACGCCTGTGTGGCCCGGCTGCGCACCAAGATGGGCGACCCGGCCGGCGAGCACCGCCACATCCAGACCGTGCGCGGCTTCGGCTACCGCTTCCAGCCCGTACGAGCCGCGCAACCCGCGACCGGGTCGCCGTGAGCCCCTGGACCGCGCGCGCCCGGTCCCGGCTGCGCACCGCGCTGGGCGGGCTGCGCTTCCGGCTGGTGCTGGGCTTCGCCCTGGTGGCGGCCGTGGGCGCGGCCAGCGCCGGACTGCTCACCTACCGGGAGGCCCGTACCGCCGTCCTCAAGCAGAGCCAGGACATGGTGGTCAACCAGTTCCGCGACAGCGTCAACGACCTGGTCGCGGACATCTCGCCGGCCCCCGGCCAGGAGGAGCTGGACGCCCTGGTCACCCGGCTGGCCCGGTCGCACGCCTCCCAGCGCTGGCACGTGCTCGTCACCTACCGGGACCGGACCGCCTCCCACGGCCCCCAGGACGCCTTCCGCGTACCGCCGGCCGAGGTCGCCCGGGCGGTGGCCCGCAAACCGGCCGCCGTCTTCCAGCGGGCACGCCAGGACGGCCAGGCCGCCCTGGTCGTCGGGCTGCCCGTCAGCTACACCGCCGAGTCACCCGGCCGGGTGCCCTCCGGGCTGGCCTTCTTCCTGGTCGTCCCGCAGAGCAGCGAACAGCTCTACGTGGAGGCTCTGGTCACCGCCATCGAGCGGGCCACCCTGCCCGCGCTCGGGCTGGCCGTGCTGCTGGCGCTGCTGGTCGCCCGCGGGGTGCTGCGGCCGGTGCGCGCCCTGCACACGGCGACCCGGCGGATGGCTGAGGGCCGGCTCGACACCCGCCTCGCCGTCCAGGGCTCCGACGAACTGGCCGGGCTCTCCCAGGCGTTCAACGAGACGGCCGCCGCCCTCGAACGCTCCGTCGCCGAACTGCGCGGGATGGAGGCCCGGGCCCGCCGGTTCGCGGCGGACGTCTCGCACGAGATGCGCACCCCGCTGGCCGCGATGTCCGCGGTGACCGACGTACTCGACGCCGACGCGGCCGAGTTGGAGCGCGAGACCGGGGACGCGCTGCGCCTCATCAGCTCCGAGACCGCCCGGCTGGCCCGGCTGGTGGACGACCTGATGGAGATCTCCCGCTTCGACGCCGGGGCCGCCGAGCTGGTCACCGACGAGATCGACCTCGCCGAGAGCCTGCACCGCACGCTCGCCGCCCGGGGCTGGACCGACCGGGTCACCACCGAGCTGCCCCCGCCCGGCACCGTCCGCGCCTGGGTCGACCCGCGCCGCCTGGACGTGGTCGTCGCCAACCTGGTCGGCAACGCCCTACGCCACGGCGCCCCACCGGTCACCCTCCGCCTGGACACCAACCGGCCCCCGAACCGCCCCGAGGCCGCCCACGCCACCATCGAGGTCGCCGACTCCGGCCCCGGCATCCCCGACCACGACCTCCCCCTCGTCTTCGAACGGTTCTACAAGGCGGACACCGTCCGCACCCGCAGCGAGAGCAGCGGACTGGGCCTCGCCATCGCCCTGGAGAACGCCGCCCTGCACGGCGGCCGCATCCACGCCGCCAACCGCCCCGGCGGCGGCTGCGTCTTCACCCTCCACCTCCCCCTGCGCCCTGCCGCCGATGAAACGTTCCGCCCATGAGCCCGACTCGCCGCACCACCGCCCTTGCCACCCTGCTCCTGTCCCTCTCCCTCCCCCTCACTGGCTGCGGAGTCCCCACCTCCGGTGTCATCGAGGTCGGCGAGCCCGCCACCGGCGCCTCCTCCAACACCACCGTCTACTTCCTGGCCGACGGCGAGCTGCGCCCCTATCCGCGCGGGGTGCCCTGGGGCGTGGAGGCGGTCCCGGCCGCCGTCCGGCTGCTGTTCGACGGGCCGGCCCCGTACGAGTCCGGGGCGGTGACCCGCCTCCCCCGGCTCACCACCGCCCCGCGCACCACCCTCGGCCGCGACGGCTACACCATCCACCTCCCCGCCGGGACGCCCCGCCTCACCCCCGAGGCCGCCCGCCAACTGGTCTGCACCGTCACCCGCACCCACGACGCCGCCCTCACCGGCCCGCCCGCCCCCAGCCCCACCACCCCCACCGCCGCGCCCCCCGAGGCCGCCCCCACCGACCCCCCGACCCCCGCCCCCGGCACCCGGGCGCAGCTCCGCGTCCAGGCCGGCGACTGGTCGGCGGCACTCGCGGACGAGCCCTGCCCGGATGGTTGAGGGGCTCCGTCAGGGAGGGGTCTGGATGCGCACTGCGGTGATGCGCAAGGCGCCTCGGGCCACGTAGTAGACGACGAAGCACCCGGCGACGGTGGCGTCCCGTCGGTCGCGCTCTCCTCGGATCGCGCTCGATCCCGCTCCGTAGGGGTCGGTGGCGAGCTTCGCCATCCCGGCATCGAACCGCTGCCGCAGCGCAGGCGACATGGCGTTTCGCGCGGCTGCGGCGTCGGGCGCATAGGCGACGGTGAACGCGCTCACGGCTCCATCGGCCCGACCGGCCGCCCGTCATCGTCCACGACCCCGCTGTAATCCCCGGCTTCCAGACGCTGGAACAACTCCTCGTCGGACTCCCGCACCGCGGCAGGAAGTGCCCATCTCGCGGCGACCCGCGGCAGCTCGGCCAAGGGCGCCTCGTCCAGCTCCGCCTGGAACACCGCCTGATCCTCCGTGCTCAGAGCGGCCCGGATCTCCCGCAGCGTTCCCGGGAGCGATACCCACTGTCCGTCGACCACCGTACGCAGCACCCGTGGCCCCTCTCACGCCCCTGTGACGACGAGCCCAGCCGGACTCGGTGCCCAGTATGCGTAGGTGAGCGGCTTGATCAGGTGGAATCATGCAAAATCGGACGGATGGCGATGCTGGAGACCGTGGCAGCAAGAAGCCCCCGACCCGCTTGCGCGAATCGGGGGCTTCCCGGTGAGGGTGAGTAACGGGACTCGAACCCGCGACATCCTGGACCACAACCAGGTGCTCTACCAGCTGAGCTATACCCACCACGACCGATCTTTCCGACCGGCCGAGAAAAAGTGTACAGGGTCCGGGAGGGTGCTCGCGCACACGTTTCAGCGGGGCGGGAGGGAGCCCGGTGACCGGGCTGGGGAGCGGGCGCGGCCCCGGGCCGGACACCTGGGGCAGGGGTCCGGGCCGGGGCCGCGGGGGTGTGCGGAGGGGGCGGGGTCAGGCGTCGCGGAGGGTGTGGCGGGCGGCGATCTGCTTGGCGGTGTCGGAGTCCGGGCCGGGCTGGGGCACGAAGACGGCCTCGCGGTAGTAGCGCAGCTCCGCGATGGACTCGCGGATGTCGGCGAGCGCCCGGTGGTTGCCGGCCTTCTCCGGACTGTTGAAGTACGCCCTCGGGTACCAGCGGCGGGCCAGCTCCTTGACCGAGGAGACATCGACGATCCGGTAGTGGAGGTGGGCCTCCAGGGTCGGCATGTCCCGCAGCAGGAAGCCGCGGTCGGTGGAGACCGAGTTGCCGCACAGCGGCGCCTTGCCGGGCTCCTTCACATGCTGCCGCACATAGGAGAGGACCTGCTCCTCGGCGTCGGCGAGGGTGGTCCCGGCGGCCAGCTCGTCGAGGAGGCCGGAGGAGGTGTGCATCTGGCGCACCACGTCCGGCATGGTCTCCAGGGCCGCGTCCGGCGGGCGGATCACGATGTCCACGCCTTCGCCGAGCACGTTCAGTTCCGAGTCGGTGACCAGTGCGGCCACCTCGATGAGTGCGTCGTCCGTCAGCGAGAGCCCGGTCATCTCGCAGTCGATCCACACCATGCGGTCGTTCATGGGTCCCACTGTAGAGGCGTCCCCCCTTTGGGGATGGTGTGGGACGCCTGTCCGAAACGGCCGCCGCGCGGGGTGCGCGGCGG
>NZ_JBEYXH010000053.1:0-35211 GCF_040644755.1 Streptomyces sp. NPDC046887
GCACTACGGAGGTACCCATGTCGTCCAAGCGCCGCCGCAAGAAGAAGGCCCGCCGCAACACCTCCGCCGTGGACCTGAAGGCCGGGAGATGCCCGACCTCAGACCACCGCCGTCACGACTGGGGACGGCGGCCGTGGTTGGCGGAGTTGTTGCGGCGGGCCTTCTTCTTGCGGCGGCGCTTGGACGACATGGGTACCTCCGTAGTGCTGGTGCCGTTTCCACGCCGCACCGGAACCATCGGTGAACCGGTCCCGGGCGGCGCACTGCGGCGCGTACCCCTCCCACGGCGATCCATGGCCGTGCGCCATCTCACCCCACCGCCCTCCCCATGATCACGCCGTCACCGGCAGGCACTCCGCCAGCAGACCGAGGACGTCGCGCCAGGCCCGCTCCGCGTGCCGTGGATGGTGGCCGACACCGGAGACCGCGGGGTGATCGACCGGTGGGTGGTGGAAGGCATGCAGCGCCCCGCCGTAGACCACCAGGCGCCAGTCGACCCCCGCGGCCTGCATCTCGGCGGCGAACGCCTCCCGCTGTGCGGGAGCCATGATCGGGTCCTCCGATCCGACCCCGGCCCACACCGGGCAGCGGATATTGGCCGCCTCGCCCGGTCGGCCCGTGACCAGCCCGTTGACCGTGCCGATCGCCCGCAGGTCGACGCCGGCGCGCCCGAGCTCCAGCGCGACCGCGCCCCCGGTGCCGTAGCCGACGGCGGCGATCCGCTCGGGGTCGACCCGCGGTTCGGCACGGAGCACGTCGAGCGCGGCCTGCCCGATGCCCCGCATCCGGTCCGGGTCGCCGAGCAGCGGCATACAGCGGGCCAGCATCTCCTCGGGGTCGGCCAGATAGCGCCCGCCGTGCAGATCGAAGGCGAAGGCCGAGTACCCCAGCTCGGCCAGGGCGTCGGCACGGCGGCGCTCCACATCGCTGAGCCCGACGCCCTCGGGCCCGATCAGGACGGCCGGCCGGCGGTCGGCACCGGCCGGGAGCGCGAGGTGCCCGACCATGGTGAGACCGTCGGCCGGGTAGGTGACCGTGCGTGTGGTGATCATCGTCATGAGCCCGACGATAGTGACCCTCCAGCCCGTCCGGACCGGCGTTCACCACCGGCGGACAGCACACCCTGGCGATGCCCGCCCACCCCGATACACACACAGACCGAAGCGCCGCCCCGGCACCCACCCGCACCCGCCGGGACGGCGCTCCGCCTCACCCACCGTCTGCCTCCGCCCCCGTCAGTCCGTCCCGGACTCGATCGCGGCCGCGTCCAGCGCGTCGGAGTCCACCGGGACGCCCTCGCCGTGGCTGCCGGCCGCGATGGTCTCGGCGCCGCCCGGGGGCAGCTCCCCGATGAGGCCGCTCCAGGCGGTGAGCTGGCCCTGGGCCGCGTACTGCTCCAGCTTGCTGCGCGAGTCGGCGATGTCCAGGTTGCGCATGGTCAGCTGGCCGATCCGGTCGTCCGGGAAGAACGCCGGGTCGTGGCTGCGCTCCATGGACAGCTTCTCCGGGTGGTAGCTCAGGTGCGGGCCCTGGGTGTCCAGCACCGTGTAGTCGTTGCCCCGGCGCAGCCGCACCGTCACACTGCCGGTGACCGGGTGGCCGACCCAGCGCACCAGGCTCTCCCGGAGCATCAGCGCCTGCGGGTCGAACCAGCGGCCCTCGTAGAGCAGCCGCCCGAGCCGTCGCCCCTCGCCGTGGTACATGGCGACGGTGTCCTCGTTGTGGATGGCGTTGAGCAGCCGCTCGTACGCCAGGTGCAGCAGGGCCATGCCGGGCGCCTCGTACACCCCGCGGCTCTTCGCCTCGATGATCCGGTTCTCGATCTGGTCGGACATGCCGAGGCCGTGCCGCCCGCCGATCGCGTTGGCCTCCCGCACCAGCTCCACCGGCGAGGAGAACGCCTGCCCGTTGATCCGCACCGGCCGCCCGTGCTCGAACTCCACGGTGACGTCCTCGGCCGCGATCTCCACCGCCTCGTCCCAGAAGCGCACGCCCATGATCGGGTTGACGATCTCCAGCGGGGTGTCCAGGTACTCCAGCCGCTTCGCCTCGTGGGTGGCGCCCCAGATGTTGGCGTCGGTGGAGTACGCCTTCTCCGCCGAGTCCCGGTACGGCAGATCGCGCTCGGCGAGCCAGGCGGACATCTCGTGCCGCCCGCCGAGCTCTTCCACGAAGGACCGGTCGAGCCAGGGCTTGTAGATGCGCAGGGCGGGGTTGGCGAGCAGCCCGTAGCGGTAGAACCGCTCGATGTCGTTGCCCTTGTAGGTGGAGCCGTCGCCCCAGATGTAGACCTCGTCCTCGCGCATCGCCCGCACCAGCAGGGTGCCGGTCACCGCCCGGCCCAGCGGGGTGGTGTTGAAGTACGCCTGGCCCGCCGAGCGGATGTGGAAGGCGCCGCAGGCCAGCGCGGCGAAGCCCTCCTCCACCAGCGCCTCGCGGCAGTCGACCAGCCGTGCCTTCTCCGCCCCGTACGCGTGCCCGCGCTCCGGCACATCGCTGAGGTCCGGCTCGTCGTACTGGCCGATGTCGGCCGTGTACGCATAGGGGACGGCGCCGCGCTCACGCATCCACGCCACCGCGACCGACGTGTCCAGCCCGCCGGAGAAGGCGATGCCGACCCGCTCACCCACTGGAAGCTTATTCAGTACCTTGGACATGTATGTATCGTAGGCCCAAACCCCCGGACCGGTCACATGTGCCCTGTGATCAGCTCGGAAACGGCCTGCGTGCGTCCCCAGCCGCCACCCTCCGGACCCTCCGTCAAACTCCTGTGCTGCATGAACATACTGTCGAACGGGAGTGTACGGGGGGTAGCCCCCCTCCCGATCGACCAGCCACCCGGATGGGATCCCCGGCCGTGATCGACAAGGCTGGGGACATGAAGATCCGCCTCAGGCTTCTCCTCGCCGCCGCGCTCGCCGCGACCCTCCTGGTCCCCGCCACCGCCGCCACCGCGGCGGATGCGGCGACCACCACGCCCTTACCCACCGCCGCCCGCCCGCCTTCCGCACCCCCGTCCTCCTCCGTGCCCGCCCTCACCTGGCGGCCCTGCGCCACCCCGCAGGGGCCGGTCGGCCAGGAATGCGCCGTCCTCCCCGTGCCGCTCGACTACCGCGACTCCGCCGGACCGCGGATCGACCTCGCGGTCTCCCGCGTCCGCAGCGAGCGCCCCGAGGCACGGCGCGGTGTGCTCCTGGTGCTCCCCGGGGGCCCGGGCGGCCCCGGAATCCCCCGCCTGACGGCCAAGGGCGCCGCACTGGCCGCCGCCACCGGCGGCATCTACGACCTGGTCGCCTTCGACCCGCGCGGGACGGGCGAGAGTACGAAGGCGAGCTGCGGCCTGGCCGCCGAAGACCGCTTCCTGGTGAACCTGCGGGCCTGGCCCGCCCCCGACGGCGGCATCGGCGAGAACGTCGCCCGCGCCCGGCGGACCGCCGAGGCCTGCGCCCGCCACGGCGGCCCGGTGCTGAGCAGTCTCAGCACCGCCAACGAAGTGCGTGACATGGACCGGCTGCGTCAGGCACTCGGCGAGCGGAAGCTGTCGGCCTGGGGCGTCTCCTACGGGGTCTACCCGGCGGCCGTGTACGCGCAGCTCCACCCCGACCGGACCGACCGCTGGGTGCTGGACAGCGCCGGCGACCCCGACCCGCGGCGGCTCGCACGTGGCTGGAAGGAGAACATGTCCCTCGGCGCGCACCAGCGCTTCCCCGACTTCGCCGCCTGGGCGGCGGATCCGCCCCCGCCGCACGAGAAGCTGCGACTGGCCGAGCGCGCGGAGGACGTGCTGCCCCTCGTCCTCGACCTGGCCGCCCGGCTGGACCACGAGCCGAGGCCCTCGACCACCCCCGGTGTCCCGCTCACCGGCAATGTGCTGCGGCAGGCGGTGCAGAACGCCCTCTTCGCCGACGCCGCGTTCCCGGCACTGGCCGAGCTGATCCAGACCGCCCGCCGCCCGGAGGGCGTCCCGGTGCTCCCCGCCCCACTGGCCGCACCGCTCAGCGACACCGAGGCGGCGGTGAGCATCGCCGTCATATGCAATGACCTCCGCTGGAGCGGGACGCCCGCCTCCTACGCCCGCGCCGTCACCGAGGACCGGGCCCGGTATCCGCTGACCGCCGGGGCACCGGCCAACATCACTCCCTGCACCTTCTGGCGGGACGCCCCGGCGGACCAGCCCGTCCGCATCACCTCCCGCGGCCCCTCCAACATCCTGATGATCCAGGCCCTCCGCGACCCGGCCACCCCCTACTCCGGCGCCCTCAACATGCGCCAGGCCCTCGGCGACCGGACCCGCCTCGTCACGCTCGACCGGGGCGGCCACGGTATGTACCTGGCCAACGGCAACGCCTGCGGCGACCGGCTGGTCACCGACTTCCTGACCACCGGCACCAGGCCCGACCACGACACCACCTGCCCCGGCTGAGCAGCCCCCGAGCGCCCCACCGCCGCGGCGCCAGGTCTGCGGAGGTGCGGAAGGGGGAGAACCGCACGCTCCCACCGGCACGGCTCCGGTCCGACGGCGGCCGCAGGTGAACTGTGGCCGCCGTGCGCGCTGTTACCCCGGTGCGCGGCCCATACTGGGGCCATGCCTGTGCCCATCCTTGCGCTTTCGCCCCTCCAACACCGTCTGTTGCGCGAGCTCGACCTCACCGACCTGCCGGAGCCCGAAGCCGATCCGGCCTCCTACACCGCACGCGGCCTCGACGCCGACGCGGTACGCGAGGAGGCCCTTCCCACGCTCCTCTGGGCTGGGCTTGTCGAAAGCAAGGCCCACGAGCAGGCAACGCTCGCCATGACGCCCTCGGGGGCAGCGGCGCTGCGGGACGCCGAGTGCGACGAACTGACGGCGCGGCTGAGCGCGGTGGCATCCTTCGCGGACACCATCGCGCACGGTGCACCAACTCGTCAGGCCGGATACGCGCTGAAGCGCCTCGCCGAGGGAATCTGGTCCCTGGAGGAGGCGGAGAGGTACGTCCGGGCGAGCTGAGTGCGCGCCCGGACGGTCGAACGCTTCAGACTCGCCCACGGAGTCAAGGACCACATGCCGGTCGAGCATTCACCGGGGGCGTCAGAGTCAGGATGCGGAGCCGTCGACGTCCAGATCGATCCGCCGCCGTGCGCGATCGGCCTTGGGCTGCGGCGGGAGGACGCCCGCCGCAGCCAGGTCCGCGCCGGTGATGACGGGTGAGTCGAGGATCTTCTCCGTGAGGGCGCGCTGGACAGAGGCGAGATCGACCAGTCGGCGCAGGACCGACAGCAGCTCGATCAGCTCCACCGTCCACAGGCTCGGCCACGCTGTGACATGGACGTCGTCGAGTGGGCTGCTCTTCCGGCTGGTCGGCGAGGCACGGCGGTAGCCGAACCACTTGCGGACGATCCGCATACCGCCGACCTCGTAGTGCCACACCTCCGGCGGCACTCCGCCAAAGGCCCCCGGGCCGACAAGGAGTGTGTGGCTCTCCTCGTCATAGGTCAGCTCGTCGGGTACGTCGGTACCAATCGGTGTCATGTACCGGACCTGGCGCGGGTCACCGGGTGGGAAGCCGACATCCGTCCCTGCCACGGCCGGTCCGTCGGGAGCCTTCCCACGCTCGCCGTAGGTCGCTGCCCAGAGCACCTCACCGCCCGTCTCCACTGCCGCGCGCCACAGCTCCGGATCGCGGGTGAGCGGGATCCGGACGCCTGCGGTCAGCAGATCCTCCGCGAATCGCTCGGTGAAGGCGCTGTGCCCGGCGACCCCCAGAGCGTAGGCGGCGAGGTCGTGCACGGTGACCTCACTCAGGCCCAGCACCAGGGTCAGATGCCTGAGCAGGCCCGTCGGCACGTTGCCGCTGCCGTCCGGATGGAGGGCGGGATGCACTCTGCCGCCACGGCCGTTGAAGTGGTCTGTATCGGGCAGGAGTGCCGTCGCGACCAGAGCCGGTCCACTGCTGATCACATGGGTGTGCTGCTGGTTGAGGAAGATCTGCGAGGGCTGCAGCGCCTCCCAGAGTTCGGGACGGGGGAAGTCGAGGACCCGATGGTCCGCGACCATCCACTGGCGATCGAAGCTGCGTAGCGCGACACGCAACAGGGGCGGACAGGCACCGCTGTCCTGGGCGAGCACCCGGCCTGGGTGCGGATGGCCGGGCAGCGATGCCGGGCGGGAACCAAGCCTTCGGTCCCGTGTCTCCTTGAACAGCCGTGCCCTCTCCTCCGGGTCCGTCTCCCCGGCAAGCCGTGCCCATCTGTTCCGCAGGACGCCCTCGGACGGAGAGGTCACCCAGGACCGGTTGGTCTTGCACCCCGGGCTGCCCCAGGGGAACAGATCCATCAGCGCCGGGAAGTCATCCCATCCCGACGAGGTCGCTGGGGTGAAGGGGCGCACACCCTCCGTATGGGTGTTGCGCCAGCCTCCGTCATCGATGCCGACATTCCTGAGCTGGGCGAACTTCTCGGCCCGTCGTCCGCGCAGCGCCCGATGGTGTATCCGGGCCGGCCTTGCGGAGTCATGGTCGGTGCGGCGGACGAAGAGGCCTATGCACAGCGGCTGGGCGACGTGAGGGAACACCCGGGTGGCGACGTCCGCGCGCTGTCCTTCCGGCGAGAGGTCGATGATCCACCCCTCGTCGCAGTTCCGGCGCAGATAGGCGCGCATCCCGCGCCCCGCCGGGCCGGTGGCGAACGCGGACGGCGTGATGAAGCAGACCAGTCCGTGCCGCTCGTCCGCGTGGGCGTCGAACACCTTCCAGGCGGCCCAGCGCCAGAAGTAGATGTACATGTTCTTCAGCGCGTGCTCGTGGCGTCCGTTGCCCGGATGGCGGAAGTCATCCAGTGGCGGGTGGCCCTGGCCCCTGACGCGCTTCTCGATCCAGCCGCCCCGGTTCTCGGCCTTGTCGTCGTACGGGGGATTGCCGATCGCCACGGTGACGGGCACGTTCGCCTTGATCCGGTTGGCCCGGGCCCGGGCCTCGGAGATCGCCGCATAGGTGGAGGCGATCTGCTCCTCCTGGACGAACGGGTCGTCCAGGGTGTCCGTGACATACAGGTTCACGCCACCGGGCGGGAGCGCGGCACCGTACTTCTTGAGGAGGTCGGCGGTACGCAGTTCGGCGACGGCGAACGGGCCCGTCTGGAGCTCGAATCCGAACAACCGCGACGCCAGGCGGCCGATCGAGTCGGGCGCCATGGCCTCACCGAACCGCTCGGCGGCCTGCCGGGCGACCCGTTCGATGATCGTGTGCAGATAGGTCCCGGTGCCCATGGCCGGATCGACGATGCGGACACCTTCGTCACCGTAGCCGCGCTCCTTGCCCAGCCGGGTGCGCAGTACGTCTTCTGCCAGCCGCACCATCTCCTCCACCACCTCGTGCGGGGTGTAGTAGGAGCCGCTGCGCTGGCGCAGCTTGTCGTCGTAGACGGAGAGGAACGACTCGTAGAGGTGCAGATAGGCATCGCGGTTGCCGTGCCGGATGGCCCGCCAGTCGACGGCGTCGATGGTTCTTGCCAGGAGGTGGAGGGTCACCTCGAAGCGGTCGTTGACGTTGTCGGTGAGCAATTGCAGGGTCTTACCCATCAGGGCGTGCCCCGCGTTGAGGCGGCGGCCCACCTCGTGAAAGCTCGCGCCCTCCAGTGTGATGCCCTCCGTACGAGCGAGAAGCAGAGCGAACACCAGGGTCTGGGCGAAGCCGTCGGCGAAGGTGGCGTCGTCGGCGGTCGGAAAGAGTAACCGGCGCCAGTCGCCGCGCAGCCCGGTGAACGGGCGCTCCGTGGAGGCGGGGTCCACCTGGGCCTCGGCCCGTAACTGCTCCCGCACGGCCTCGCGGAGGAGACGGCACAGCGGGGCGATCTGCTGGACCAGGACCGACACCCGCTGGATCGGTTCGGGTTTCCAGCACAACACCTGCTGAGCCAAAACGTCGAAAGCGTCGAGATCCGGGACTGAGAGCTTCTCACCGGCACTCTTCAATCGTCCGGAGAAGGCCACCTCAGCGCCGACCTGTACACCGTGCCGGAAGAGCCGCCAGTGCGTGCCATTGGTGTAGAGCAGGTTGGGCAGGTCCCGCAGCCGTTGCCACTGCCGCCGGTCGTGGCCGGTGAACCCCTCCGGATCGAGGTTCCTGCCGGGCCGCTTGACTTCTATGTAGCCACTGATGCGCTCACCGACGCGAAGGGCGTAGTCGGGGCGCACACCCAGGTGCGGGATGGAGACCTCGGGATGCCAGGTGACGTCCGGGCGGGCGTGGTGCGGGCCGATGACGGCGAACAGGCGCTCCAGCGGGGTCCGGATGGCCGCCTCTTCACCGCCCCCGCCCGCGAGGGTCTGCTTGCACTCCGCACCGAATACGGAGACCGCGTCCCGGAGCCACTGAAGGCGTGCGTCGGCCATGGTCCCCCACTCCTCGGTCCGGCACTCGATGTCCGGCCCGCCCCTGGTGGGAAGTATGAGGAAAACGACGGTCAGCGGAAGGGGGCGTGCACAAGACGGCCGACCGCCCGCGTGCGCCTGACACGGCGGCGCCCCGCACCGGACTGACCGGTGCGGGGCGCCGCCCCCTCCTCAGGGGCCCTTCTCAGGGCGATGGTCGGCTCAGACGCCGGCCACCGACTGGATCCAGGAGCGGTACGCGGTGACGTTGGTGTACGCGGTGGTGGTCTGACGGTCGCTGGTGGAGGCGACGCCCACCTGGATGCCGTTGGCCATCATCGGGCCGCCGGAGTCGCCACCGGCCGTGATGCCGTTGCCGCGGCGGGCGCAGATCGCCGAGCCGCCGTAGGCGTCACTGCAGCCGCCGGTCACCGTCACGTTCGCCACCTTCAGGTAGCGGGACTGGCAGTTGGCCTCCGAGCCGCACTGGGAGGTGGCGCCCCAGCCGTAGACCTGCACGCTCTGCCCGACGCTCACCGAACCGGGCTGGCCGAGTCGGGCGTAGGTCGCCGAGACGGAGCGGTCCAGGCGGACCAGGGCCAGGTCGGAGCTGTGGGTGTAGGTCTGCGCGCCGTTGGCCGTGGTGCCGCCGCTGTGCTGGTCCAGGCTGCCGATGCGGAACGACAGCCCGCCGCCGCTGACGCAGTGCTTGGCGGTCAGGATCCAGGTCGGGGCGATGATGGTGGCCGAGCAGGTCTCACGGCCGTTGGAGAACAGACGCGCGGCCCACGGGCCGCTCTGAGCCTGGCCGCCGCCGATGATCGGCTGCACGGCGGTGGTGCCCGGGCCGGTCGGCACGGGCGCGGGGGCGGCTGCCGCGGTGGGGGCGAGCAGCGCGAGCACCGAGACCGCAGTGGCGGCTGCGGCCGTAAGGAGCTTGGTGATACGCAAGGCGTCCTCGTTTCCGAAGGTTGGCGAAGACACGCGTTGGGGACCGCGTGTGGGGGGTCTTTGCGCCACCAGAATTACGAAGAGCGTGTGAACTGGGTACTAACAACCAGTCATAACATCGGGTTATCCCCCCGGTCCGCCCATGCCTGTCGGCCCTCGCCGGCCGCCGACTCCGGTTCCGCCACCGGATCGGGTACGGGTACGGGCGCCACGCCCAGCTCCTGCCTGCTGCGCGCGTTCACCTCCGCGAGCTGGGCGCTCAGCACCTCGGCCGTGCTCAACACCTTGACACGGGCGGGCTCCACCGCCCACTGCCGGCCGCCCCCGAGGGGTCGGAGCCACACGTAGCCGCGCTCCGCGCCGGTGACGACCCCGACGCGGTCCCGCCCGGTGTCCCGGACGGTCGCGCCCAGCGCGGGCAGCCCCTGCTCGGTCAACGAGCCGGCCCGTTCGCCAGCCCGTTGGCGATGACCTCCGCCAGCACCTGCGCCACGGGCGCGGAGCACACCCCGAGGTGGACCAGCGCGTACCGCCGCTCGTCCTCCCGGTCCTCCGCCCACGGCGTGCGCACGTCCATGGCCGGAAGCTGGATGCCGGCCCGGGTCAGCGCCTCGGCCAGGGCGTCCCGCGCCTGCGTCGCCTCCTCGATCTTGGTGGCCGAGGAGGGGCTTCCACCGCTCACGCGTTCGGGTGTTCCTCCGGACGAAGGCATCATGGGCGTATCTCCTTACGAGCTTCGGTCGTCTGGCTGACCCGGCCCCACGAGACTGTCTACGCTCCGTAGTCCGGGCGTTACGAGCATGCTCCCGGCGGCCGGGTCCCACACCGTGGACGGGGGGTGGCTTCCCTGCCGTACGAGGTTGGTTCCACACCTTCCACACGGTTCCGACCGGTACGTTTCCCCGCCCAGCGACCGTCTCGGAGGAGCGAGCCCATGCCGCAGCGACGTGTCATCACCGGCCGGAGCCAGGAGCCCCGTCAGCGCTTCGCCGAGGAGCTGCGGTTACTCCGTGCCGAGAAGAAGGTGAGCCTGCGCCAGCTCGGCGAACGGCTCGGCTGGGACTGGTCGTTGTTCGGCAAGATGGAGAAGGGCCAGACCATCGGCAGCCCGGAGGTGGTGGAGGCGCTGGGGCTGTACTACGACTGCCCGCTGCTGCTGGCGCTGTGGGAACTGGCGGCGGCTGACAAGACCCAGTTCAAGGAGCAGTACCAGCGGTACATGACGCTGGAAGCGGAGGCGGTGAGCCTCTGGCACTTCGCGGTGAGTGTGCTGCCGGGGTTGCTGCAGACGCCGGGGTACGCGCGCGAAGTGCTGGCAGCCGGTGGGCTGAAGGGGAAGCAGCTTAACCAGCAGGTGGAGGCGCGAGACAGCCGCCGTGACCTACTGGAGGGCGAGAACGCTCCTCCCTTCCGCACGATCCTGTCCGAGTCGGTGCTGCGGACTCGCCTACGGAACATGAACGAGTGGCGTGGACAGTTGCAGCACTTGCTCGACATGTCGGAGCGGCCGGACGTGGCCATCCAGATTCTGCCATTCAGCGCCGGGCCCTACGGACTGGACAGCACCGACGTGATGTTCCTCCGTCTCACTGACGGGCGTACCGTGGCCTACACGGAAAACGCACACAGGGGCGAGCTGGTCACGGAAAGCGCGGACGTTGAGCGTTTGCAACGTGTCTATGATTCGTTGCGCGACCTGGCGCTTTCGCCCGTCGAGTCGCGGAAGTTCGTCCTGCGAATGTTGGAGGAAGTGCCGTGCGAGCCATCGACCTGAGTGTCGCAACCTGGTGCAAGAGCAGCTACAGCAACCCGGACGGGGGCGCTTGCGTGGAGGTCACGTACGACTTCGCTACCGCCTCTTGGCGAAAGAGTTCGTACAGCAACTCGGACGGCGGCCAGTGCGTTGAGGTCTCCGACGATTACACAGGCATCGTCCCCGTCCGCGACAGCAAGTCGCTGGATGGCCCCGTGTTGGTGTTCCCCGAGGGCGGCTGGTCGTCCTTCGTGACGGCGGTCAAGGGCGGGCAGCTCACGGCCTGACACCACGCAGACAACGGCCCCGCGACCATCACCGGTCGTGGGGCCGTTACGTCCGTCAGCGCGGCCTGGTCGTCTCCGCCGCGTTGGATGGCTGGGGTACGACGCCCTCCACGGGAGCCAGCACCCAGCGCCCCTTCTCCCAGCCCACCGTCTCCTCCACCGAGACCGCGCGGTCGTCCGCGCCCGAGGTCCCCTTCAGCCGGACGCTCCAGATGTTCGGGAACTCGGAGGAGCGGCTCCAGGTGACGTCCCACCCCTGCCCACCGCAGGTCTTGATGCGGGCGCGAGCGTCCGCCTCGCCGTATGGGTGGTCGTCGAGCAGATCGGCCAGGTCCGCCTTCTGTTCGGCGTCTCCGCCGCAGGCGGTGAGTAACCCCAGGCAAAGCATGGCGGCGCCGACACCGAGCGGCACCCTCTTGGCCCACGACCACATCCCCGTTCCCCTCCCTCAGGTACGGCCGGCCGTCATCTTCCGGCATCTGGCCGCCAGACCTACTGTGGCCTACGCGGAAGTTCATCCTGCGCCTGATGGAGGAAGTGCCGTGCGACCTAGCGATCTGAGCGCCGCGACGTGGCGCAAGAGCAGCTACAGCAACCCTGACGGTGGCCAGTGCATCGAGGTGTCCGACGACTTCACGTCCGCGACCTGGCGGAAGTCCAGCCACAGCAACTCGGACGGCGGCGCGTGCGTGGAGGTCTCCGACGACTACGCGGGCATCGTCCCCGTCCGCGACAGCAAGACGCCGAGCGGACCCGTGCTGGTGTTCCCCGAGGGCGGTTGGTCGTCCTTCGTGACGGCGGTCAAGGGCGGGCAGCTCACGGCCTGACACCACGCAGACAACGGCCCCGCGACCATCACCGGTCGCGGGGCCGCCGTACGGCAAGGGCGTACTCGCCGCGGGGGTCTTCCTGGGCGGCGGGAGCCGAGGCATCGCCCACCCCGCGGTGTTCAACGTCCCGTTCGTCCTGTGGGAACACGGCTGACCACTACGCTCGGCGGGTATGAACAGCACCGTGCCTGACGCCTCCGTGGTCGTGGCCCGTGACTCCCGGGGCCTGGTCGCCCTGCTCAGCGCGGCATTCCCCGATCACGGAGGTGAGTACGTCTTTCTGCCCGGCGGGCGCTTTGAGCCGCAGGAGACCCCTCTCGACTGCGCCCGCCGGGAACTCCGCGAGGAAGCCGGCGTCACGGCAAGGCGCTGGCGGCGACTCGGAGCGTTCGCCGTGACTCTGAGTTCGACGGCTCGCGTCCACCTCTTCGAAGCACAGGACCTCACGCTCGGATCCCAGGAACTCACACAGACGGAGCAGGACTTCAAGCTCATGTGGTGGCCCATGCAGGACGCCCTGGACGGGGTGCGCGCAGGACGCTTCCTCCTACCGGCCGGCCCGCTGGCCCTCATGCTCGCGGACAGCACCTCCGCCGACTGGCTCGCAGACGCCTGACAGCAAGACACCGAGCGGGCCCGGCTCACGGCCTGACGCCTCGCAGACGGCGGCCCCGCGACCATCGCCGGTCGCGGGGCCGACCTCTCTCCGGCGGTCCGATCACCTCGCCCCGTCCCCCTCCGGCGGGCCCTTGGGGTCGACGCCCGTGTAGGCGGTGTCGTCCTTGCTGCCGCTGGGGCGCTGGGAGCGGCCTCGGCGGCCGGTGCGGTGGAGGCCGGTGTCCTTGTCGTCGCCGCTGCTGGCCTGCTGCTCACCGGGCTGGGTGCCGCTCTTCTGCTCGGTGCCCTGGAGGGAGTCCTTCTTCTCCTGCTCGGAGGGGGAGGGCGCGCCCTTGTCGCCCGCGTACTCCTCGGTGTGGAAGGAGCGGTGCGCACTCGGGTTGTCCTGCTGCTTCTGGTCGTCCACGTCCGGCGACCAGCCGTGCTGCCGCTCACCGCCGTGGCGGCTGGGGCCCTGGTGGCCTTTGTCCTTGGAAGCCATGGTGCTTTCCGATCTTCACTAGAAGCTTCAGCAGATGCGGGGGAGTTGTTCGCCGAGGGGCATGTCCACCACTCGCGTGCCGCCCAGCCGGGTCGCCGAGACGACCATGCCCGGGTGCTCCTCGACGCAGGTCCCGATCGCCACCGCCTCCCGGCCGTACGGGTGTGCCCGCATGGCCGTGAGCACGGCGTCCGCGTGCTCCGGGGGGACGAAGGCGACGAGCTTGCCCTCGTTGGCGACGTAGAGGGGGTCCAGGCCGAGGAAGGCGCAGGCGTTGGCGACCGTCTCGGGGACGGGGAGGGTGTGCTCGGCGAGTTGGACGCCGACGCCCGAGGCGGCGGCGATCTCGCCGAGGGAGGTGGCGAGGCCGCCACGGGTCGGGTCGCGTAGGGCGTGCAGGTCGGGGCAGGCCGCGAGCATGGTGGCGACCAGGCCGGAGAGGGGCGCGGTGTCGCTCTCGATCTCGACGCCGAATTCCAGGCCTTCGCGCTTGGACATGATCGCCACACCGTGCACCCCGATCGGGCCACTGACGATCACCGTGTCCCCGGGGCGCGCCCGGCGCGGGCCGATGTCCACGCCGTCGGGTATCAGGCCGACTCCGGCCGTGTTGACGAAGATCCCGTCGCCGTGGCCCGAGTCCACCACCTTGGTGTCCCCGGTGGCCACGACCACGTCCGCCGCCCGGGCCGCCGCGCCCATCGCCTCGGCCACCCGGCCGACCAGCTCCAGCGCCACGCCCTCCTCCAGGATGAACCCGCAGGAGAGGTAGGCCGGGACGGCGCCGGACATCGCCAGGTCGTTGACGGTGCCGTTGACCGCCAGGTCGCCGATGCTGCCGCCGGGGAAGAAGAGGGGACGGACGACATAGGAGTCGGTGGAGAAGGCGAGCTTCGCCCCGCCGAGGGCGAAGACCGCCGAGTCGCCGAGGCCGTCCAGCACCTCGTTGCGGAAGGCGGGCGCGAAGAGGTGCTCGACCAGCTCGGCGGAGAGCGAGCCGCCGCCCCCATGGCCCATCACGATCTTATCGTGGTCGCGGAGGGGGGCCGGGCAGGTCCAGCCGGAGAAGTCCGGTGGGGGAGAGGAGGGGGGAGGGGTGGACTCGACCGGAGCCGGGGTGCCGTTGAGGCGGGTGGGGTTGGTGGTGTCCGTCAACGCCGGGTCACCTCCCGGGTCGTGGAGGCGGTACCGGTGGAGGTGTCCGCCGCCTGCGGCAACTCAAGGCGCCGGTACAGGTAGTACGCGGCGCAGGCGCCCTCGCTGGAGACCATGGTGGCGCCCAGCGGGTTGCGCGGGGTGCAGGTCTTGCCGAAGGCGGCGCACTCATGCGGCTTGATCAGGCCCTGGAGCACCTCGCCGCTGCGGCAGACGGTGGACTCCTGGGTGTCGATGCCGGTCACCGAGAAGCGGTGCTCGGCGTCGTACTCCCGGTACTTGGGGGAGAGCCGCCAGCCGCTGGCCGGGATCATGCCGATACCGCGCCAGGCCCGATCGGTCACCTCGAAGACATCCGCCAGCATCGCCTGGGCGGCCGGGCTGCCGTCGGCCTGGACGGCGCGTGGATAGGCGTTCTCCACCCGGTGCTCCCCGCACTCCAGTTGCAGGACGGTGCGGCGGATGCCCTCCAGGATGTCCAGCGGTTCGAAGCCGGTGACCACGATCGGCACCTTGTGCCGCTCGGCCAGCTCCGGGTACTCCCGGGTGCCCATCACCGTGCAGACATGGCCGGCCGCCAGAAAAGCCTGCACCCGGCAGTCGGGGGAGGTCATGATGGCGTCGATCGCCGGGGGCACCCGGACATGCGACACCAGCAGGCTGAAGTTCCGTATCCCGAGCTTCTTCGCCTGGTAGACGGTCATCGCGTTGGGCGGGGCGGTGGTCTCGAAGCCGATGCCGAAGAACACCACCTCGCGGTCCGGGTTCTCCCGGGCGATCTTCAGCGCGTCGAGCGGTGAGTAGACCACCCGTACATCGGCGCCGTTGCTCTTCACCCGGAACAGGTCCCGCCCGCTGCCGGGCACCCGCAGCATGTCGCCGAAGGAGCAGAAGATCACCTCCGGGCGGGAGGCGATCTCCAGCGCCTTGTCGATGACCTCCAGCGGGGTCACACAGACCGGGCAGCCAGGGCCGTGGATCAACTCAACTCCATCAGGGAGGAGTTGGTCGATTCCGTGCCGGATGATCGAGTGCGTCTGGCCGCCGCAGACCTCCATCATGGCCCACGGCCGGGTGGTGTGCGCCCGGATGTCGTCGAACAGCCGCTCCGCGAGCACCGGGTCGCTGAACTCGTCGAGATACTTCATCGTTCTGCCTCCTTTCCGGGGGCGGCCGGATGCCCGACAGCCGGAGGGAATCCGGGCCCACGACCGCCGGCCTCCGTTCCGGCGGGGCGCTGGGCGCCTGCCTCGCGGGCCGCGCGGCCCCAGGCGTCGCCGAACTCCTCCTCCAGCACCCCGAGGTTCTCGAACAGGTCCAGGGTCTGCCGCGCCGACTCCTCGTCCAGCCGCTGGAGCGCGAAGCCGACGTGCACGATCGCGTAGTCCCCCACCACCATGTCGGGGACGTACTCCAGGCAGACGTCCTTGACCACACCGCCGAAGTCCACCCGCGCCATCCGGGTGCCGTCGCGTTCCTCGATGTCCAGGACCCTGCCGGGCACTGCGAGACACATGGCTCCTCCGTCGTTGTCAGGCGCCCTGGCGGGCGGCGATCATCACCTGGCCGAGCGCCAGGCCACCGTCGTTGGGCGGCACCCGGCGGTGGCGCAGCACGGTGAACCCGTCCGCCGCCAGCTGCCGGGCGCAGCCCTCGGTCAGCACGGTGTTGCAGAAGACGCCGCCGGTCAGGGCCACCGTGCCCACCCCCGTACGGGACCGGGCGGCGGCGCACACCTCCCGTACGAGCTCCACCACCGCCGTGTGGAAGCGGGCGGCGATCAGGGACGCGGGACGGGCCGCTCGGAGGTCGGCGATGATCGCGGCCAGCACCGGGGCCGGGTCGGCGACCAGGGGAGCGCAGTCGTGGAGGGCGAAGGCGTAGCCGGGGCCGGAGTTCCGGGAGGCCTCCAGTGCCGCGTTCTCCAGCTCCATGGCCGCCTGCGCCTCGTACTCGACCCGGTGGCAGACCCCGGCCAGGGAGGACACCGCGTCGAAGAGGCGGCCCATGCTGGAGGTGGGAACGCAGTTCAGGCCGCGCGCCAACTGCTGCTCCAGCAGGCGCAGTTCGCTGGGGGATGCGGGGATGGTGCAGGGCAGTTCGGGGGACCAGTAGAGACCGGCGGTACGGAGGTGGGAGAGGGCCATCCGGTACGGGTTGCGCACCGCCGCGTCGCCGCCGGGCAGCGGGGTGTAGCGGAGGTGGGCCAGGCGGCGGTAGCCGTCGTAGTCGGCGAGCAGGAACTCCCCGCCCCACACCGCCCCGTCGTCCCCGTAGCCGGTGCCGTCGAAGGCGACCCCGATGACCGGTTCGGTGCCGTCCAGGCCGTGTTCGGCCATGGTGGACGCCACATGGGCGTGGTGGTGCTGGACCCGGTGCAGGCGCAGGTCCTCGGCGGCGGCGGTGCGCTCGGCCCAGCGGGTGGAGCGGTAGCCGGGGTGCCGGTCCGCCACCAGCGCCGACGGCCGTACGGAGGTCAGCTCCCGTAGCTGGGCGGTGGCACGTTCGAAGGCGGTCAGGGTGGCCAGGTCGTCCATGTCGCCGACATGGGCCGACAGCCAGGCGTACCGCCCCTGAGCCACACAGAAGGTGTTCTTCAGATCGCCGCCCACCGCGAGGACCGGCACCACCGGCAGCGGTAGCGCCACCGGGAACGGGGCGTAGCCGCGGGAGCGCCGTACCGGCAGCTCGGCGCCCGCGCAGATCCGCACCACCGAGTCGTCGCAGGGGACATGGATCGGCCGATCATGGACCAGGAACGCGTCGGCGAGCCCGGCGAGCCGGTCCGACGCCTCGGCGTCGTCCGTCACGATCGGCTCGCCGGACAGATTGGCGCTGGTCAGGACCAGCACGGGCGGGCCGGGCGGGTCACCCGGCAGCCCCATCAGCAGCCGGTGCAGAGGGGTGTACGGGAGGAGGACGCCGAGGTCCGGGCTGCCGGGGGCCACCGCGTCCGCCACCAACCCGTCCTCCTCACGGCGATTCCGCCGCAGCAGCACCACCGGGGCGCGCGGGCTGGTCAGCAGCTCCCGTTCCTCGGGGCCGACGGACGCCAGCCGCTCGGCCACCGCCAGCGAGGCGGCCAGCACCGCGAACGGTTTGCCGCCCCGGTTCTTCCGCTTGCGCAGGGTACGCACCGCCGCCGGGTCGCCCGCGTCACAGGCCAGGTGGTAGCCGCCGATCCCCTTCACCGCGACCACCGCGCCCTCGGCCAGCAGCCGCCGGGCCCCGGCCAGGGCAGCCCCGTCACGCGTACCGTCGTCCGGTCCGCCGGGGTGGCGCAGGGTGAGCCGGGGGCCGCAGGCGGGGCAGGCGATGGGCTGGGCATGGAAGCGCCGGTCGGCCGGGTCCGCGTACTCCCGGGCGCACTCCGGGCACATCGGGAAGCCCGCCATGGTGGTGTTCGGCCGGTCGTAGGGCAGCCCGGTGACGATGGTGAAGCGGGGCCCGCAGTGGGTGCAGGTGGCGAAGGGGTGCCGGTGGCGGCGGTCGGCCGGGTCGGCGACCTCGCGCAGGCAGTCCGCGCAGACGGCGGTGTCGGGGGAGACCAGGGTGCGGCCCGGGCCGCCGCCGGGCGAGGGCCGGATGGTGAAGCCGGTGCCGCCCAGGAGGGGGAGCTGCCGGTGTTCGACGCGTTCCACCACCGCCAGCGGCGGGGGTTCCTCGGCGAGGGCGGCCCGGAAGCGGTCCACCGCCTCGGCGGGCCCCTCCACCTCGGCCTCCACACCCCGGACGTCGTTGACCACCCAGCCGGTCAGCCCCAGCCGGTCGGCGAGCGTGTAGACGAACGGGCGGAAGCCCACGCCCTGGACGACCCCGGTCACCCGGACCCGGACCCGGCGGCTCGGCTCGGCCTCCGTCACCCGGACCTGGCGGCGCGGCTCGACCCCGGGCCCGGCTCCGGTTCCACGAACCGGGGGGTCGCCACGCGGGACCGCCGCACCGCCGGTCATACCGCCGGGATTTCGTGCGGATGCGGATGACCTTCATCGTGACGATGGCCTTCCCCATGAGAGTGGTCGTCGTCCTCGTGGCGGTGGTGCAGCAGCGGCTCGTGCTCGGCGGCCAGCGCCGGACGGTGCACCGGACTCCGGCCGTCGCGGGTGCGGCGTACGAACTCCAGCAGCTCGGCCGTCCCCTGCCCGGTCCGCGCCGAGGTCTCCAGCACCGGGACCTCCGGGTTCACCTGGCGGAGGTTGCTCAGGAACCCCTCCCGGTCGAACTCCACCGCCTCCGCGATATCGGTCTTGGTGATCACCACGGCGTTCGCCAGCCCGAAGGCGGTCGGGTACTTCAGCGGCTTGTCCTCGCCCTCGGTGACCGAGGCCAGCACCACCCGCAGCGTCTCGCCCAGGTCGTAGGAGGCCGGGCAGACCAGGTTGCCGACGTTCTCCACCCACAGCACCGCGGTGTCCTCCGGCAGCCAGCCGCCCTCGGTGAGATGGCGCCGCAGCATCCCGGCCTCCAGGTGGCAGAGCCCGTCGGTGAGGATCTGCCGCACCGGGGCGCCGGAGCGGGCGAGCCGCTCGGCGTCGTTCTCGGTGGCCAGATCGGCGGTGACCGCGGCGGTCGGCAGCCCCTCGGCGGCGCACCGCTCCAGCAGCCGTTCCAGCAGCGCGGTCTTGCCGCTGCCGGGGGAGGAGAGCAGGTTCACGGCCGTGGTGCCGCGCGCCGCCAGCTCGGCGCGCAGGGCGAGCGCCCGTTCGTCGTTCTTCGCCAGGACCGCCTGGTGCAGGTCAACGGTGCGGCACATGATTCGCCTTCCGGGTCTGGTCCGCCGGGCGGGCTCGATCGGGTACGGACGTGTCGTCCCGTACGGCTGTGTCGTCCAGCTCCACGCGGGCGATCTCCAGCTCACGGCCGGACAACACGTCCCTGGCCGCGCCGCACGGTGCGCACCACAGCGCGGGCGGCACTCCGGTGGGCGCCTCCCGGCCGCAGACCGGGCAGCGCGCCCTTCCCTTCACAGTCTCGATCTCCAGCCGCGCCCCGGCCAGCCGAGTGCCCTCGGCGGCGATCCCGAAGGAGAACCGCAGGGCCTCCGGCACCACCCCGGACAGCTCTCCGATCCGCAGCCGCACCACCGCGACCCGGTCCGCCCCGTGCCGCTCGGCGGCCTCCTCGATCTGGGAGATCGCGGCCACCGCGATGGACAGCTCATGCACGGCGCCACCTCCCCGGGGGCCGCCCGGCGCCGACTGGCCGGGCCCGCGGAGCGGGACTACCGTGTGGATCACATACGCCAACCCCGTCCCGTACCCGATCCCCGCCCCGTACGCCGTCTCCACCGCGTACGGCGGGCACCGACGGCGGAGAGTTCCGGCCATGGTCAACCACACCAGCCACCACACCCCTCACCACACCGGCCACCACGCCGGTCATGAGACCGAACGACGCGCTCTGCTGGCCCCAGTGGTGCTGCTGCTCCTCGCCGAGCGTCCGGGGCACGGCTACGAGCTGGTCCAGCGGCTGCGGGAGTTCGGCTGGCCGCAGGCCGAGTCGGCGCATGTCTACCGGCTGCTGCGTTCCATGGAGGGCTGCGGCTCCATCGCCTCCCGCTGGCGGGCCACCGGTCCCGGTCCGGCCCGCCGCGAGTACCGGCTGACCCCGGAGGGCGCCGGGGAGCTGGCCGAGTGGTCCGGTCGGCTGGGCGAGCTGCATACGACGCTCCATGTCTTCCTGGAGCGTTACGAGCGGCTGGACCCGCCCGCCGTGCGGACGGCCCGCCCGCCCGGCCGCCGCCTCTAGTACCGTCCTCACCGCCACCTCCCTCACATGCTGCGGATGCGCAGATAGCGCCGTACGTCCGGCCAGGCCCGGGCGCCCGCGTAGAGCGCCACCAGCCCGGCTACCGCCGAGATCCATGTCCGTGCCATGACCGTGTCCCTTCCTCGGAGGACTCTTCAGAGAGGTCGGAGCGGGTTACGGGGGTGGGGGCCGTCAGCCGGTCCACCGCCGCCATCGCGTACGGCACCGCCGCCGCCACCGGGGCGGAGAGCCCGATCCCCTCGGCGGTGTCCAGCGGCTCGCAACCGACCACATGCACACTGGCGGGCGCCGCCGTGCCCATGCCCCGGTGCAGGTCCCGGATGAGCCGCAGCACGGCGGCCGGGTCCAGCGAGTGGGCGTCCATCGCCACCCCGCCCCCGGGCCCGAGGGCACCGCCGCGCCCGGCCACCTCCTCGGTGGCGTCCAGCACCACCACGGTGCCCGGCTCGGCGCCCCGGGCCAGCGCGTCCACCACCACCAGCCGCCGGTAGCCGTCGAGCAGCCGGTAGGCGAGGTGGACGCCTCGGATGCCCACGTCCAGGTACTCGGTGCCGGGCGGCGCGGGGCGCTCGGCCAGCCGCCGTACCGTCTCCACCCCGAAGCCGTCGTCGCCCAGGAAGATGTTGCCGACCCCGGCCACCAGCGTCCCGCCCGTAATGTCGGTCATGATCCGCCCTCCGCCCCGTCGGCCCCCGGCCCCAGCGGCTCCACCTCGTCCGGCCGGAAGTACCAGAACCGGCCCTGGGCGCGCCGCAGATCGGTGCCCGGGTCGCCGTCCACCACCACCGCCAGATGGACATCGCCGTCCAGGTCGCGCAGCACCAGTTCCACGGTGGCCGGCCGCCCGGAGAGGAACACGTCCTGGGCGTCCGAGCGCCGCAGCCCCGGCACCAGCCGCACCCGGCTCCCGGCGCCTACTACCTGCCCGGCCACCACCACCGACCGGGGCGTCTCGGCCGCCTCCGGATCGGACTGCGGATCCCACCAGGGGTGCCCGCCGCCCTCCGGCAGCGTCAGCCCGGTCGCCGGTCCCGCCGCCGGGCCGGTCGGCCGCCGCTCGCCCTTCCGGAGGCCCTCGTCTGTCTCCGCCACCTCGCGGATCGCCCCGTGCAGCCGCTCGGCGAGCTGGGCCGGGAGCCCGTCCACCAGGTCGATGACCTCGGCGGCGCGCGGGTCGGTGCCGCGCGCCTCGCGCTTCTCCCGCTCGGTGAGCGCGGCGGTGCGCAGCGAGAGGATCTCGTCGATCTCGGTGGCGTCGTAGAGCGGCCCTGGGCTCTCCTCGGCCAGCGCCGCGTGGTCCTCCAGGATGATCGGCGAGGCCAGCATGACGTCCGCCCGGTCGGCGGGCCCGGCCAGCACCGGCCAGACGCCCTCGTTGCGGCACTCCCGCACCAGCGGGGCCGCCCACTCCGGCGGGTCGGTCATCGACAGGAACCGCCCGCCCGGCGCGCCCAGCAGTAGATGGGTGCCGAGCATGCAGTGCGGCAGCACCGCCTCCCGGTCGCCCTCCGGTATCCCGTACGCCTCGGTGGTGTTGCGCACCTCCACGGTCAGCCGGGCCACCCCGTACGGGCCCGGCAGCTCGGCCAGCACCGGCCGCACCTCGCCGGTGATCCGGGCGCTGCGGCGCACCAGCCGCCCCAGCGTCCGCCCGTCCGGCCCGGTCACCGGTTCGTACGCGGTGCCGCCCGGCAGGTCGAACCGCACGGTGCGGCGGTGCGCGTCCGGCCCGCTCAGACCCTCCATCGGGGCGTGCAGGGTGACCCGCTCCTCGGCCGCCTCGTCCCAGGGGACCAGCACCCGGTCGGGCAGCTCCAGCTCGTCCACCGGTGCGTAGCCGTCGCCCGGCACGGCACGCTCCACGATCCGCCGCCGCACCCGCAGGAACCGCAGCTCCACCTCCAGCCGCCGGGCCCCGCGCGGCTCCAGCAGGCACTGGGTGCGCTGGGACGCGGCCTCCCCGGCGGCCTCGGCCCGGGCGGGTGGGCAGAGCACCCCGAACTGCCAGCGCAGCTGGTTCTTCCGGGCGGAGGCGCGGTACGGGTAGAGCACATACCCCTCGAAGAGCACCGCGTCGGCGACGGCCCGCGCCCGCGCGAAGACGTCCTCCACGGTGTCGGTGCCACCCCCGTGGCGCGCATGACTCACGACAGCTTCCCTTCCTCCGCCTCGTCAGGCTTCCCCGCCTCGCTCAGCAGGGTCTCGACCGTCAGCTCCCAGGACGGCAGGGCGCGGTCCGAGCGGAACCGGCGCAGCTCCTCCAGGCAGTCCGAACGCAGCCGCAACCAGCCCGAGTTGGGGAAGTAGTCGGCCATCATCCGCTGCCAGACACCCACCGGCATCCGGTAGCGGGCCTCCTTGTGCCAGGGGATCGGCTCGGCGTGGAAGCCCTGCGGCCCGGAGAAGACCGTGCCGGAGAACAGCATCAGCAGCGGCACCTCGCCACCGGACAGCGCACGGAAGTACGTGCCCGAGGCCACCTCGGTGTCATAGGTGCAGGGCACCGGCAGATCGATGTCGGCGACCCCCTCGAAGCCCGGCACCGTCAGCGAACTGTGCGCGAACTGCACCGGCTTCAGCGTGCCGCCCCACCGCTCGGGCGCCCCGAACAGATCGCCCAGCCGCCCCTGCTCCTCGGGCTCGTACCGCCTCGCCTGCGGCTCGATACGGATCTGGCAGCGCAGCACCACCGCGTGCACCGGCTGGTGGTCGGCCTCCTCCACCCGCAGCCCGAACAACAGCGTCGGCCCGGCGGCGTACGGCTCCGAGCGGGCGCTCACACAGGCGAAGTGCAGATCCGTCATCCGCCGCCCCCAACCTCACGCATGTTCAGCGGGCGGGCCTTTCGCCGCACCTCGGCGAAGAAGTCCGCCAGCGCGGCCCGTACCTCCGCGCCGCCGTCAAAGCCCTGCCAGAGCAGCCGCATCCGGCCCACCAGCTCGTAGCAGACGTCCACCGGCACCAGATGGCAGCTGGTCGGCTCGCCGCGCTCGGACCGCAGCAGCAGCGCCTCGGTGTCCGGCTCCAGCAGCGTCCCCAGCCGGGTGCGGCCCACCAGTTCCTCCCAGAGCGCCGGGTCCAGCTCGCTCTCGGTGGCGCCCATCGGGCTCGGGTAGAACACCGCGTACCGGTCCAGCTCCGCGTTGCGGAAGAGGAAGGCCAGGCCCACCGGGATCTGGAGCGCCGCCCAGTCGCCCTCGCCGAACGCGAACTCCGGGTCGTAGAGGTAGCGGTCGGGCACCGCCCGGAACCGCCCACCTCCCGCGCCGGGGCGGGTGAAGAGCAGATGGCAGCCGGGGCAGGCGCACCGCAGGCTGCGCCGGGCGGTGTCCACCAGATGCCGGTGCGCGTCCGGGGCCAGCGGCTCCCCGCACAGCTCGCACCGCTCGCCCGGCGGCTCCGGACGCCGGGTGAACCTGCGCAGGCCCGCCGGTACGGTCATGGCCGCGCCCCGGTGGCTACCGGCCGGCGGGGTACGGCCACCCGTACCACCCGGTCCCGCTCCAGCAGCGGCACCGGCTCCAGATGGGCGCTGCCGCCGTCGACCGCCCGCCCGGCGTGCCGCACGTCGTACGCCGCCCCGCACCCGGACCGTACGCAGCGCAGCAGCGCCGTACCGCCGTCTCCGTCACCGGACCCGCCCGGCACCGTCTCCAGCCGCCCGCCGCCCAGCCGTTCCCCGCACGCCGGGCAGAGGTCCCGGTAGGCGACCAGGCCGCCGCCCACCGGGCGGATCAGCACCACCGGCACCCCGGCCACATCCCGTACCGCCGTCTCACCCTCCCGGGCCGGGGCGGGCGCGGCCAGCTCATGCCACTCGGCCTCTTCCGCCTCGCTCTCCACCGGAAGCGCCGGAGCCCCGGGCGCGTCCGGCGGGCGCGGTCCGATCTGGAGCAACTGGCCCGGTCCGGCAGCCGGTTGGTCGCCCGGCTCGGGGATCCCGGCCACCTCCACCGTGCCCACCTCGGGGGCCAGCCGGGCCAGGGCCTCCTCGATGGTCCAGCGCACTGTCTGCGCCGAGGAGGGGCAGCCGTCGCAACTGCCGCGCAGCGCCAGCGACAGGGTCTCGCCGTCCAGGGACAGGATGTCCACGTCCCCGGCGTGCGAGCCGAGATAGGGGCGCACCTCGTCCAGCGCGCGCCGCACCCGGGTCATGGTGTCGTCCGGGTGCAGGTCGTGCAGGATCAGCAGCCCGCCGACCAGTTCGTCATCGGCGAGCACCCGCACCGGGTCGGCCGCCCCGGGCGCCTCGGCCAGCAGGGTCAGCGCCCGGCCCAGCCCCGCGCCGTAGAAGTCGACCAGCGAGCGGACCAGTTCCTCCGCCGTCTCCCGGGCCTCCGTCCCGGCCTGCTCGTCCAGCGCGCCGAGCAGCTCGGCCACATGCTCCCCGATCTCCCGGTCCCGCGACCGGTCTCCCGACTGCTCCCTGGTCTGTGCTGCCGCCACGGGGTCACCGGCCTTTCACGCTTCTGGGGACGGGGGCGCGGGCCGGACGGGGTTGCCGGCCGCCCGGCCCGCGGGTCCAGGTCCGGGATCGGGTCCTGGCCCGAGAGGGGAAGGCGCCGTCAGCCGCCGAGTCCCATGAGACCGGTGGGCACATGGGTCTCCTCGATGGTCCGGCCGCCGCCGACGTACATATGGACGCCGCACGGCAGACAGGGGTCAAAGCTGCGCACGGCCCGCATGATGTCGATGCCCTTGAAGTCGTCGGGCGGGTTCTCCTCGAAGATCGGGGTGTTCTGCACGGCGTCCTCGTACGGGCCGGGGGTGCCGTAGCTGTCCCGGACGCTGCCGTTCCACGGCGTCGGCGGGTACGGGTGGTAGTTGGCGATCTTGCCGTCGCGGACCACCATGTGGTGGCTGAGCACCCCGCGTACCGCCTCGGTGAAGCCGCAGCCGATGGACTCGTCCGGGACCTCGAACTTCTCCCAGGTGTGCGTCCGTCCGGCGCGCACCTCCTCCATCGCCTGCTCGGCGAAGTGCAGGGCGGCGGCGGCCGCGTACGCCTGGAAGTAGGTGCGGGCCCGGTTGCGCTCCAGCGCGTTGGACCACTGCGGGATGGTCCACTCCAGGGTGGTCTCCGGCTTGGTCATGGTCCGCGGCAGGTTGATCTTCACGCTGTGCCCGGTGGCCTGGACGTAGCCGATGTCGACCAGTCCGGACAGGGCGGTGGACCACAGCCGGGCGATCGGGCCGCCGCCGGTGTCCAGCGCCAGATGGTCGGTGCCGTCGAACCAGCGCGGGGACATCACCCAGCTGTACTTGTCGTCGAAGTCCCGCTTCTGCGGGGCGGGGATGGTGTGCTGGTTCCACGGGTGGCGCTCGTCCACCGGGTTGCCCAGCGGGTCGCGCTCCACGAACTTCTCCTGGCCCGCCCAGTCCTCGTAGTAGGAGGAGCCCAGCAGGATGCGGATGCCGAGGTTGATGTCGACCAGGCTGTTGGTGACCAGCTGCCCGTCCACCACCACACCCGGGGTGACGAACATCTTCCGGCCCCACTCCGCCATGCGCGCGTAGGTGAAGTCGCAGTGCTCCGGGTCGTTGAGCGCGCCCCAGCAGCCCAGCAGCACCCGGCGGCGGCCGACCTGCTCATAGCCGGGCAGCGCCTCGTAGAAGAAGTCGAACAGGTCGTCGTGGAGCGGCACCACCCGCTTCATGAACTCCACGTACCGCATCAGCCGGGTCAGGTAGTCGGTGAACAGCTGGATGCTGGCGATCGTGCCGACCCCGCCCGGGTAGAGCGTGGAGGGGTGCACATGGCGGCCCTCCATCAGGCAGAACATCTCCCGGGTGTACCGGGAGACCTGGAGTGCCTCGCGGTAGAACTCGCCCTCCAGCGGGTTGAGCGAGCGCATGATGTCGGCGATCGTGCGGTAGCCGTGGTCTCCGGCGTGCGGCGCCTCGGTCCGCTCGGCCAGCTCCAGCACCCCGGGGTTGGTCTCGCGGACCATCTTCTCGCAGTAGTCCACCCCGACCAGGTTCTCCTGGAAGATGTTGTGGTCGAACATGTACTCCGCGGCCTCGCCGAGGTTGATGATCCACTCGCCCAGGTGCGGCGGCGCCACCCCGTACGCCATGTTCTGCGCGTACACCGAGCAGGTGGCGTGGTTGTCGCCGCAGATCCCGCAGATCCGGCTGGTGATGAAGTGGGCGTCCCGGGGGTCCTTGCCCTTCATGAAGATGCTGTAGCCGCGGAAGACCGACGAGGTGCTGTAGCACTCCGCCACCCGCTTCTGCGCGAAGTCGATCTTCGTGTGGATGCCCAGGCTGCCCACGATCCGGGTGATCGGGTCCCAGGACATCTCGGTGAGGTTGCCGCTCTCCTGGGGGACGATCTCGGTCTCGGAGCGGTGGTTGGTCAACGTCATGGTCTCCAGGCCGCCTTCCTGCCGTGCCTGCCGTGCCAGCGGTACGTCCGGTGATCGGGGGTGGCCGTCACCACGGCGGCCGGTAGCCGGTGAGGATCTTCTCGCCCTTGGTGCGCCACCTGGGCTCCTTGTCCACGGTCTTCGCCGTGATGTGGCGCAGTCCGCGGATGACCTTCCCGTACGCGCCGCTGGCGGTCGAGGACACATGGCCGCCGGGCGGCTCGTCCATGAAGGGCATGAACTTGTCGGGGAAGCCCGGCATGGTGCAGGCGATGCAGATCCCGCCCACGTTGGGGCAGCCGCCGACGCCGTTGATCCAGCCGCGCTTGGGCACGTTGCACTTCACCACCGGCCCCCAGCAGCCCAGCTTCACCAGGCACTGCGGGGAGTCGTAGCTGTGCGCGAACTGCCCCTGCTCGTAGTAGCCGCCCCGGTCGCATCCCTCGTGCACGGTCGCGCCGAACAGCCAGGTCGGCCGCAGCTCCTCGTCCAGCGGGATCATCGGCGCCGAACCGGCCGCCTGGTACAGCAGGTACAGCAGCGTCTCGGAGGCGTTGTCCGGGTGCACCGGGCAGCCCGGGATGCAGACGATCGGGATACCGGCCTGGGACTTCCACTCCCAGCCCAGGTAGTCCGGCACGCCCATGGCGCCCGTCGGGTTCCCGGCCATGGCGTGGATGCCGCCGTAGGTCGCGCAGGTGCCGATGGCGACCACCGCCAGTGCCTTGGGCGCCAGCCGGTCCAGCCACTCGCTGGTGGTGATCGGCTGCCCGGTCTCCGGGTCGTCGCCGAAGCCGCACCAGTAGCCCTCGTCCTTGATCGCCTCGTTGGGGATGGACCCCTCCACGACCAGGACGAACGGGTCGATCTCGCCGCGCTCCGCCTTGAAGAACCACTCGATGAAGGTGTCCGACCCCTGCACCGGCCCGCACTCGAAGTCGATCAGCGGCCAGTGCACGGCCACTTTGGGCAGACCGGGCAGCGCGCCCAGGGCCAGCTCCTCGATGCTCGGCTGGGTCGCGGCGGTCAGCGAGACCGAGTCCCCGTCGCAGCTCAACCCGGCGTTGATCCAGAGGATGTGGACGGTGGGATCGGGATCCTCCGTCGCCCCGGTGCCCGGCTCGGCGGCGGTGGCCTGAGCGGTAGCGGCGTCCATCGGGCCCTCCTCCTGAGTGAGGGATGGGAGCGCACGCGCCTGGGAGCGCATGGACATGCGGTACCTACCGGACTACCGTCTCCAGCCGCCCGAGATAAGTGCGCGATGGCCCTATCGCCGCCTCGGCCCCCCACCGCCTGCCGACCGGGCATCGGCCGAAACGGCCAACGCCGGCCACGCCCCCAAAGGCGTGGCCGGCGGAATGCGGAAATGGCCGTGGTGCGGGGGTGGCCACCGTTTCACCGCATTAGCGACTCGAATTCACCCGAGCCGTCACTCGTCAGAGTCAGAGGATCTCGATGTCCTTCACCTTCGGCGGACGGCTGGGGAAGGTGATGTCGGTCCACCGGTTGATGCGCACGGAGTCGCCGTTGACGTCGTAGTAGATCAGGTCGTTGTTGCCCGTGGAGATGCGGTCGACCCACCAGCTGCCGAAGTTCATCCGGCCCTTGTTCGCATAGCAGTCCACGCTGGTCCGCCCGTCCAGGTGCGACCAGATCTTGAGGAAGTTCTCCCCGCCGCGGCACTCGACCTCGTTGATGGCGAAGGCGTTGCTGGTGGGCATCACCACGGTGAACGCGGCGGCGGCAGCGAGCGCGACGGTTGCGGAGCGCGCGACCCTCTTGGTTTTCGAAAGCACAAGTACTCCCTGATTCCGGGCCCGTAGGCGACCGTATTCAGCACGGTCACCCTGGGGAAACGAATTGCGCTTGCGCAATGACGATCGGGCAGGACGCCTGTACATGGCAATCTTTCACCTGGCGCATGGCTGAAACTGCCTGCCCAATGTCCTGATCGAATTCATTCCGGTGATTTGATGGCACTTTGGGACAGGAATTCGGGCAATGACGACGGCACAGGTGAGGGCGGAGGCGGGACGCGCGCGGACCGCACGGTCATCCCGGAGTTCTCGGTCTCCCGCACGCGCTCTCACCCCAGCGCGATCAGGGCGATCGCCACCGCCGTACACGCCAGCCCGGCCAGCCGCACCCGGGTGGGCCGCTCGTGCAGGAAGACGATCGCCAGCACCACCGGGATCGCCGGATAGAGCGAGGCCAGTACGGTCGCCAGCGCCACCAGCTGGTCCAGCGTGGCCAGCTGGTACAGCACGATCGCCACCGACCCCGCCGAGCCGGTCACCAGCGCGGGCAGCACCAGCCGCCGGGGCGGCCGCAGCGAGGCCCCGGCCGCCAGCGCCATCGGCACGACGGTGGCCACCGCCCCGGCCCGCGCCGCCAGCACCGGCCACAGCCCGGCCGCCGGGTCCACCCGCGAGATGGCCAGGAACTGCACCGCGAAGCCCACCCCGGCGAGCAGCCCGTACCGCGCCCCGCTCGCCGCACCACCCCCTGCCCGGCCCCCGCCGTCCCGCGACACCAGCCAGAGCGCGGGCAGCGCCGCCGCGATCCCCAGCCAGGCCAGCGGATGCGGCCGGTCGCCCAGTACGGCCACCCCCACCAGCACCGGCAGCGCCACCCCGGCCACATCGCTCAGCGGCACCACCACACTCATCTGCCCGCTCGCCAGCCCCCGGTAGAGACAGGCCACCCCCACCCCGCTGCCCACCCCCGACAGCAGCCCCCACCCCAGCGAGGCCAGATCCACCTCCGAGGCCGTCAGCACCGGCCGGTCCACCCCCAGCGCGGGCAGCGCCAGCGCCCCGGTGAGGATCAGCACCGCCCCGCCGAACTGGCCGAACAGCGCGATGGCGTAACTGTCCACGTCCCCCTGCCGGGACATCAGCCCGCTGAAGAAGTGGACCAGCCCGAACAGCAGCGCCGCCCCCAGCGCCAGCCCCTCAGCCACATCGGACCTCCGCGCGGAAGACACGGAAGACGCGGAAGACGCGGGAGAGGGGACGAGGTGGGCGGCGGTACGTTCCGAGGGCGGTCATCGGCCACGGATACCCCGTCACCCGGCGCCCCGCCCCGCAGGCGCGCCCACCGGGCGGGGACGCGCCCGCCGGGCCCCGCGGACCGCACGGTCATCCCGGAGCTCTCGGTCTCATGCACCCGCTCTCACCCCAGCGCGAGCACCGGTCCGCCGATGAACGACGGCCCATCGAACGTACGGTCGGCCACGGGCGCGTCCGCGCCTCCGCACTGGTTCAGCGCACTGCCCAGGGGCACGCCCGCGACGTTGCCTGCCGCAGTGCCGGTACTGCGGTGCGTGGCCCGGTCCAGTCGGGCACCGTTGTCGAGGTTGGCGCAGTGGACTCCGAAGGAGGGGGACAGGAAGTCCCCGATGCCTCCGGCGGAGGCGGGCGGCGCGGCCGGCAGGCCACCCGTCACGGCAAGGGCGAACACGGTCACTGCTCGGCGGTATGTCATGCCCCGTCAACGAGGTGGCCGGACGGCCGGACACGCAGGCGGACTTCGACGGAAGCGGCCTACCCGCACAGTTCCGCCCCGTACCCCAGCCCCGCCGCCGTCGGCAGGGTCACGGAGCCGGTGCCGGGGGTGGCCGCGAAGGGGGCCGGGGCCAGGGGTTCGGCGTCCACCAACAGGGGGCCCACCAGGTCCGGCGGGACGGTGGCGTGCGGCAGGGCCGCCGAGAGGTGCGCCGCGGCGAGGGTGGCCACGCCCAGCTCCGGCATGGTGCCCACCTTCACCGCCAGCCCCGCCGACTCGGCCAGCGCCGCGACCTGCCGCGCCCGGTGCAACCCGCCCACCTTCAGGATCTTGATGTTCAGCACATCGGCCGCGCCCCGCCGGATCACCTCCAGGGCGTCGTGCGCCGACTGCACCGACTCGTCGGCCATCACCCGCACCCCGCCCGCCGCCCGTAGCGCGGCCATGCCGTCCAGGTCCCAGCGGGGGAGCGGCTGCTCCAGCAGATCGAGCCCGGCGTCCGCCAGCCGGGCCGCGGTGCGCACCGCCCCGGACGGCGGATACCCCTCGTTGGCGTCGAGCGACAGCTCCACCGCCTCCGGCAGCGCGGCCCGGACGGCCGCCACCAGCGCCAGATCCAGCGCCGGGTCCTCGCCGCCCTTGAGCTTGATGTGGCGGAACCCGGCCCCGGCGTACCGCACCGCCTCCTCGGCCATCTCCTCCGGGGTGCCCAGGCCCACCACCCAGGTGGTCGGCACCGCGGTCGCCGGGCGGCCCCCGCCCAGCAGCAGATGCAGCGGCCATCCGGCGGCCCGCGCGGCCAGGTCGTGCAGGGCCATGTCCAGCGCGGCCTTGGCCAGGTGCTGGCCCCGGATCGCCGCGTCCATCGCGCGATGCGCGCCCGCCAGGTCCCGGGGGTCCCGGCCGATCAGCGCGGGCCCGGCGTGCTCCTCCACCGCCGCCCGCAGCCCGGCCAGGGTCTCCCCGGTGTACGCGGTCATCGGCGAGGCCTCGCCGATCCCCCGGGCGCCGTCCGCCGTACGGACCTCCACCACCAGGCTGACCAGCTCGTCACTGCCACCGCTGCTGATGGCGAACGGCCGCCGGTAGCGGGCGCTCACCACCCGGGTACGTACCGAGACGATCTCCAGGGCGAGGTCCGGCAGGGGATCGGTGCGGATGCCCTCGGACAGGGTGACGGGCTCGATCTGCTTGACGGACTGCTTGGGCTGCACGGGTGAACTCCTTCACTGGTGTCACGCGGTCACGCGCCCGCGGCCCGGGCGGTACGGGGCCCCGGCCCTACAGCCGTACCCGGTAGACCAGCGGAGGCCGCCCGGTACGCCCCTCCTGGGGGACGGGCTCCGGTTCCGCGACCCCCGCGCGCTCCAGCCGCTTCAGGATCCGGCGGGCCGTGCGCTGCTGCACCGACAGATGCTCCGCCACCAGCCGCGCCGTCAGCCCCGTCCCCGTATCCGTATCCACATCCATACCGTCCCCGGCCCCGCCCCGGCGCCGGGTCAGCTCCCGCAGCCGGTCCAGGGTGGCCGGGCGCAGCCCCACCCGGTGGGCCAGCAGCGCCGGGTCCTCGCCCCGGTCGGCGGTGGCCGCCTCGGCACCCGTACCCGGGACGATCAGCAGGTCCTTGTCGTCCGGCAGGGAGACCACCCCTGCCACCGGCCCCGCCGCCCGGGCCCGGCCGACCGCCCGGCGGGCCAGCGCCTCCGCCTCCGCGGCCGTACGGCCCAGCCCGAACCCGGCGTGCGCGCCCCCGTACCGGGCCGCCAGCGCCTCCAGCAGCGGCAGCCGGGTGAAGCCCCCGCTCGCCGACTCCAGCACCCCCCGGGTGGTCACCACCAGCCCCCGGCCGTCCGGCAGCCACGCCAGGCTGCCGCCCAGCGCCCGTACCTCCTCCTCCACGGGCCCCGCCGCCCGGGCACCGCCCGGCAGCTCCACGATGCCCAGGGCCACCCGGGCGTCCCCGTCCCGGCGGTGGGCGGCCGACAGCGCCAGCTCCCGCAGGGTGGCCTGTATCGAGTGGCGGGACGGCGCCAGCCGTACCGCGTGCGTCCGGTGCTCCAGCGCCCGGTACGCCGAACCGAGGCAGGTCACCGCCACCCGGGCCCCGTCCTCCCGGGCCGCCAGATGGAAGTCGACCAGCTCCGCCGAGCCCTGCCCGGGCCGGTGCGGCAGCACCCGTATCCCGCCGGTGGGCAGCTTCGCCTCGGTCATCGTCTCCCGCACCTCCTCCTCGCGGAGGGTGTCGATGGAGACCCGGGTCACGTCGTGCCCCAGCCGCAGCAGCTCCACCAGGGCCCGCAGCAGGGTGGCGCCGCTGTACGGGACGTACCGCGCCGGGCGGTCCAGCAGCCCGGCCGCCTCCGCCCGTATGTACGGCACCACCCCGGTGAACAGCAGCGCGTCCGCCTCGGCCCGGGCCGCCGCCACCCGCTCGGCGGTCTCGTCCTCGTGACGGTACGCCAGCGGCAGCAGCCGGACCGGACCACCGCCCGCCGCCTCCGAAGGCGGCCCCACCGCGAGGACCTTCCTGACCAGGTCCCCGGGACCTATGACGCCGACCGTCAGCGGCATGCGGCTTCGCTCCGTCTCCCGTCAGGCGGAGCAGCGCTCCTGACGGGCCGTGGAAAGAGCAGGAATCGATGCGAACCGCCACTGTCACGCCTCGTTGACGGCCCCCGGCGGGAGTTCTACTTTCGGCCCAGACCGTAATCGCGTGCTGACGAGAGGATAGTCCCCCGATGCCGCAACGGGAACTGCCACTGCCCACCGTTCTGGAACCCCGGGGAAGGACCTTCGGCGAGGAGGAGCGCGCGGCCGTGCTGCGCGTCCTGGACTCGGCCGTGCTGTGCGGGGCGTTCGGCACCGAGGCCCGCGCCCTGGAGACCGAGACGGCCGCGCTGACCGGCGCCGCGCACGCCGTCTCGTGCAGCTCCGGCACCGCCGCCCTGCATCTGGCCGTCGCCGCCGCCGGGATCGGCCCCGGCGACGAGGTGGTCACCACCCCCCTCTCCGACTTCGGCACCGTCGCCCCGGTCCTCGCCCAGGGCGCCGAGGTCGCCTTCGCCGACGTCCACGAACAGGACGGCAACCTCGACCCGGAGGCCGTCGAGGCGGCGATCACCCCCCGCACCCGGGCCGTGATCGCGGTCCACCTCTTCGGCGGCGCCGCCGACATCCGCGCGCTGCGGGAGATCTGCGACCGCCACCGGCTCACCCTCATCGAGGACTGCGCCCAGGCCTGGCTGGCCGAGGACGAGCAGGGCCGCCCGGTCGGCACCCTTGGCGACATCGCCTGCTACAGCCTCCAGCAGTACAAGCACATCACCGCCGGGGACGGCGGCCTCGCCACCACCGGTGATCCCGAACTGGCCCGCCGTATGCGGCTGTTCATGGACAAGGGCTGGGACCGCACCGAGGGCCGGATCCACCGCACCATGGGGCTGAACTACCGGATGCCCGAACTGGTCGCCGCCGTCGCCCGGGTCCAGCTCACCCGGGTCGCCGAGGTGGTCGCCCGCCGCCGCGCCTCCGCCGCCCGGCTGGCCGCCGCGCTCCCCGGCATCCCCGGCGCCACCCTCGCCGCCCGCCCCACCGGCCACTCCTGGTGGACCGTCCCGCTGCATGTGGACGACAACGCCCGCTGGGCCGAGGTGCTGCACACCGAGGGCGTCCCCGCGCTGCCCGGCTATCTGGAGCGCCCGCTGTACGCCAATCCGGCACTGTCCGGCCGCACCACCGGCCGATGTCCTCGCGCCGAGCGGCTGATCGACCGTACCTTGCTGGTCCTGCCGTGGAACGAGGCATACGGCGCGGAGGAGACCGACCGGATCGCGCAGGCACTGGGGAAGGCCGCCGCATCATGAGCCCAGACCACATGAGCCCAGACCACCCGGACCCGTCCGACGAGAGCCGCGAGCCGGACACGTCACACAAGAGCCCCGAAGACGACTGGCTGCGGCCCTCGCCCGAGGAGCACATCGGCTGGGACGTGGACGTCCTCTACGGCCCCTGGCCCCGGCACCACCGCGACACCACCCTCGCCGAGGTCCGCGACCACCTCAGCCGCTCCACCGTCGCCGGGGCGCTCGCCCTCTCCACCCGGGGACCGCTCTACGACGACGCCGAGGGCAACGCCGAGACCCTGCGCGACCTCGCCGGCTGCCCCGAACTGCTGCCGGTCGGCACCGCCGACGTCCGCGACGCCCTCACCGCCGAGGACCGGCTCGACGAACTGGCCGCCGCAGGCGTGCGGTTCCTGCGGCTGTTCACCACCGAGCAGGCCGCCGAGCCCGGCTTCCCCGGCTACCGCCACACCGTCCGGCTCGCCCTGGAACGGGGCCTGGTGCTGCTCCACGACGGCGACCCCCGCCGCTTCGGCCCGCCCCTGATGGGCCTCGGCGCCCAGGTCATCTTCCTCGACCTGCACGCCTACCTCCTCGCCGACTTCCTGCTGATGGCCCGCGAGGAACCCGGCTTCAAGGCCACCACCCGGATGCTCTCCGGACCCGACTCCATCGAACGGGCCGTCGGCACCGTCGGCCCCCGCCATCTGGTCTTCGGCTCCCGCACCCCCTTCATGGACCTCTCCCCGCAGACCCTGAAACTGCGCTACGCCGACCTCACCCCCGACGAGCGCGCCGCCATCGCCACCAAGAACGTCGAGGAGCTGCTCGCCTGATGCCGATCATCGACGTGCACGCGCACGTGGGCCGCTGGCAGTTCCACCTCAGCTCCGGCGACGCCGACACCAACCTCGCCCAGCTGGACCGCTACGGGATCGACCTCCAGATCGTCTCCGCCGCCGAGGCCGTGGTCTACGACGCCGTCGCCGGGAACGCCGCGCTGCTGACCGCCCTGCGCACCCGACCCCGGCTGCTCGGCTACGCGGTGGTCAACCCCAACCGCCCCGAGGAGAGCGCCGCCGACCTGCGGCGCTGCCTGGACTCCGGCCGCTTCGTCGGCGCCAAGATCCACACCCACTACCCGGGCCGGCTGCCCGGCACCACCGAGATGGCCGAGGCCTTCGACGTGGTCGCCGAGGCCGGCGTACCGCTGCTGCTGCACACCTGGGGCGAGGAGGTCACCCTGCTGCCCGAGCTGGTCGAAGCCCGTCCGGGGCTGCGGGTGATCCTCGGTCACGCGGGC
>NZ_JBEYXH010000054.1:0-34177 GCF_040644755.1 Streptomyces sp. NPDC046887
GCGTGCGACTCGAACCGATCACCTGGGAACGGCTGACCGACACCCTCGCCGCGCGGCTGGACGGGCTCGCCCCCGGCGACGGCAGCGACTGGCTGGTGAGGCGGTACGGGTGGTGCTACGAGGCGCCGCGGGGGCCCGGCAGTGCGGCGCCGCGGAGCGGGGCGAAGGCGTCCGGTTCGTGGCCGGACGGGGGTCCGGCCGGTGAACCCACCCCGGCGGGGGCGGGGCGGCGTGCCCCAGGACCGCCCTGGGTCGGCAGCACCGCCTCCATCAGCGGCCCCGGCACGGGCGCCGGCTCGCCCTGGGGGCGGCGGGCCCGGTACGCGGCCCGATAGGCGGCGGGCGAGGAGCCGAGCTGGCGGCGGAAGTGCCCGCGCAGCGCGACCGGCGAGCGGAAGCCGCAGCGCCCCGCCACCTCGTCCACCGAGTAGTCGGAGGTCTCAAGGAGACGCTGCGCCTGGAGCACCCGCTGGGTGATCAGCCACTGCAACGGCGCGCTGCCGGTCAGCGAGCGGAACCGGCGGTCGAAGGTCCGGCGGCTCATATACGCACGGGCGGCCAGCGTCTCCACGTCGAACTGCTCGTGGAGGTGCTCCAGCGCCCAGGCGACCACCTCGGCCAGCGGGTCGGAGCCGATCTCCTCGGGCAGGGAGCGGTCCAGATAGCGCTCCTGGCCGCCGGTGCGGCGCGGCGGCACCACCAGTCGGCGGGCCAGCGCCCCGGCGGCCTCGGCGCCGTGGTCGGTCCGCACGATGTGCAGACACAGGTCGATTCCGGCCGCCGTCCCGGCGGAGGTCAGCACATCCCCGTCGTCCACGAAGAGCTCCCGCGGGTCCACATGGACCGACGGGTAGCGCTTGGCGAGTGTCGGCGCGTACATCCAGTGCGTGGTGGCCGGGCGCCCGTCCAGTAAACCGGCCGCGGCCAGGACGAACGCCCCGGTGCACAGCCCTACGATCCTGGCCCCCTCCTCGTGCGCCCGGCGCAGCGCCTCCAGCGCCTCGGCGGGCGGCGGCGAGGTGATCGAGCGCCAGGCCGGCACCACGACGGTCCCGGCCCGCCCGATGGCCTCCAGGCCGTACGGGGCGCTCAGCTCCAGCCCGCCGGTGGTGCGCAGCGGTCCGTCCTCACCGGCACAGACGAGCAGCCGGTAGCGCGGCACCCCGGCGTCCTGCCGGTCGATGCCGAACACCGACAGCGGGATGGAGCTCTCGAAGATGGGACCGCCACTGAACAGCAGCACCGCGACGACCTCGCGACGGCGCCGCCCCGACAGTTTGCGCCCCGTCTCCGACACGGCGGAGTCCTGGCTCATGACGCTAAGCCCCCCTCGGTGTTCGCGTCTCCTAGGTCCTGTCGCACCTGCACGTTTCCCCTCGGTTTGGCACGGGTCCCCAGTCGGCGTTGGTCATGATCGAATCTACTGGTTCCCGCAGCGCCGGTGGGGCAAGTTCCGCATCCGGCGCTATATCGACAAGGCAACTTGGCGCGAAGCATTCGATCACGAAGGGTTCCATCCGCGGGCCGCGCAGGGAAGTGCGCTGTCCGGGCATGGCCCAACCGCGTAGGGTGCGAACAACCCCCGCGACCCTGTCTTGCCTGGTGACAAGGGCCCTGATGGGACGTTCGGACCGGGGGGCACCCTCAGCCGGAAGTTGGCTGAAAACATACGGGTGCAGGTGTGCGAAAGCGTCAGCCGTACGGTACTCCCGGCCGGACGGGAGGGACCGCCTCCGCTTCGGACCTTGGCTCTCAGCCCTCGTCGCCGGGGCCGGACCGCTCCGCGCGGCGCAGCAGCACCCGTCGGCAGGCGCCGGTCACCGCGACGAGCCCCAGGGCGGCCGCCACCGCGCCCCCCGAGGACGTACCCGCGACCACGGCGCCCACCGCCACCAGCGCGCAGCCGAACGCCGCCCAGCGGACCACCAGGCCCGCCGCGCGCACGGGGCCCGGCTCGGCGCCGGGCGCGGACGGGGAGGAGGAGGGCGGGCGCTGCGGGTGGACGGGCACGGGCGGCTCCCGGGGCGGAGGAGGGACGGCGGGCCGTTGGCCGGTACGGGGCCGCTCCCCGCACCCCGTGGCCAACGATCGGCCCCGCGGCCGGTCACCCCGCGTACCGCCGCCCGTGACGCCCCCGAGGGCCGACGCCTCCGCGTACCGCCGCCCGTGACGCACCCGAGGCCGGGCTATCGCGTACGCCGGTCACCCCTCCCGTACGGGAACGCTGTACGACACAACCGGCATTGCCATACGGGTCGGGCTCGTGCATGCTCCCTGGAACGCCGTGTGACCGCCGCGGCAGGGCGGCGGGCGCGGGGCGGCCACTGGGCAGTGGCGGAGTGCCGCCGTACTCTTGGGGTATGGGACGGGAAGGGTGAACCCCGGACCGGGAGATGGAAACCCGGACCAGAGGGGTGAATCCCGGACGGAAGGGTGAAGCCCGGACGGAAGGGTGATTCCCGGACTGACTCCCGGACCACGGCACGAGGCCGCCACCCGGCGGAGCGTTCCCCGTTCCCTGTTCCTTCTTACAAGGACCCGATTCGTCGAGACACCGATGGCCGGTCACGAAATCCCCGAACCCGCGGACCGCAGGCAGGTCGCCGATCACACGGTCGACCCCCTGGCGGCGAACGAGCCACGTCATTCCTGCGACCCCGCCTTCATGTACGGGGTGGTGGTGGGCTTCGACGGCTCGATGTCCAGTGAGCGCGCACTCGCCTACGCCATCGGCATGGCCCGGCGCAGCGGCTCCGGACTGATCATCGTCCATGTGGCCAACCGGCTGCCCACCACGGTGTGGGCCGGCTGCGAGCCGCCCGTCTTCGTGGACCTCCCCGACCACCGCACCGAGGTCCTCGGGCTGGAGCTGGCCTGCGCGGACTACCTCAGCGAGGTGCCCTGGATCCTGGTGGAGCGCGGCGGCGACATCTGCCACGAGCTGGAGGAGGTCGGCCGGGAGTACGCGGCCGACGCCATCGTGGTCGGTTCCACCCAGGGAATCGTCGGCCGGATCTTCGGCTCGGTCGCCGGGCGGCTCGCCCGCCGCGCCCAACGCCCGGTGATCGTCATCCCGTAGGGCAATCAAGGGAAACGGGGGCGGCCCCCGGTGCGTACGGAGATGCGGTACGCGCCGGGGGCCGCCCCTCATCCGGCCGGGGACGTCACTCCACGGTGACGGACTTCGCCAGGTTGCGCGGCTTGTCGATGTCCCGGCCGAGGGCCAGGGCGGTGTGGTAGGCGAAGAGCTGGAGCGGGATGCCCATCAGGATGGGGTCCAGCTCGTCCTCGTTCTTCGGCACCACGATGGTGTGGTCGGCCTTCTCCTGGATCTGGTGGGCGACCGCGAGGATCTTGCCGCTGCGGGCCTTGATCTCCTCCAGGGCGGCGCGGTTCTTCTCCAGCAGGTCGTCGTCCGGGACGATGGCGACCGTCGGCATCGCGGGCTCGATCAGCGCCAGCGGGCCGTGCTTCAGCTCGGAGGCCGGGTAGGCCTCGGCGTGGATGTAGGAGACCTCCTTGAGCTTCAGCGAGGCCTCGCGGGCCACCGGGTAGCCCCGGACCCGGCCGATGAACAGCATGGACTTCGCGTCCGTGTACTGCTCGGCCAGCGCCTTGATCTCGTCCTCGGTCTTGAGGATCTCGGTGATCTGGGCGGGCAGCTTGCGCAGGCCCTCGATGATCCGCTTGCCGTCGGCGACCGAGAGGTCCCGGATCCGGCCCAGGTGCAGGGCGAGCAGGCCGAAGGCGACCACCGTGTTGGTGAAGCACTTGGTGGAGACCACGCAGACCTCGGGGCCGGCGTGCACGTAGACGCCGCCGTCGGTCTCCCGGGCGATCGCGGAGCCGACCACGTTGACCACACCGAGGACCCGCGCGCCCTTGCGCTTCAGCTCCTGGACGGCGGCCAGCACGTCATAGGTCTCACCGGACTGGGAGACGGCGACATAGAGGGTGTCGGGGTCGACCACCGGGTCGCGGTAGCGGAACTCGGAGGCCGGCTCGGCGTCGGCGGGGATCCGGGCCAGCTCCTCGATCATCTGGGCGCCGATCTGGCCGGCGTGGTACGAGGTGCCGCAGCCCAGGATCTTGACCCGGCGGATGCCACGGGCCTCGCGGGCGTCCAGGTTGAGGCCGCCCAGGTGCACGGTGGAGAACCGGTCGTCGATCCGGCCGCGCAGCACCCGGTCGACCGCCTCGGGCTGCTCGGAGATCTCCTTGTGCATATACGTGTCGTGGCCGCCCATGTCGTACGACTCGGCCTCCCACTCCACGGTGGTCGGCGTCGCCGTGGTGGTCGAGCCCTCGGTGGTGTACGTGCGGAAGTCGTCGGCCTTGATGGTGGCCATCTCGCCGTCGTCCAGGGTGACCACCTGGCGGGTGTGGGCGACCAGGGCGGCGACGTCGGAGGCGACGAACATCTCCTTCTCGCCGATGCCGAGGACGACCGGGGAACCGTTGCGGGCCACCACGATGCGGTCGTTGAAGTCGGCGTGCAGCACGGCGATGCCGTAGGTGCCCTCGACGTGCTTCAGCGCCTGGCGGACCCGCTCCTCCAGGGTGTCCGCCTCGGAGCGGGCGATCAGGTGGACCAGCACCTCGGTGTCGGTCTCGGAGAGGAAGACGGTGCCGTCGGCCTCCAGCTTGGCGCGCAGCTCGGTGGCGTTGTCGATGATGCCGTTGTGCACCACGGCGACCTTCTCGTCACCGGACATGTGCGGGTGGGCGTTCTCGTCGCTCGGGGCGCCGTGGGTGGCCCAGCGGGTGTGCGCGATGCCGGTGGTGCCGGTGAAGCGCTTGGGGACGCGGGCCTCCAGCTCGCGGACCCGGCCCTTGGCCTTGACCATCTTCAGGCCGGTCGCCTTGGGGCTGGTGATGACCACGCCCGCCGAGTCGTAGCCCCGGTACTCCAGCCGCTGCAGGCCTTCCAGCAGCAGCGGAGCCACGTCGCGCTTGCCGATGTAACCGACGATTCCGCACATATGGTGAAAACCCCTCCGAGTGGTTCGTGTGTGCCCGGGGCCGTCCCCGCCTGTTCTACGGGGCGGGGTGGCCGGGTCAGCCGTAGACGATGCGGCGCAGCTGGCGGAGCGAGAGCCCCGGCGGCGCCACGGCGCGGTGCGGCAGCTCGGCCGCGATGCGTTCGAAGATCGTGGCGTTCACCGCGCCGGCCGCCTGCAGTTCGCGGTGGCGGCGGCGGACGAACTCCTCGGTCGTCTCGTCGAAGTACGCCAGCACATCGAGCACCACCCGGGAGGCCTCACCGCGCCGCAGCGCGGTGCTGCGCACCAGGTGGTCGATGAGGTCGTCATGCGACGGGCGGCGTTCGAGCACCCGTAGATACTGAGGGCCGTGAGCCGATTTACGCAACATCCCTGCCCGGATTCGGGCAAGGATGGGCGTTGAGGGGCTGCTATTGGTCTGGACCCGGGGGATGAAGGGGCCTATTTCGGGCCGTGGGGTGCCAGGGGGTTGCTCAGGGTGCCGACGAACTGGAGGGCGCCGGCCGGGTCGGCCAGGTCCACCATCTGCTCGTTGTTCCGCAGCTGGAGCCGGTTGAGGCAGGACAGCCGGAACTCGGGCGCGAACAGGTCGTAGCGGCGGAACTTCTCGGCCAGCTCCGGCCGGGATGCCTGGTAGTCGCGGACCGTCTCGGCCACCGTGCGCCAGAAGCCGTCCTCGGAGAGCAGGCCCTCGTCGGCCAGGATGGCGGAGAGAAAACGGAAGAAGCAGTCGAAGACGTCGGTGAAGATGGAGAGGAGTTTGGTGTCCTCGGGGACTTCGACGCGGATGCGCCGGACCTCCGGGGGCAAGTCGGCCTCCGGGTCCATCACCGCGATCTCCTCGGCGATGTCCTTGAAGACCGCCCGGACCACCGCGCCGTCCTCCACGACCAGGATGACGTTCTCGCCATGGGGCATCCACACCAGGTCGTAGGCGTAGAAGGTGTGCAGGATCGGCAGCAGATAGGCGTCCAGATAGCGGCGCAGCCACGCGGCGGGGGACAGCCCCGACTCGACGACCAGCGCGGCCGCCAGGGATCCGCCGTCCTCGTCGGTGTGGAGGAGGGAGGCCATGGTGGCGAGGCGCTGGCCGTCAGCCAGGGTCGGCATCGGGCTCTCCCGCCAGAGCGCGGCCAGCATCTTGCGGTAGGGGGAGTAGCGGTCGGTGGCGGCCTCGTACTCCAGATGCCGGTAGCCGACGGCGGCGCGCTCCCGGATGATCGAGAAACGGGCGGCGGTGAGCACCTCGTCCCGCTCGATGAGATCCGCCAGCCAGTCGTTGATCAGCGGGGTGGCCTCCATATACGCGGCGGAGAGCCCGCGCATGAAGCCCATGTTGATGACGGACAGGGCGGTCTTGACGTAGTGCTTGGCGGGGTCGGTGGCGTTGAAGAAGGTACGGATCGACTGCTGAGCCAGGTAGCGGTCCTGCCCCTCACCGAGCGGCACCAGCCGCCGCTGGGCGACCTCGGCGGCGAAGGTGACCGCGAGCTTGTTCCACCACTGCCAGGGGTGCACCGGGATCAGCAGATAGTCGGCGAGGTCCAGGCCCTGGGCGGCCAGGGTGGCGGCGAAGCCGTCCACGGTCGCGTCGCCCAGCTCGGCCCGGATGAAGGCCTCGTAGTCGACGCCCTCGCCGCCGGTGAAGGCGGTCCGGTCGCGGCGGGCGGCCAGCCAGAGCAGCCGCAGCGGATGGGCCGCCTCCGGCGCGTAGGCGTGGTACTCGCCGATGCCGAAGCCCAGGCGGCCGTTGTTGGCGACGAAGCAGGGGTGGCCCTCGGTCATCCCGGTCTCGATCGACTGGAAGTCGGCCTTCGCCAGCTCGGCGGCACTGATCCGCGGCTTGGTGGACTTGTACGCCGTACCGGAGAGGGTGGAGGAGATCTCCTCCAGGTAGACCGGCAGGATCTGCTCGCTCAGCCCGAGCGAGCCGCGCAGCTCGGTGACGAACTGGAGGGCGTCCACCTCCAGCTCCTCCCCGCCCCGGTGCCGGGTGATCGACTCGGCGCGCACCTGCCAGTGGTCCAGGGCGTAGCGGTCGGCGGCGAAGCGGTACTCCACCGTCCCGTCGTCGCTGGTCACCCGGTAGCGGCCGGCCTCCAGCGGCTCGGGGGTGAGCAGCCGCTCATGGCTGAACTCGGCCAGCGCCTTGCGGACCAGCAGCCGGTTGGCGCGCGCCCAGCGCTCGGGGGTGAGATGGGCGACCGCGTCCTCGGGAGCGGGCACGCCTTGATAGGTGCTGGTCAGGGTCGTCTCGGTGATCGTCATCGGGCGGCTCCCACGGCGTCCTCGAACTGCTTTCTGGTGCATACGCTCAAGAGAGCGTCCTTCTCGGGTTTGGCGATCTCCCGGACGGTCTCGAAGCCGACCGCCGCGTTGAGGGCGTGGACGGCCGCGTTCCGTACGTCCGGCTCCACCACCACCCGTACGGTGTCCGGGTCGGCGAACAGCTCCCGCATCACGGCGGTGATCACCGCCCGGGTGTAGCCGTGCACCGGGGTCTCGGCGGGCGGGACCAGGAAGTGCATCCCGACGTCGCCCGGCTCGGGCTCGTACAGCCCGACCAGCTCCACATACCTCGGGTCGTACCGCTCCATCAGGAACGCGGGCCGCCCGGTCAGCTCCCCGACGAAGGCGTCATGGTGCGGGTGTGCGGCGATCGCGGCGTACTCGCGCTCCACGTCCTCCCGCGTGAGGTCCCGCATCATCCAGTAGGCCGCCTTGGGGTGGCTGACCCAGCGGTGCAGCAGCTCGCCGTCGGCGGCCGGATCGACCGGGCGGAAGGCGAACGCCTCGGGGGCGGGGGCGCGGCCCCTCTCGGGAATGTCCTTCATGTCATCCATATCGGCCATGCCATGCATATCGCTCATATGCCGAACTCCTGGAACGCGATGGACTTCTCCACCGGGTAGTGCTCGCGGCCGAGCAGCTCCCGGATGATGTAGGCGTTGCGGTAGGCCCCCATGCCCAGGTCGGGGCTGGTGACGGAGTGGGTGTGCACCCCGGCGTTCTGGAGGAAGATCCCGCGTCCGGTGGTGTCGATGGAGTAGTTGCGGGCCACGTCGTAGCGCCCCTGGCCGTCCCAGCGGATCCGGTCGCGGACCGGGGACAGAAAGCCGGGCACCGCGTACCGGTAGCCGGTGGCCAGGATCAGCCCGTCGGTCTCGATGGTGAAGTCCTTGCCCTGCTCCTCCTGGCGCAGCCCCAGGGTGTAGCTGCCGTTCTCGTAGGAGGCGCCGGTCAGCGCGGTGTTGGTGAGCAGCCGGGTGGGGACGGGTCCGGCCACGTTCTTCTGGTAGAGCAGGTCGAAGATGGCGTCGACCAGCTCGCCGTCGATCCCCTTGAACAGCCCCTTCTGCCGGGCCTCCAGCCGGTAGCGGGTCTCCTCGGGCAGAGCGTGGAAGTAGTCCACGTACTCCGGGGAGGTCATCTCCAGCGTCAGCTTGGTGTATTCGAGCGGGAAGAACCGGGGGGAGCGGGTGACCCAGTTGAGCCGGTAGCCGTGCACATCGATCTCGGACAGCAGGTCCTGGTAGATCTCGGCGGCGCTCTGGCCGCTGCCGACCAGGGTGATCGTCTCCTTCTTCACCAGCTCCTCGCGGCGGTGCAGATAGCGCGAGTTGTGGATCAGGTCGCCGTCCAGCCCCTCGCAGGCCTCCGGGACGTACGGCGGGGTGCCGGTGCCCAGCACCAGCCGGCGGGCTCGCAGCGTCCGGCCGTCGGCCGTCCGCACCGCGTACACCTCCTCCGCCTCCTCGAACTCCACCGAGGTGACAGTGGTGTCGAAGTGGATGGAGGAGAGGCGGTTCGCCGCCCAGCGACAGTAGTCGTTGTACTCGGTGCGCAGCGGATAGAAGTTCTCGCGGATGTAGAACGAGTAGAGCCGGCCCTTCTCCTTGAGGTACTGCAGGAAGGAGTACGGCGAGGTCGGGTCGGCGAGGGTGACCAGGTCCGACATGAACGGCGTCTGGAGGTGGGCGCCGTCCAGGAACATCCCGGAGTGCCACTCGAAGTCCGGCTTGGACTCCAGGAAGACGCCGTCCAGCTCCTCGATGGGCTCGGTGAGGCAGGCCAGCCCGAGGTTGAACGGGCCCAGTCCGATCCCGATGAAGTCGAGAGCCTGGCGCGGCTCAGGAGGCGTGGACAAGGTTCTCTCCCAGGTACTGCTCGGCGTGGTCGGCGATCAGGTCGAGAACGGCGGCGATGTCCTCGGTGGTGGTCTCGGGGTTGAGGAGGGTGAACTTCAGGTACTGGCGGCCGTCCACGGAGGTGCCGGCGACCACCGCGTCCCCGGAGGCGAACAGCGCCTTGCGGGCGTGCAGATTGGCCCGGTCGATCGTGCCGGGGCTGGTGACGGCGGCCGGGATGTAGCGGAAGACCAGGGTGGAGAGGGTGGGGCTGACCACCACGTCGTAGCGCGGGTCGGCGGCGAGCAGTCCGAAGCCGGCCGAGGCCAGCTCGCAGACCTCGTCGAAGAGCTGCCCGACCCCGTCGGCGCCCATCACCCGCAGGGTCATCCAGAGCTTGAGCGCGTCGAAGCGGCGGGTGGTCTGGAGCGACTTGTCCACCTGGTTGGGTATCTGCTCGGCCACCGCCCGGCGGGGGTTGAGGTACTCGGCGTGGTGGGTGGCGTGCCGGAGGGTGGCGGTGTCGCGGACCAGCAGCGCGGAGGAACTGACCGGCTGGAAGAAGGACTTGTGGTAGTCCACGGTCACCGAGTCGGCCCGCTCGATACCGTCGAGCAGGTGGCGCCGGGTGGGGGAGGCCAGCAGCCCGCAGCCATAGGCGGCGTCCACATGCGTCCAGGCGCCGTGGCGGGCGGCGAGTTCGGCGATCTCCGGCAGCGGGTCGATGGAGCCGAAGTCGGTGGTGCCGGCGGTGGCGACCACGGCCATCGGCACCAGCCCCTCGGCGGCGCACCGCTCCAGCTCGGCGGCGAGCCAGACCGTCTGCATCCGCCGCTCGCGGTCGGTGGGGATGGACACCACCGAACGGGCGGGCAAACCAAGGAGTTTGGCGGACTTCTCCACGCTGAAGTGGCTGGACTCGGAGGTGAACACGCGGAGCTGGGCCGGGTCGTCGTACTTGGCCTCCTCCCGGGCCAGCAGCAGTGCCTGGAGGTTGGACTGCGAGCCGCCGGAGGTGAACACCCCGTCGGCGGCGGGTCCGAGCCCGGCCCGGTCGGCGGTCCACTCGATCAGCCGCCGCTCGATGAGGGTGCCGCCGGCGCTCTGGTCCCAGGTGTCCAGGGAGGAGTTGACGGCGGAGAGCACCGCTTCGCCGACCACGGCGGGGATGACCACCGGGCAGTTGAGGTGGGCCAGATAGCGCGGGTGGTGGAAGTAGACCGCGTCGTCCAGATAGAGCCCGCTCAGCTCGTCCAGCGCGGCGGAGGAGTCGCCGAGCGGCCGGTCGAGGTCGACCGCCGAGATCCGCGGCGCCAGCGCCTCGGGGGTGGCGCCGGTGAACGGCCTGCGGGTGGTGGCGAGTCTGTCCGCCACTCGCTCGACTCCTTCGGTGACGGAACGCCGGTACTGATCCGCCGTCGCGTCATTGAGCAGGTGCGAGCGCATGGGAATGGTCCTCCCGGGGCAGGGGGCATGGGGAAGGGCGGCTTCGTGAGTGAGGTTAGCCTAACCTAATTTACGTAAGCAACTCGGCAATGCCGGTGCCCGGTGCGGGAGTTGTGAAGGCCTGTTAGGGCTCGCAAAGGTGGGGTGGAGGGGTGGGCGGGGCGGTGCGTTGCGATGGCGTACGGGGTGGGGGGCGGGTGCGCATACGTGAACGGGCCCGGGTATGCGTACGGGCGGGAGGCCTGGTGGCCGATCCCGCCCGTGTTCCGCGCGTGTTCTAGTAGGTGTCCGGCTCCGCCGGGGCCGAGCGCAGGGCGTCCTCGGTCAGGCCGCGCCGCCAGTAGCCGACGAAGGTGACCCGGCGCCGGTCGATGCCGCGCTCGCCCACCAGATGGCGGCGGAGCGCCTTGACGGAGCCGGACTCGCCGGCGATCCAGGCGTACGGCCGCGCCCCCGTCGGCTCGGCGGCCCGCACCGCCTCGACGGCGGACGGGGCGCCCTCCTCGCGGACCAGCCAGACGACCTCGGCGTCCGCGGCGGTGGCGGGCTCCAGCCGGTCGGCCGCGCACGGGACCTCCAGCCAGACCCGGGCCCGTATCCCCGCGGGCAGCGCCCCCAGGATGGCCGAGGCGGCGGGCAGTGCCGTCTCGTCGCCCCAGATCAGCACCTCGTCGGCGTCCTCGGGCAGCCGGAACCGCACCGCGGTGTTGTCCGCGACCGCCGGGCCGAGCACCACCGCCCGGTCGCCCTCGGCCGCGGCCAGGGCCCAGCGGCAGGCGGGGCCGCCGTCCTCGTGCACGGCGAAGTCGATGTCCAGCTCGTCCGGGCCTCTCCGCTGCTCGCGCACGGTGTACGAGCGCATCACCGCGCGCTCGCCGTCGGGCATGGCCCGCCAGCCGGCGAGGACCGGAGGGTAGTCCTCGCCGGTGGTGAACTCCGGCAGCCCCGGCTCGTCCCGTCCCGGGGCCGGCAGGAACAGCGACACGCTCTGGTCGCACCCGCCCGAGGCGAAGGCGCTCAGCCCGTCCTCGGTGGCCCCGGTGAAGGTGACGCGGACCAGCGACGGACCGAGCCGCCGGGTCCGGGCCACCCGCAGGGAGAAGAAGGTGAACGGAACGGTGGCCGCCGTGGTCGCCATGGGGGTCAGGCCACCTTCTTGGCGTTCTCGATCGCCGCGGCGAGGTCGTCCAGGATGGTCGCGCACTTGTCGTAGGAGAAGATCGGCTCGGTCACCCGCGGGTACACCTGGCCGGCCTTGACCGCGGGCAGCCGGGCCCAGGTCGGCTTGGACGTCAGGTCGGCGGGCTGGATGGCCGAGGTGCGGTTGTCCATGATGATCACGTCGGCCTGGTAGGTGTCGACGTTCTCCCAGCTGAGGCTCTCGAAGAAGCCCGCCTTGTCCACCTTGGGCTTGACGAACTTCACGCCCAGCTCCTCGTAGTAGGCGGTGTCGGCGGACGTCGAGGCGAGCGAGACATAGAACAGCTCGGCGCTGGCGGAGCCGATCAGCACCCTGATCTCGGGGCGCGACTTCGCCGCGGCGCGCAGCCGGGCGGACGCCTTCTCGAACCGGGCCCTGGCGTCGGTGACCTTCTTGCTCTTCAGGTCCGCGCCCAGCGACCCGGCCAGCTCCGCGTGGCGCTGGACGGCCTTGGCCATGGTGGTCTTGGAGGCCTCCAGGGCCACCGTCGGCGCCAGCTTGGAGATCTTGTCGTGGGAGGTGTCCGGGACGTACCAGAGCTTGCCGGGCAGCCACATCGCGGAGACCAGCAGCTCGGGCTCCAGCTTCAGGTACTTCTCGATGTCGAACTCGTTGTAGGCGTTGCCGATGACGGTCAGCTTGTCGACGTCCAGATCGCCGGCCTGCACATCGGGCTTGACCTGCTTGGTCTTCGGGTCCTTGACGGTGGTCGGGCCGAAGACGCCCTTCACCTCGACGCCGTAGTCGTGCAGGGCGGCGGCGGTGCCGACGAAGGCGACGATGTTCTTGGGGACCGTCTTCGTCTCGACGGTCTTCTTGCGGTCGTCGGTGAACTTCCAGGGCCCGGAGGCCTTGCCGTCCGCGCCCTTGTCCTCCTTGCCGCCGCCGCACGCGACCAGAGCGGCGCCGAGCCCGAGGGCGCCGCCCGCGGCGAGCAGCCCCCGGCGGGTGAGGTGAGAGGCGCGGTCGTTGCCGGTCGTCATGGTGGAGTCGCTTTCGTACGGCCGGGATCCGGCCAGCGGGCAGGTTCGGCGGTCAGGTTAGCCTAACCTCACACCGCGCATTCAAGGTGGGGCCCGTACCCCTGGCCTCCGCTGCCGCTACCCGGGGCCCCTCCCCGTACACGCCGGGAGCCCGCCGCCCCGGGATGGGGTGGCGGGCTCCTGGGCCGGGGGCCGGGTCAGGCGGCGCTCAGGCCGAGTTCGCGGGCGATCAGCATCCGCTGCACCTCGCTGGTGCCCTCGCCGATCTCCAGGATCTTGGAGTCCCGCCACATCCGGGCCACCGGGTACTCGTTCATGAAGCCGTAGCCGCCGTGGATCTGGGTGGCCTCACGGGCGTTGTCCACCGCGACCGTGGAGGAGTACAGCTTGGCGATCGCCGCCTCCTTCTTGAACGGCTCCCCGCCGACCAGCCGGGAGGCCGCGTCCCGCCAGCCCACCCGGGCCATGTGCGCCCGCGTCTCCATGTCGGCGATCTTGAACTGGATGGCCTGGTTGTCGCCGATCGGGCGGCCGAAGGCCTGGCGCTCCTTGGCGTATTTCACCGACTCGTCCACACAGCCCTGCGCCAGCCCGGTGGCCAGCGCGGAGATGGCGATCCGGCCCTCGTCCAGGATGCGCAGGAACTGGGCGTAGCCCCGGCCCTCCTCGCCCAGCAGGTTGGCGAGGGGCACCCGGACGTCGGAGAAGGACAGCTCCCGGGTGTCCGAGGCGTTCCAGCCGACCTTGGAGTACGGGGCGGCCACCGTGAAGCCCGGGGTGCCGGAGGGCACGATGATCGAGGAGATCAGCGGGCGGCCGTCCTCCTTGCGGCCGGTGACGGCGGTGACCGTGACCAGCCCGGTGATGTCGGTGCCCGAGTTGGTGATGAAGCACTTGGAGCCGTTGATCACCCACTCGTCGCCGTCCCGTACGGCGGTGGTGCGGGTTCCGCCCGCGTCCGAGCCCGCGCCCGGCTCGGTCAGCCCGAACGCGCCCAGCAGCTCGCCCGAGCAGAGCCGGGGCAGCCACTCGCGCTTCTGCTCCTCGGTGCCGAACCGGTAGACCGGCATCGCGCCCAGCGAGACGCCCGCCTCCAGGGTGATGGCCACCGAGGAGTCCACCCGGGCCAGCTCCTCCAGGGCGATGCCGAGCGCCAGGTAGTCGCCGCCCATGCCGCCGTACTCCTCCGGGAAGGGCAGACCGAACAGGCCCATCCGCCCCATCTCCCGGACGATCTCGTACGGGAACTCATGCCGCTCGTAGAAGTCGCCGATCTTGGGCGCCACCACCTCGCGGGCGAACTCCTCGACGGTGCGCCGCAGTTCCTCGTGCTCGGCGGAGAGCCGGTGGTCCAGGGACATGGTGATCAGGACTCCTTGTGGGAGGCCGCGCCGGTGAGGGCGCGGACGGTGCGAGAGGGGCTGGGCCGCCCCAGGTGTCCGGCCATCCACGCGCTGGTGGCGGTGAGCTGGCCGAGGTCGACCCCGGTCTCGATGCCGAGGCCGTGCAGCATCCACACGAGGTCTTCGGTGGCGAGGTTGCCGGTGGCGGACTTCGCGTACGGGCAGCCGCCGAGCCCGCCGGCCGAGGCGTCCACCGTGGTCACCCCGTGCCGCAGCGCGGTCAGGGTGTTGGCGAGCGCCTGCCCGTAGGTGTCGTGGAAGTGGACGGCGAGCCGGTGGCCGGCTATCCCCGCCGCGTCCAGTGCGGTGAGCAGGGCGGAGACATGGCCCGGGGTGGCCGTGCCGATGGTGTCGCCGAGGCTCAGCTCGTCGCAGCCCATCTCGGCCAGCCGCCGGCAGACGGCCACCACCTGCTCGACCGGGACGGCCCCCTCCCAGGGGTCGCCGAAGCACATCGAGAGATAGCCGCGCACGGTCAGGCCGTGCTCCACGGCCCGGGTCACCACCGGGGCGAACATGGCCAGCGCCTCGTCCACCGTGCGGTTGAGGTTGGCCTTGGCGAAGGACTCGGTGGCGCTGGCGAACACCGCCACCTCCCGGGCGCCCAGCGCCAGCGCCCGGTCCAGGCCGCGCTCGTTGGGCACCAGCACCGGCAGCCGTATCCCGGGCAGCGCGTCCCGCACCCGGGGGAACAGCTGCTCGGCGTCGGCCAGTTGGGGCACCCACTTGGGGTGGACGAAGCTGGTCGCCTCGATGGTGGTCAGCCCGGCGGCGGCCAGCCGGGTGATGAACTCGGCCTTGACCTCGGTGGGGACCCGCGCCTGCTCGTTCTGCAGGCCGTCCCGGGCGCCCACCTCGTGGATCCGCACCCGGGCGGGGAGGGCGGGGTCGCGGACCACCATGGGGAGGGCGTCCGTCGGGGGAGTGCTCATCGGGTCGCCTCCTGGCCGGTCGGTACGGGGGGCCGCGGGGCTACGGGGTCTCCGGCGGCCTCCTGGGCGCCCTCGGCCCCCTCGCCGGTCCCGGCGGCGTCGCCGCCGGCCGCCGGGTGGGGCATCACCACCGCCAGCACCTGGTCCATGGCGACCGCCGTGCCCGGGGTGACGTCCAGCTCGGCGACCGTGCCGTCGTGCGGGGCGGAGATGACGTGCTCCATCTTCATCGCCTCCACCACCAGCAGCCCCTGCCCGGCGGTGACCTCGTCGCCCACGCCGACCTTCACCACGGTGACCGTGCCCGGCATGGGCGCGGTCAGCGAGTCGGCGCCCGCGTGCGCGCTCGCGCCCAGCGAGGCAGCCACCGGGTCGTGGTCCGTGACCTGCCAGCTGTCGCCGTCCCGGCCGAGCCAGCCGCCCGCCCGGTGGAAGGTGTGGGTGACCCCGTCGACCTCCACCGTCACCGCGTCCGGGGTGACCCGGGCGGTGCGGGCGCGGGAGCGGTGGGCCACCGGGTCGAGACCGGGCACCCGCAGCCAGTGGGTGACCGGGGCGGCCTCGCCGCCGAGGCGCCAGCCGCTCGGCACCGAGAACGGGTCCGTCCAGCCGCCCGCGTCCGGCTCGGGGCGCAGCGCCTCCTCGCGTACCGCCGCGGCCGCCTCGTACACCGCGTCCGGCACCCCGTCCGGCACCAGCCCGTCGGCCTCCCGCTCCACCAGACCGGTGTCCAGGTCGCCGGAGACCACATCCGGGTGGGCCAGCAGCCGCCGCAGGAAACCGGCGTTGGTCGGTACGCCGAGGGTGACCGTGTCGGCCAGCGCGGCCCGCAGCTTGCGCAGCGCGGAGGGCCGGTCGGCGGCGTGCACGATGACCTTGGCGAGCATCGGGTCGTAGAGGCTGGAGACCTCGGTGCCCTCGCTCAGCCCGGAGTCGGTGCGGACGCCGTCGCCGGACGGCTCGTGCAGGGCGAGGACCGTACCGCCGGAGGGCAGGAAGCCGCGGGCGGGGTCTTCGGCGCAGAGGCGGGCCTCGATGGAGTGGCCGGTGAGCCGGACGTCCTGCTGGCCCAGGCCGAGCTTCTCCCCGGCGGCCACCCGCAGCTGCCACTCGACCAGGTCGAGGCCGGTGACCAGCTCGGTCACCGGGTGCTCCACCTGGAGCCGGGTGTTCATCTCCATGAAGTAGTACGCGGAAGGGTCGGTGCCCGGGACGATGAACTCCACCGTGCCCGCGCCCCGGTAGCCGCAGGAGCGGGCCGCCTGCACGGCCGCCTCGCCCATCGCCGCCCGGGTCTCCTCGTCCAGCAGGACCGAGGGCGCCTCCTCGATGATCTTCTGGTGGCGGCGCTGGAGCGAGCACTCCCGCTCACCGAGGTGGATGACGTTGCCGTGCCCGTCGGCCAGCACCTGGATCTCGATATGCCGGGGGCGGTCGATCCACCGCTCCACCAGCAGGGTGTCATCGCCGAAGGAGGCGCGGGCCTCGCGCCGGGCGGCGGCGATCTCGTCCGCGAGCGCGGCCTCCTCGCGTACCAGCCGCATGCCCTTGCCGCCGCCGCCCGCCGAGGGCTTCAGCAGCACCGGCATACCGATCTCCCGGGCGGCGGCGGCCAGTTCGGCGTCGCTCAGCCCGCTGCCGGAGGAGCCGGGCACCACCGGCACCCCGGCGGCCTTGACGGTCTCCTTGGCGCGGATCTTGTCGCCCATCAGCGCGATGGCGTCGGCGGGCGGCCCGATGAAGACCAGCCCGGCCTCCTCGCAGGCCCGCGCGAAGGCGGCGTTCTCGGCCAGGAAGCCGTACCCGGGGTGGACGGCCTGGGCGCCGGTCGCGGCGGCGGCCGCCAGCAGTCGGTCGGCGCGCAGATAGCTCTCCCCGGCGGGCGGCGGCCCGATCCGGACCGCGGTGTCCGCCTCCCGTACGTGCCGGGCGTCCGCGTCGGCGTCGCTGAAGACCGCCACCGAGCGGATGCCGAGCGCCCGCAGGGTGCGGATCACCCGGACGGCGATCTCGCCGCGGTTGGCGACCAGGACCGTGTCGAACATGCCCGTCCTCGCAGTTGAATTGGTCATGGCTTCATGTGATGGGTCATGGCTTCTGGTGATGGGTCATGGCCGCCTCACATCCGGAAGACGCCGAAGCCGGCGTCGCCGAGCGGGGCGTTGGCACAGGCGGTCAGGGCCAGGCCCAGCACCTGCCGGGTCTCCAGCGGGTCGATCACCCCGTCGTCCCAGAGCCGGGCGGTGGCGTAGTAGGCGCTGCCCTGCTCCTCGTACTGGGCGCGGATGGGGGCCTTGAAGCCCTCCTCGTCCTCCGCGCTCCAGTCGTCTCCGAGCTGGTCGCGCTTGACGGTGGCGAGGACCGAGGCGGCCTGCTCGCCGCCCATCACGGAGATCTTGGCGTTGGGCCACATCCACAGGAACCGGGGGGAGTACGCCCGGCCGCACATCGAGTAGTTGCCCGCGCCGTAGGAGCCGCCGACCACCACGGTCAGCTTGGGCACCCGGGCGCAGGCGACCGCGGTGACCATCTTGGCACCGTGCTTGGCGATCCCGCCGTGCTCGTAGTCCTTGCCGACCATGAAGCCGGAGATGTTCTGGAGGAAGAGGAGCGGGATGCCGCGCTGGTCGCACAGCTCGATGAAGTGCGCGCCCTTCTGCGCGGACTCGGCGAACAGGATGCCGTTGTTGGCGATGATCCCGACCGGGTGGCCGTGGATCCGGGCGAAGCCGGTGACCAGGGTCTGCCCGAACTCGGCCTTGAACTCCTGGAAGCGGGAGCCGTCGGTCATGCGCGCGATGATCTCGCGGGCGTCATAGGGGGTGCGGGAGTCCACCGGCACCGCCCCGTACAGCCCGGCCGGGTCCACCGCGGGCGGCTCCACCGGCTCCACCGCCCAGGGCAGCGGGCCGCGGCCGGGCAGGGTGGCCACGATGTTCCGCACGATCCGCAGCGCGTGGGCGTCGTCCTCGGCGAGGTGGTCGGTCACCCCGGAGATCCGCGCGTGCACCTCGCCGCCGCCCAGCTGCTCGGCGGTGACCACCTCGCCGGTGGCCGCCTTCACCAGCGGCGGGCCGCCCAGGAAGATGGTCCCCTGGTTCCGGACGATCACGGCCTCGTCGCTCATCGCCGGGACATACGCCCCACCGGCGGTGCAGGAGCCGAGCACGGCCGCGATCTGCGGGATGCCCGCGCCGGACATCCGGGCCTGGTTGTAGAAGATCCGCCCGAAGTGCTCCCGGTCCGGGAAGACCTCGTCCTGCTTGGGCAGGAACGCCCCGCCCGAGTCGACCAGGTAGACGCAGGGGAGGCGGTTCTCCAGCGCCACCTCCTGGGCGCGCAGATGCTTCTTGACGGTCATCGGGTAGTAGGTGCCGCCCTTGACGGTGGCGTCGTTGGCGACCACCACCACCTCGCGACCGGAGACCCGGCCGATGCCCGCGATCACCCCGGCGGCCGGGGCCTGGTCGTCGTACAGCCCGTTCGCCGCCAGCGGCGCCAGCTCCAGGAACGGCGAGCCGGGGTCGAGCAGGGTGTCCACCCGGTCGCGCGGCAGCAGCTTGCCGCGCGCGGTGTGCCGGGCCCGGGCCCGCTCGCCGCCGCCCAGCCGGGCCGCCGCCAGCCTGCCCCGCAGCTCGTCGGCGAGCTCCCGGTGGGCCGCCTCGTTCGCCGCCCAGGCGGCCCCGTTCGGGTCCGCCGCGCTGCCGAGGACGGGCGCTTGGGACGCGCCCATGCCCGGCGCCCGTCCGGTCGCCGCCGCCGCTGCCTGTCGCATCGTGTCGAGCCCCCTTGCCCGTACGCCTGCCGGTGTTAGTTAACGTTAACTCCGCGCTCAGGTTAACGAGCGCTAACGCCGCTGTCTAGAATCTCCCCATGACCACCAGGACCGACGCCCCCACCCGCCGCGAGCAGATCCTGCGCGAGGCCGCCCGCCTCTTCGCCGAGCGCGGCTTCCACGGCGTCGGCGTGGACGAGATAGGGGCGGCGGTCGGCATCAGCGGACCCGGGCTGTACCGGCACTTCCCCGGCAAGGACGCCATGCTCGCCGAGCTGCTGGTCGGCATCAGCGAGCGCCTCCTCGACGGCGGGCGGCAGCGGGTCGCGGAGGCGGCCGGAGACCCCGAGGCGCTGCTCGGCGCGCTCATCGACGGCCATATCGACTTCGCCCTCGACGACCGCCCTCTGATCACCCTGCACGACCGCGAGCTGGACCGCCTCCGGGACGCCGACCGGCGCAGGGTCCGCCAGCTCCAGCGGCAGTACGTGGAGGTGTGGGTCGCCGTCGTCCGCGAGCTCTACCCGGCCCCGCCCGAACCGGAGATCCGGGCCGCCGTGCACGCCGTCTTCGGGCTGCTCAACTCCACCCCGCACATCGGCCCGCTCGGCCGCGGTGAGATGGAGGCCCTGCTGCGGCGCCTGGCCCACGGGACGCTGGGGGCGCTGGGGGAGTGAGGGCGGGACCGGCGGGGTCAGGGGCAGCTGTCGGGTGACGCGGTGAACGTGCCGGGGTCCAGCGGTGCGAAGGTGCCGTCGCCGCACAGCCGGGCGGCCGAGGCCACCCCGCCGACGTACACCCGCTGGTAGGCGTCGTACGGGTGGGTCTTCTCCTCGTCGTACGCATCGGCCGAGACCCGGAACGGCCGGCCGTGGTCCTTCACCGTCTGGACCAGGTTCTCGTCGCCGTCCACGATCGTGAAGTCCAGGTTGTACGCGCAGGAGAACCGGGTGGTGGAGGCCCGGACCACCACCACCTCCTGCTCCCCCGGCTTCAGGGTGAGGGAGTGCCCCGCGAAGTAGCGCGCCTCCTCCCCGCCCGGGCGGGTACTGCGGACGTCGGCGACCGGCTCGTCCAGATCGGCGGTGAGCACGACGGAGGTGTCCTGGCCCGCGCTGGGGTTCTCGAAGAAGGTCCCGGTGAGGGGCGGGCCGCACTTCTTGTCGACGACCAGGTCCGTCACCCGTACCGTGCGGGTGGAGTCGCCCTGGAGCACGATCCGGTCCTCGCGGGCGTTCACCGGCACCGCGTCGCGCTCCAGGAACCAGGCGTCGTACCGGCGCATGTCCCCGGTGTCGCCGATCTCGGCCAGCTCGGCGGCGGAGAAGTCGCGGGCGTCCGGGAAGACCCAGCTCGCCTCGTCGAGGGGCACCCGCGTCACCGACACCACCTTGACCGGCGCCCCCGCGCTGGCCGTGTTCTCCTCGTCCACCCCGCGGTCCTTGACCCTGGCGCTGCCCTGGGCGGACGTGGACGGCTGCTCCCGGTGCCAGGGCCCCCAGGCGTACAGCCCGTACCCCGCCGCCACGACCAGCAGTACGGCCGCGGTGGCCGCCACCGGCCAACGCCGCCGGGCCGGTTCCGTGCCCGGATGTCCATGCGGCGCCCGGCCGTCCGGGATGTGGTCGTCCAGGGTGTGCCGGAAGGCGGTCAGCAACCGCTGCTTGGTACGGGGGCGGCGTAAGGTCTCCGCCGCGATCGGCGGCGACAGCCAGCTGCCCGCCAGCGCCCGCCGGACCGTCAGATTGGCGGAGGAGGCGCGGTCCGGGTCGGGGCGCTCGCCCGGCCCCCAGGTCACCAGCCCGAACAGCGCGCCCACCGCCAGGGTCTCCCGCGCGCCCGTGTCGCCGCCGTCCGCCTGGTGCCCGGCCTGCGCCGCCGCCACCACCTCGCGGAACAGCGCGTACACCGCCCGGGCCCGCCGCGCCGGGGTGTCCGGCTGCGGTACCCGTGCGCCCGGCAGCCACCCCAGCAGGGCGGGGCAGCCCTCGATCTCGGCGGGCGCCGCACCGCGGTCCGCGAGGCGGTCCAGCTCCCGCAGTCGCGCTGCGTCGAAGTCCTCGGACGGCACGGGCGCCTCCTTCCCTTCCGGGTCCCCTCCGCTTCCCTCCGTCGGAGGCTAGTGCAGTGCCCGAGCCCGGGGTGCCGATTCGCCGAAGGCCGTACCACCGCTCTACCGGCCCGCTGCCGGTCGCCGGAAACCCGCAGCTCAGAGCCGTACCGCAGATCCGCCGGCCGTGTACCGGGCGGGACCGCGCCCCGCCCCCAGGCTGGAGTCCGGCCGGTGCTCCCGCTCGGGGTGCCGGGAGGACACCGACGGCTGGAGGCCGCTGATGCAGCAGGTGCGGGAGTACGCGGAGTACGTCTGGGGGGTGGCGCCCGTCGCGGCCGGCTACGCGCTGGGGCGCCTCCATCAGTGGTGGCGGAACTGGCGCACCACCCCGGCCCGGCACCGGCTGGACCGGGCGGTGGACGCCTTCCGCGGGGAGGGCTGAGAAGCCGCTCACCGGTTCACCGCTTCACACACAGGGCCGTCTCCCCGAAGGCGTGGCTCTGCCAGCGGTCCGGATCGGAGAGATGGACCGAGACGGCCGGTTCCGGGCCGAGCACCAGATTGCCGACCAGCAGGGAGCCGCCCGGCCGCAGCAGCCGGTGCAGGGCGGCGACCAGCTCACCCGTCGGGGTGAAGCCGTCGAAGAACGCCAGGTCGTAGCCGCCCCCCGGCAGTTCGCGCAGCACCCGCTCGGCCCGTCCCGGCCGTACGGTGATCCGCTCGGCCACCGAGGGGTCGGCGTGCGCGGCGATGGCGGCCCGGGCCAGCCGTACATGCTCCTCGTCCGACTCGACCGTCTCCACCCGGGCGTCCGGGGCGGCCTGCGCCATGCACAGGGCGGTGTAGCCCAGTGCGGTGCCCACCTCCACGATCCGGCGGGCCCCGGTCGCCGCGGCGATCACCGCGGGCAGCGAGCCGTCCCCGTAGGTCACCGCCCCGCAGCCGTGCCGACGACGGTGCCGCCGGGTCTCCGCCTGGACGGCGGCGAACGGGTCGGTGGTGCGGACCGGCTGCCGCACGGCCGCCAGCGCGGCGATCGCGACCAGGCCGAGGCGGTGGGCGGTGTTCGGTGCCATGGGGGATACCTCCGATGCGGCTTTCCGAGTGCCGTTACGCTGCCAGTTGAACCCGGCTTCAACGCAAGCCGCCGAGGTGAGGGCCATGGACCTGGACGATCGCGCACCGGACGAGCGCGCACTGCTGGACATCACCGAGGTCGCCCGGCGCACCGGGGTGGCGCCCTCCGCGCTGCGCTACTACGAGCGGCTGGGCCTGCTGGAACCCGCCGGACGCCGCGGCCAGCGCCGTACCTACGCGCCCTCCGCGATCGACCGGATCGCCCTGATCCTCAACGCCCGCGCCACCGGTTTCTCGCTCACCGAGCTGGCCGAGGTGCTCGCCGGGGACCCGGAGCGGGCCCGGGCCCGGGTGGCCGGGAAGATCCAGGAGCTGGACGACCGGATGGCCGCCCTGCGGCAGGTCCGCGACCGCCTCGCACACGCCCTGACCTGCCCGTCGGACGCCATCCTGGAGTGCGCCGAGTTCCAGGCCGGGCTGCGCGAGCTGCTGCCCGAGTAGCCCGGACCCGGCACGGTGGTGCCGACACGTCCACCGGCCGGAACGGTTCGGCCACGGCGCGTGGCGGGCGGCACAATGGGGCCATGTCCATACCCAGCCGCGCCGCCCTTCTCGACCACCTCGTCCGCAGCCGGATCGCCGGGAATGTCGCCACGCCGCGCGACAACAACCTCTCCCACTACCGCAAGCTGGCCAACGGCGACCGCCACTACTGGCTGGGGCTGGAACTGGGCGACCGCTGGACCGACGAGCAGGACGTGCTCGCGGTGATGGCCGAGCGGTGCGGGGTGAACGACGACCCCGCCCACCGGATGGGCCAGGACACCATCGACCCGGAGCTGACCGTGGCCGGGCTCGACCGGATGGCCGCCCGGCTCGCCAAGGCCGCCGAGGACCGGCAGCGGGTGCTGTTCGCCACCGGACACCCCGGCGCCCTGCTGGACCTGCACAGCTCCACCGCCGCCGCGCTGCGGGCCGCGGGCTGCGACATCGTCCGCATCCCCGGCGGGCTCACCGCCGACGAGGGGTACGTGGTGCAGTTCGCCGACGTGGCCGTGTTCGGGCGCGGGGCCAGCCTCTGGCACACCCACTCGCCCGAGCCGATGAACGCCATCCTCGACCGGCTGGACACCCCGCCGGACCTGGTGGTCGCCGACCACGGCTGGGCCGGTCGCGCGGCCCAGCGGGGCATCGACTCCCTCGGCTACGCCGACTGCAACGACCCCGCCCTCTTCCTGGGCGAGGCCGAGGGCACCCTGCAGGTCGCCATCCCGCTGGACGACAACGTGCCCGACCCGCGCCACTACGAGCCGCTCGCCGCCTATCTGCTGGACGCGGCCGGGCTGACCGGCTGATCGAGCACGTCCTGACGTTCACCGGTCCTTCAGCGGTACGGGTCAGCCGCCCGGCTGGTGGTACGCGTCCGGGCGGATGTCCGCGTCCACCTCACGCGCGGCGTACGAGCCCTCGTACAGCGTCTCCTCGCGCCAGGGGTCACCCGCCCCGGCCCGGCGCCGACCATCCGGCCGACCCACCGCCGCGTACACCACCGCCGCCGTCACCGCGTCCTCCACCAGCGCGAACGGCCAGTCCGGCCAGTTCCGATCGGCGGCGATCCGCCGCCAGCGCGCCCCGGCGAACGAGGCCGCCGCCGCTGCCGCCACGCCCACCGCCGCGCCGATCAGCGCCGGGGCGGCGTCCGGGGCCGAGCGGGTCAGCTCCTCGCCGTCGGCCGCGTACTGGTACGCCTCCTCATGCGTCCCGCCGCCCGCGCCCCGCGTCTGCTCCCGCGCCGCCAGCGCCCAGCCGGTCACCCCGCCCAGCAGCAGCCGGGGGAGCAGTCCCTGGGCGCTCAGCCTGCTCGGGGTCTGCGGCAGCTTGTCGCCCACCGCCTCGCCGACCGCGCCCACCAGCGCGCCGATCCGGCCCCACCGGTGGGCCAGCAGCGATCCGGCCGGATCGTCCGGACGGGCGGTCAGCGCCACCCCGGCCAGCCCCGCCTGGCTGCGCAACCCGCTCGCCGCCCCGACCAGCGCGGCCCGCCGCACCCCGCCCCCTCGGTACCCGTCATCACTCATGTCGCCGCTACCTCCCGGGCTCGCGTCTCGGCTCACCCGGCCACGAGTGTCCGCGTCACCCCGGCGCAAACGGCGTCGCCGAGGCCTCACCTCGGCACGCGGACGACACCCTCCTGGATGACGGAGATCGCCAGGCGGCCGTCCTGGGTCCAGATCCGGGCCTGGCCGAGGCCGCGCCCGCCGGAGGAGGACGGCGACTCCTGGTCGTACAGCAGCCACTCGTCGGCCCGGAACGGCCGGTGGAACCACATCGCGTGGTCCAGCGAGGCGCCCACCACGTCGCCGACGGTCCAGCCGCCGCGCCCGTGCGCCAGCAGCACCGAGTCCAGCAGCGTCATATCGGAGACGTACGTTGCCAGGCAGACATGCAGCAGCGGATCGTCGGTGAGCTTCCCCGCCGCCCTGAACCACACCTGGGAGCGCGGCTCGCGCGGGGTGCCCGCGGTGCCGAACGGCGGCTCGTCCACATACCGCAGGTCCACCGCGGCCCGCGCCTCCAGCAGCCGGTCCACGGTGTCCGGCCCGGCGAAGACGTCCGCGTACCGGGGCAGCAGCTCGGCGGCGGTGGGCAGGGTCTCCGGGTCCGGGGCGGCGGGCATGGCGGACTGGTGCTCCATGCCCTCCTCGTACGCCTGGAAGGAGGCCGAGAGATGGAAGATCGGCCGGCCGTGCTGGACGGCGACCACCCGGCGGGTGGTGAACGAGCGGCCGTCCCGGATGCGGTCCACGGTGTAGACGATCGGCGCGTCCGGGTCGCCGGTGCGCAGGAAGTAGGAGTGCAGCGAGTGCGCTGCCCGGTCGGCGGGCACGGTCCGGCCCGCGGCGACCAGCGCCTGGGCGGCGACCTGCCCGCCGAAGACCCGGGGGATGATCGCCGACCGGGACCGGCCGCGGAAGATGTCCTGCTCGACCCGCTCCAGATCGAGCAGGTCCAGCAGGTCCTCCAGTGCTTCCGGCCCCGGCCCCAGATCGGACATCGGTGGCCCTACAGCCCCATCGACTTGGCGATGATCGACTTCATGACCTCGCTGGTGCCGCCGTAGATGCGGTTGACCCGGTTGTCCGCGTACAGACGGGCGATCGGGTACTCGTTCATATAGCCGTAGCCGCCGTGCAGCTGGAGGCAGCGGTCGATCACCCGGTGGGCGACCTCGGTGCAGAACAGCTTGGCGGAGGCGGCCTCGGCGGCGCTCAGCTCGCCCGCGTCCAGGGCCTCCAGGGCGCGGTCGGCGACCGCCTCGGCGGCGTCCACCTCGGCCTGGCAGGCGGCCAGCTCGAACTTGGTGTTCTGGAAGGAGGCCACCGTCTTGCCGAACACGGTGCGCTCGGTGACGTACTGCTGGGCGAACCGGACGGCCGCCTTGGCCTGCGCGTACGCGCCGAAGGCGATGCCCCAGCGCTCGGAGGGCAGGTTCTGGCCGAGGTAGTGGAAGCCTTTGTTCTCCTCGCCGAGCAGGTCCTCGACCGGCACCTTCACATCGACGAACGCCAGCTCGGCGGTGTCGGAGGTGCGCAGGCCGAGCTTGTCCAGCTTGCGGCCGATGGAGTACCCGGCGGACTTGGCGTCCACCGCGAACAGCGAGATGCCGAAGCGGCGGTCCTCGGCGGTGGGCGCGGCAGTCCGGGCGCAGACGATGACCCGGTCGGCGTGGACGCCACCGGTGATGAAGGTCTTGGCACCGTTGAGCAGGTAGTGGGTGCCGTCCTCGGACAGCTTGGCGGTGGTCTTCATGCCCGCGAGGTCGGAGCCGGTGCCCGGCTCGGTCATCGCCAGCGCCCACATCTCCTCACCGGTGGTGAACTTCGGCAGGAAGCGCTTCTTCTGCTCGTCGTCGGCGAGCAGCTTGAGGTACGGCAGCGCCAGCAGCACATGCACCCCGGACCCGCCGAACTGCACGCCCGCGCGGGCGGTCTCCTCGTAGAGCACGGCCTCGAACTTGTGGGTGTCCAGCCCGGCGCCGCCGAACTCCTCCGGCACGTTGATGCCGAACAGGCCCAGCTCACCGAGCTTGAGGTAGAAGTCGCGCGGCGCCTGCCCGGCGGCGAACCAGTCGTCGTAGACGGGGACGACCTCGGTCTCGATGAAGTCCCGGATGGTCTCCCGGAACGCCTCGTGGTCCTCGTTGAATACGGTCCGGCGCACGGACGGCCTCCTTGGTCCCGGTCGGTCACGGCGCGTCGCTCACGGCCATGTCTAAGCGCTTGCTCAGTCAGCCATACAAGTTACCGGCCGGTTGTCGACGCTGTCCATGGCCCGGCGGGCGCCGGTGACGTGACGCTGGGCACGTGGGCAACCCCTCGCCCCACGGCGGACGTCCTTCTCTCCGGGGGAGAGGAGCTGGAGGAGCACACCGTGGACATGTTCTTCAAGGTCTCGTTCGTCGTCGCGACGGTGCTGGACCTCGCCGTCCTGACCGCCCTGCTGCGGCAGGGTCTGCGGGACGGCAGCCGCAGCCCGGCGCCGCCCGGGCAGCCGGACCCGGCGGGGCCGACGGGGCCTGCGGGGCCGACGGGGCCTGCGGGACCGACCGGGCCTGCGATACGGGGCCGCCGCCCGGTCCTCCGTACCGACGAGGCCTTCTCGGCGGCCGGGTTCTTCGGCGCCGCCATGATCGCCACCACCCTGGCCGCACACGGTTGGGACGCCCTGGAGCTCTACGACACCGTCCTCTTCGCGGTCGTCTTCGCCATCCTCACCGCCGCCCTGATCGAGCGGCTCCGCCCGCGCCCGGCCACGCTCGCACTCGCCCCGTACGCCATCCCGGTCGCCTATGGCGTGCTCGCCGGCCTCGCGGGGCCGGGGTTGTAGCGCCCGTTACGCCTCGTACGACCGGCGCGAAAACGGCGCCCCTCGTCACCACCTGCCGTCACTTCTCCAGGCGCAGCACCAGCCCGCACCCGACGAGCTGGCTGTAGCGCAGACCGCCCTGGCGGTAGGTGTACCTGCAGACGTCGACGTCCTCGGTCACCTCGCCGGTGACGAGGAGGCGCACCATCGGGACGTGGTTGCCGTAGGCCCCGGGCTTCGCCGTGAACCCGTCGGAGTAGTCCGTGAGCCGCGCGAAGTCGGGCGTATGGGGCTTCCCCTCGATGGCCATGAGCGGAGTGCCGCCCATGTCCCGAAGGTCGAACACCCCGTACCCCACGGCCTTCAGCCCGGCCGGCAGGTCGACGATCTCCCCGCCGGTGATCTCCACGTCCCGGCTCGATCGGTTGTACGGGGAGGGCAGTGCGAACCAGAAGACCTGGCCCTTGACGGCGTGGACGTATCCCAGCTCGTTGTGTTCGAGGCCCCCGGCCAGCGCGTGCCCGGGGCGAGGGTCGCCGGCATGGGTGCTCTCCCAAGAGGAGCCACCGGTCGCCGCCAGACAGGCCAGCGCGAGCGGCAGCACCGCCCAGGCCCGGAGGCGGCCACGGGCCGCGTCCCGACGCGGCGCGGCAGAGAAGGAATGCGTGGCCATCTGCGTACTCCCTTGATCCCGGTGCGGTGTTGGCGCCATGCCGAGCTGTGCCGTGCCGGAAAGCCGGCGAAGTGCGCACGGCGCGGGTACGGCCGGACGCCCGCGGTCCAGGGACTCTCCGGTTGGAGATCTTCCCATGGACCGCGAGCGTCGTCGGCCGGTCTCGTCCGTCGATCCGGTCGGATACGGCCGCCGGTCGCCAGACGCGGCCGTCGCCGGTCAGTCGGCAGGCGTCAGACGCGGCCGTCGGTGATGACCTGGTTCGCCGGCACCCAGTGCCCGGCCATCGCGCCCGCCGAGATCCGGCACATCGCACGGCCGTTGACGACCGCTCGTCGGTCGAAGGTGAAGGACTGCTCGCTGCCCGACCCCAGCGGCATGGTCGTGCCGGTCACGCCGTCCGCACCGAACTTGTACGCCGTGACGGCCGCGTTGGCCGCGACGGTGAGTGTGCGCGGGATCCGGTAGGTGGTCACCACGTACTCACCGCGCAGGAAGACGTTCGGCCACGCCTCGCCGATCCACATGCCCTTGTAGGCGCCCTCGGAGATCCGGTACCAGATGCCCGCGCCCTTGATGCGGCGCCGCTGGTTGACCGGGGCCTGGGTGGCCCGGGCGAAGTTGACCTTCTTGGAGGACAGGATCTTGTCCTGGCCCTTGCCGGTCTTCTTGTCGTGGTAGTAGCTGCCGTCCGCCGCGGCGTCGATCGTGTACAGCGTGTGCGTACCGCTGCCGATCGCGATCTTCGCGCCCGCCGGGAGCACTGGCGACGGGAAGTCGTCGATCAGGGCGTCCAACTGGTTGGCGAACACGGGGCTGTTGGTGTGCCAGTGCAGCTGGGTCCACAGCGTGATGTGGTGGTGGTGGTACGTCGTCGCGGGGATGCGGTGGGTCTGGCAGTAGAACGAGAACCACCGGGGGTTGCGCAGCAGCGAGAAGTACCGGGTCATGGTGGTGCAGGCGCCGTCGTACAGCTTGGCCGCCAGCTCGTTGCCGGTGAGCAGGTAGTAGTCCCACAGGCCGAACATGGCGAAGACCATGCCGTTGTACGTGTAGTCGCCGGTGCCCGGCGACTTGAACGGGTACTCCTGGATCCAGAGGTACCCGGCCTTGTCCTTGTTCACCACCCACGGGTAGCCGTTGTCTCCGCGCAGCAGCGAGGCGAAGGCCCCGTTGGCGGCGTTGGTGTAGAGCGTGCGCTCCTGCTCGGTGATCCCGTCCAGCCCGGCCAACTGGGCGAAGAGGCTGATGGCCTCGCCCTGGGACATGCCCGAGTACCAGGGGGCCTTGTAGGAGACACCGCCGTGCTCGGTGTGCGTGTAGTCCCACGGGTACGGGAAGTACCACGCGCCGCGCGTCACGACCCGTTTGGTGATCAGGCGGTTCGCCTGGTCCTTGGCCCGCTTGAGGAACAGGGCCTTCTTGGTGGCGTCCTTCTCGGTCCGGTAGCTCGATATGCAGCCGAGGCCGAACTGGATCTGCCCCACCGGGTGGTCGTAGCCCACCGGGCCCGGCTTGGTGCTCGTGCCGACGGGCTTGTAGTACATGTACACACCCTGGGCGTTCAGGTGGTACTTGTCGGTGACCGGCGGAGTGACGTTCGCCCAGCTCGTCGGCCGGTTCCGCCAGGGTCGCAGCGACTCCGGAAGGTCGGACACGATCTTGAAGCCGCTGGTCTTGAACTCGAACGGCAGCGTGGTCGGAACATCCACCCCGGCACGGGAGTTGGGCATGTTCTCGCTGTACGGGATGCGCGGGGGCGTGTCCGGTATGGACGCCGTGCCCTCGTTCAGGGGGTCGGGCAGCGGCGGCAGCGGTACGCCCGGGTCCGCACCGGGTCCGCCGGGCAGGCTGAGCGCGAGCGAACGCGGCATCCTGGCGTACGGGTCGGTCACCGGGTCGTCGAAGACTCCGGTCGCCATCGCGGTGAACGCCCCGCCGCCGACGACGGCACCTCCGGCGACGGTGCCTCCCGCCAGGCGTATGAACCGTCTGCGGCCGACGGCGGCGCGTCTCTTACCGGGCATGGCTGTGTACCCCCCATGGGCGTGAACAGTGTGGAATGTGGATCGTAGGTGAAAGGTGGGTGAGTTCCGTAGTCGGCGTGAATGCGGCTGCCCGAGCTGGCCGGTAACGGACTTGACGCAGGTCACACCGGCTGTCGCGGGGTGCGGGACCAAGACGCGTGACCGGCACCCGGAAACCTGATCGAGCCGGCCGCCCGCCCGCGCGGTCGCTCGCGGGCGGCCGGCCGCGGCGCCCGTCTACGCGGACCGGGAGCCGGGCCGGTTGTCGGCCGTGACGCTGGTCGCCGGAACCCAGTAGCCGGCGAGGCTGCCTGCGGTGATCCGGAACATGGGCCGCCCGTTGACGACGGCGCGGACGTTCGTCGGGGCGTTGGAGGGAGTGGGGAAGGAGACGGTGCGGATGGAGGCGTCGGAGCCGTTCTCGGTGAAGCGGTAGACGTCCACCTCCTGGTTGCCGCCGGGGAAGGTGATCGTCCGCTGGTGGTGGTAGCCGTAGGTCAGGTACTCACCGCGCAGGAACGCGGTCGGCCACGCCTCCCCGACCCACCAGCCGTCGTACGCGCCGCCGCTGATGAGGTAGTAGATGCCCCGGTCCTGGATGCGGCGGCGCATGGTGGTCGGCGCCTGGGTCGCCCTGGCGAAGGTGACCTTCTTCACCTCCAGCTGGGCGTCCTGCTTGGCGGCGGACCAGGCCCCGTCGGCGGCGGTGTCCAGCCGGTACAGGGTGTGGGTGCCCGCTGCGAAGGCGATGTTCCCTCCTCCCTCCCCGATCGGGCCGGGGAAGTCGTCGACCAGGGTGTCCATGTGGGCGGCGAAGTCGGCGCTGGCGGTGTGCCAGTGCAACTGGTGGAACAGGTCGATGTGGTGGTGCTGGTAGCTGGGGGTGGGGACCCGGTGCGTCTGGCAGTAGTAGGAGGCCCAGCGGGTGTTGCGCAGCAGCGGGAAGTAGCGGGCCATGGTGGTGCAACCGCCGTCGTACAGCTGGGCCGCCAGCTCGTTGCCGGTGGCCGTGTGGTAGTCCCACAGTCCGAGCATGGCGAAGATCATGCCGTTGTAGGTGAAGTCCCCGGTGCCGGGGGAGGAGCCCGGGTACTCCTGGATCCAGAGGTAGTCGGACGCGTCCTTGTGTACGGCCCACGGAGACCCGTCGTCGCCTCGCAACAGGGAGGCGAAGGCGGCGTCGGCCGCTTGGAGGTACAGCGTCCGCCGCTGCGCGTCGACCCCGTCGAGCTGGGCGAGCTGCGTGAAGAGGCTGATCGCCTCGCCCTGCGCCATCCCGGAGTACCACGGGGCCCGGTAGGCGACCCCTGGGTGCTTGTCGTTCCGCCAGTCGAACGGGTAGGGGAAGTACCAGGCCCCGCGCGCCTCCACCCGGCGATCGATCAGCCGCTTGGCCTGCGCCTCGGCGCGGAGCAGGAACACCGACCTGCGGTGCGCGTCCGCCTCGGTGCGGTAGCTCGCGACGCAGCCGAGCCCGAACTGGATCTGCATCACGGGGTGGTCGTAGCCGGGCTGGTCCCTGGCCGCGCGGAACTGCACGACGCCCTCGGAGTCCAGGAACTGGGTGGCGGTGTCGGGGCTGACGTCCTTCCAGGACTTGGGCCGGTTGCGCCAAGGCCGCAGGGCCTCCGGGAGACCGGGCAGGATCCGGTAGCCCCCGCGGTTGAACTCGAACGGCAGGGTCGTCGGTACGTCGACGGCCGCCGCCGCACGCGAACCGGGCGCACTGCGCGCGTACGGGACGCGGCCGCTGGGCGGCGACACCCGACCGTCCGCCAACTGCTCGGGCGGCGGCGGCAGCGGCGCCTCCCCGCCCACTCCCCGCGGCACGCTCAGCGCCAGCGCCCGGGGCATCCCCGACAGGTCGCCGGGGCCCGGAGGCAGGGGAGCCGCCGCGGCACCGGAAGCCGGCCCGGCGAGCGCCCCGCCGGCGGCGACCGCGGCGCCCGCCGCGACCGCCTTGGCCGTCAGGCGTATCAGAGCGCGCCGGTCGAGACCGGTCGAAGTGTCGGACATGGAGAACTCCTGGGAGGTAGTCGTGCGGGGAAAGGCCGGACCGGCCCGCCGCGCAGGGCGCCGGGCGTCAGTGGGGGGCGCCTCGCGGAGGCGCCCCCCACTGCTCGGTGCGAACGATCAGTTGTAGGCGGCGAGCAGCTTGGTCGTCGGGAAGGACCAGGCGCCGGGGTTCGAGGACCAGCCGGCCAGACCGCCGTTGAACTTGGCGTCCGGGCGCGCCGTCCAGGTGATCATGCGCACGGAGTCGTCCTGGGCGTGGTTCATGACCGCCAGGTCGTCCCGGCCGTCGCCGTCGTAATCGCCGGTGATCATCTTCAACCGCGCCACGTCATAGGCCTTGGCCCCGTCCAGCGACACGGTCGCCGAGCCGAACCGCTCCTTGCCGTCCACCTTCTCGAACAGCATGGTCGAGGTACGGTCCGAGCCGTCGTCGTACGCGTACCAGACCAGGACGTCGTCATGGCCGTCACCGTCGAAGTCCCCCGCCTGCGGCAGCGCCTGCTCCCACTTCCAGGCCGTGGACTCCCACCAGGGCATCCCCGGGGCGCCGAAGCCGCCGTTCGCCAGCGTGTCGAACACATACGCCTTCACACCCTGGGCGCCCTGCTTGTAGAACACGCCCAGTTCCTCACGGCCGTCCCCGTTGAAGTCGCCGGAGACGAACTTCGTGCTGGAGCGCAGCCACGAGCCGGCCGGAGCCGTCCACGAGGTGAAGGGGGAGTTGAAGGTGCCGGTCGGCTTGGACGTGAAGGTGACCAGCTTGGTCGCACCGATGCCGGTATCCGCGAACCACACCGCCATGTCGTCCCGGCCGTCGCCGTTGAAATCGCCGGCCTGCGGCGTCATGTACGAGATGTGGTACTCGCTGCTCGCGGCGGCCGCCCACGCCTGGACGGGCGCGCCGAAGCCGCCGTCGACCAGACCCGGGAACAGGAAGGCCTTCACACTGGTGTCCCCGTACCCGTGCAGCGCGACCATGTCGCCGCGGCCGTCACCGTTGAAGTCGCCGGAGACGAACTTCATCGCCGCCATGTTGTAGTCGTCCGCCGACGACGTGAACGACTTCACCGGCGCACCCAGGGACCCGCCCGGCTGCCCGGGGAAGGTGTACAGCGCGTCTGACACCGCGTTCGGGAACGCGTACCAGGCGCCGACGTCGCTGCGTCCGTCGCCGTTGTGGTCGTGCCGCAGTGCGGTGCCCGAGGACCAGACTGACTGCTGCTGGTTGTTGTGGATGAGGAGGTTGCCGCGGGGGGTGAGGGTGAGGGTGCCCCCGGGTGCGGTGGTCTTCGACTCCCAGAGGGCGGTGGTGCCGTCGGCGGTGCGGACGGTCAGGTTGCCGGTGGTGTCGAGTTGTGCGGTGGCGCCGGGGTTCCCGGTGGTGCCGGTGTTCCAGAGGGTCTTGCCAGCGGCGGAGGTGAGGGTGAGGTCGCCGTCGGTGCGCATGGTGAGGGTGGTGGGTCCGGCGATGAGCATGCCGCCGGGCTTGAGCTGCCGGCCGGCGGTGAGGCCGGAGGCGAGGGTGAGGTCGTCGACGCGGGTGGCGGCGGCGGTGTTGGGGGTGGTGGCCTCGCCGAGGCAGCCGGTGAGGCTGGACTTGGTGACGATGCCGAGGAGCTGGGTGGTGCCGCCTGCCTCCCGGAGGATGGGTGCACCGGCGTCGCCACGGCAGATGGCGTCGTTCATGCCCGCGGCGGTGAGAGTGAGGTCGGTGGGGTTGACGCTGTTGGCGGTGAAGGCGGCGGTGTGGAGGGTGTTGGGCACCCACTCGGTGCGGGTGCGTCCGTAGCCGGCGGTCTTGAGGGTGTCACCGGGTGCGGCGGGGGCGGTGGCCAGGACGGCGGGGGCGATGGTGGTGGGCTGGGCCAAGCGGGCCAGTACGAGGTCGCGCTGTTCGTGGACGACGATCTGGATGATGTCGCTGGTGTGTCCACCGGTGGGGGTGGTGAGGTCCGTGCGGCCGACGGTGGCGGTGGCCTTGGCGGTGGGCTTCCCGGTGACGGGCGGTGTGGTGCCGTTGGCGAAGCAACTGGAGGCGGTGGCGATCCAGCCGGCGGCTATCAGGGTGCCGGTGCAGGCGCGTGTGGTGTCACCGGTGCCGATGGTGAGTTTGGCGGTGAAGGCGTAGGTGTTGGGGGTGGCGGGGGTGCCGGAGACGGCCTGGGCAGGAAGCGCGGACAGGGTGCCTGCGGCGATGACGGCGATACCGGTCGACACGGCCGCGGCGCGGGAGCGCAAGGAAGACATCAGGTCCTTCATGGGTGGAGGCGGTTGATCTCAGCCGTTGACGGCGATCTTGACGGGATGGTCCCCGGTGAAGGCGTCGACAGCTTCGGTGGGTTCGGGGGTGAGGTAGCCGGATTCAGACTTGACATCGAATGAGAACTGCGGCGATAGAGGTGTGACGGTGTTCGTCGCACCGATGACGGTCACTGCTATGACTGGAGCCGACGCGGCAACTAGACCAGACGGAGTGCCTCGAGGGCATGGGACAGAGCCACAGCTGGGCGTAGGTATCGCCCCATCGAAGGTGGGCCAGGGCGAGCAGGGCCTGTCGCGAGGCGGGAAGGCGTCGCCAACGCGTCCCGATCTCCC
>NZ_JBEYXH010000055.1:0-34017 GCF_040644755.1 Streptomyces sp. NPDC046887
CCGGGGAGCGGCCGGCCGGGAAGGGGCGCAGGAAGTACTTCTGCATATCGTGGATCAGCAGCATCGCCCGCCCCGGGTCCGGTGGGCGTGTACTTGTAACCGACCCGCCGCACCGTCTGGATGGTGTGGCGGTGCTCGGCGCCCAGCTTCCGGCGCAGCCGGGCGACATGAACGTCCACCGTCCGCCCGTCGCCCACATGCCCGTACCCCCACACCGTGGTCACCAGCTGGTCGCGGGTGTGCACCCGGTGCGGGTTGGCCACCAGATGGGCCAGCAGCTCGAACTCCAGATACGTCAGGTCCAGCGCCCGCCCGTCCACCAGGGCGGTACGCCGCTCACCGTCGATGGTCACCGGCCCGTCGGCGGCCGGGTCGCCGGCGGGACCGGGCGCCTCGGCCCCGGCGGCCGGGACCAGCACCAGATAGCCGACCATCGGCGGCTGCCCGGGCAGCGCGGGTACGGCGTTGGGGGGAGCCGGCAGCCAGGTGGCGCCGGGTGCCAGCAGCTCGCTGACGTCCACCGCCTCCACCGCCTCGTCCCGGCCCACCGCGCGCAGTCTGCGCCCGGGGAACGGGACGGCGGGGGAGGGGGCCTGCGGGGGCTCGGCGGGAGCGGTCGCGGCGGATGAACGGACGGGAAGCGTACGGGTCTGGGGCATGGAGATCAGCTCTTTCGCGGCGCGGAGGGACGGGGGAGTACGTCGTGGCGCGGCGGCGAGAAGGCGTCCTGCGGTTGGACGGCCCACCAGGCGACCGGACCGCGGACCCATGGGTGCGGGGCGGCGGTACGGGAAAGGGCGGGTGGGGCGAGGTGACCGAGGCGTCTCTCAGCAGGCCGGCGCGTGCGTCGCGCGGCAACAGACCCGGTCGAAGTCGTCATGCTGACGGGTAGGCCAGAACGGCATGAGGTCGCTGCGACCCGTCGCGGTGCTCTGAATGCTGGCCATGGCACCTATTGAACCAGATCCGGGGCCTCCCGTAACCGCCCATGACCGAAAGCGGCTTGTCCGCCCCGGTCCGCCCGTTGATCTACAGCGCGAAGGCGCCCCGGTCCATCCGGGAGACTTGCCCGCACCGGCCCATCCTCGTCCCCCAGCGCGAAGGCGCCCACCGCGCACCCCGCGCGGCGGACGCCTCCCCTCTTCCCCCACGGCTCAGACCTGCCCGGCCTTCTCCAGCGCCGTGCAGCAGGTGTCCACCAGCAGCCGGGTCACCACATACGGGTCGACGTTGGCGTTGGGACGGCGGTCCTCGATGTAGCCCTTGCCGTCCTGCTCGACCTGCCAGGGGATGCGCACCGAGGCGCCGCGGTCGGAGACGCCGTAGCTGTACTCGTTCCAGGGGGCGGTCTCGTGCAGCCCGGTCAGCCGGTCGTCGATGCCGGCCCCGTAGTTCTTGACGTGGTCCAGCGGCTTGGAGCCCTCGCCCAGCGACTCGCAGGCGGTGATGATCGCCTCGTAGCCCTCGCGCATCGCCCGGGTGGAGAAGTTGGTGTGCGCCCCGGCGCCGTTCCAGTCACCCTTGACCGGCTTGGGGTTGAGGGTCGCGGAGACCTTGAAGTCCTCGGCGGTGCGGTACAGCAGCCAGCGGGCCACCCAGAGCTGGTCGGAGACCTCCAGCGGGGCCAGCGGGCCGACCTGGAACTCCCACTGCCCGGGCATGACCTCGGCGTTGATACCGGAGATCCCGAGGCCGGCGGCGAGGCAGTTCTCCAGGTGGGCCTCCACCACGTCCCGGCCGAAGATCTCGTCGGCGCCGACACCGCAGTAGTAGCCGCCCTGCGGGGCCGGGAAGCCGCCCGCCGGGAAGCCGAGGGGGCGCTCGCCGTCGAAGAAGGTGTACTCCTGCTCGATGCCGAAGATCGGCTCCTGCGCGGTGAACCTCTCCGCCACCTCGGCCAGCGCGGCCCGCGTGTTCGAGACATGCGGGGTCAGGTCCGTGTTCAGCACCTCGCACAGCACCAGCAGGTGCTCGCCGCCGCGGATCGGGTCCGGGCAGGAGAACACCGGCCGCAGCACCCGGTCCGAGGCGTGCCCCTCGGCCTGGTTCGTACTGGAGCCGTCGAAGCCCCAGATCGGCAGGGCGTCCACACCGTCGACGGGAGCGGCCAGGATCTTCGTCTTGGAGCGCAGCTTGGCGGTCGGCTCGGTGCCGTCGATCCAGATGTACTCGGCCTTGATGCTCACGACAACCTCATCCTTCGCGGGTGCAGCGGTATGCGCGCAGCCTGGCAACAGGGCGTTTCCCGGCCGTTGCCCGACGATGAACCCCGTGTTACCCGGCGGCCAGCCGAAAGGAGCCCCAGGCACCCACCCGTGCGCGATTGTCGTACGAACGGACGCACCGCGGGCAGACTGCCCCTCATGAGCACCACGCACCCCACCTCCCCCTCCCCCTCCCACCCCCTCCGCATCGGGCTCCTCGGCACCGGTCCGTGGGCCGGCCACACCCACGCCCCGGTGCTCGCCGCCCACCCCGGAGTGCACTTCGCCGGCGTATGGGGCCGGCGCCCCGAGGCGGCCGCCGAGCTGGCCGCGACCCATGGCACCCATGCCTACGAGGACGTGGACGCGCTGATCGCCGACTGCGACGCGCTCGCCTTCGCCCTGCCGCCGGACGTCCAGGCGCCGCTGGCCGCCCGGGCCGCCGCGGCCGGCCGCCATCTGCTGCTGGACAAGCCGGTGGCCACCACCGTGGCCGCCGCACGCGAGGTCACCGAGGCCGCCGAGCGGTCCGGCGCCGCCTCGGTGGTCTTCTGCACCCTGCGCTTCGCCCCCGACACCGCGCCCTGGATCGAGCAGCAGGCCGCGCTCGGCGGCTGGTACCTGGCCCAGGCCCACTGGCTGGGCTCCCTCTTCGCGGCCGGGTCCAGCAGCGAGTACGCGGCCTCCCCCTGGCGCCGCGCCAAGGGCGCCCTCTGGGACGTCGGCCCGCATGTGCTCTCCGTACTCCTCCCCGTACTCGGCGAGGTGACGGACCTCTCCGCCGCCGTCACCGACCCGGACGGCGGCCGCCACCTGGTCCTGCGCCACGCCTCCGGCGCCACCGCCACGGCCAGCATGAGCCTCAGCGCCCCGCCCAAGGCCGCACACGCCGGCATCGAACTGTTCGGCGAGCACGGCCGCGCCACCCTGCCCTCCTGGGCGGGCGCCACCGATGCCCTGCACGCCGCCGTGGACGCCCTGCTCACCGCGGCCCGCACCGGCCGCCCGCACCCCTGCGACGCCCGCTTCGGCCTCCGCCTCACCGAACTCCTCGCCACCGCCGACCCCGTCTGACCCACTTGCCCACAGCACCCCAAACCGTCACTCACCAGGGGGAATTGTCAGTCCCCGCCAGTAGAATGGAGGTACTTCGCAGGGGCCCGGGGGAGGGCCCCGCACCGCGTACCAGGAGGTCGCCGATGGCCGTAGCCACCCTCACGACCCTGCCCGCAGCCCGCATCGAGCCGTCCGCCAAGCAGCCGCTCCCCGCGGGCCTGCCCCGCGAGTGGTACATCACCCACAACCGCCGCCTGAAGGCGATGCGCCTCGCCATCGCCCTGCTCGACGCGGGCGTCTACCATCCCGCCGCCGCCGACGACGACACCATCCACGCCACCGCCACCCGCATAGGCGTCCACCCCCCGTCCCCCACCACCTGCCGCCTCGTCCGCACCCTCATCTACACCGGCTGACCCGCCCGGCACCCCGCCCCTGCCCGCGCCCACCCGGCGCGGCCAGGGGCGTTTCCATGGAGTCTTCTGCCCTACTGGGCCGTCATCGCTGGGTGGTCGAACGGACGGTGTCCTGGCTGGCCGGCTGCCGTCGCCTGCACCGCCGCTACGAACGCAGGGCAGAGCACTTCCTCGGCGTCGTCGGCCCGTACGTACAGCGCGGCGGGTGCACCGATTGCCTGGGGACCCCGTACCGGTCACCGTACGACCAGTACCACCACTCCGTCGGACTCCTCGGGGCTGGCGTTGACCCGCGTCCCCACTGTCCAGCTCGACGCCCTCAGAGCGTTCTCCTCGTGGATGAGATGTCGGTCGGTCCGAGCAGCGCCATCACCGACGACGGCCCGGTGAAGTCCTGGGCCAAGGCGTCCATCAGCACGTCGTCGCAGACCTGGCCGAGCCAGTACCCGGCTGCACGCAGTTTCCCGGCGTGCTGGAACCCGGCACGCTCGTACGCCTTGATTCCGGCCACATTGGGGGCGAGCACCTTGAGCCACACCATCCGCAGGTTGGCCACGTGGAACGCGTAATCGAGGGTCAGACGGGTGGCTTCGGTACCGAGACCGCGTCCGCGGGCTTCGCGGGACAGCATGATGACGAATTCGGCCGTGCGTACGGCATCGTCGGGCAGCAGGGTGGTGACGCCGATGGGGCGGGGCTGGGCGCCGGCCATGTCGTAGACGGTGAAGCGGGTATTGGCGCCGCGAAGCTGGTGCTGCATCCCTTCGGTGCGGGCCTCCAGGGACTCGGGGGTCTGACGGCCGTAACCGATCATCAGGGTGGGATCCTGCTCCCACTTCCAGTACGTCTCGACCAGATCGGCGCGGTAGGGGCCGAGGCCGCAGATCTTGGTGGTCAGCCACAGAGTCGGCTCAGTCACGAGTGTCTCCGATCATCAGGACAGGTGTGTAGAGAAGTGTCGAAGGGGGTTCGGCTGCGGGGATCCCGTCGCCAGTCTGGACCCATGCGTGCAGGCGTACGGGATCCGGCGCGACGCCGTGGCACCAGACGACGGACCGGCGCCGGAGGGCGAGGAGGAGCACCGCGGCAGCCGACTCCTCCAGACAGGCGGTTCGGGCGGGGGAGAACCAGGCGACGCGGCGCACGGTGAGCACAGCACGCTCGGCCTGCTCGGGGGTGGCGGGGTGTGTGGTTGTCGACGTGGCTGTGCGTAGGGCGTCGGTGATACGTCGCATGGCGGACTCTCTCTTGCCCGCCGCTTTCACCGCCAAGACGCCGGCGAGGGCTGCGGCTGCGGTGGAGCTCCACGTGCCGCGGGGGACGGTGAGGCCGGCGGGGTGCTCCGTGCTGCCCCAGCTCGCCTTCGGCGGGGTCGACGGGCCGGGCTCCGCGGGGATCAGGCAGCGCACGCGGCCGGTGTCGTAGTCGATGACGACCCGCACGTGGCCGAAGTCCACGGACCGCTCCACTACTCCACCTTTCCGGGGACGGGGGTGACCCACATGGGCTCGGGGGCGCGGGTGATGGCGTGCGACCAGGCGTCGGCAGCCAAGGCCTGCTCGATGTGCGCGAGCGGCACCGGTACCCCGGCGGCGGCCTGGAGCATCTGGTCACGGAAGCCCTTCACGTCGATCAGGCCGAGCGAGGCCAGGTTCATGCCCCCGGTGGCGAGGAGTGCGGGGAGCGCGGCGCGCAGTCCGCCGTAGTGGTCCGCCTCGAACGCGCCCTTCGTGATGCGGCCTGTCAGTTCGGTGGGGAGGACATCGGCGAACGCCTTGGTCAGCACCGGCTTGTAGGCGTACAGCGGGGGGCGCTGGCCGAGCGGAGTCCGTAGCACCGCGTCGACAACGGAGGCGTCCAGGAACGGATTGTGCAGCTCGATCCCGCAGGCGTCGGCCAGCTCGGCGTCGGCCACCGCCGTGCGCGCCACCTCCCGAATCTCGTCCACGAGGATGCGCACCGAGGCGTCCAGGCCCGGCAGCGGGTCGGGCACGGCGGCGTAGTCCTCGGCGGCCTCGGTGAGGAGGCGTACCGCTGACGGGTCTGCCCATGCGGGTACGGGTAGGGTGAAGAACCACCTGGCATCCCCCCGATTCTGCTTGGCCCTGCTGGTCAGTTCGGTGGTGAGAGCGGCCAAGGCGCGCTCGCGGGTGGTGGTCGTCATGATCGCTGCGGAGCGAAGCAGCGGGGCGACGGCGGTGTGACGGAGTCGAGCCCATCCAAGGGCCTCGCGGGCGGCGCGGGTGTAGCGGTGGTGGCGCAGGAGATCGGCGAGGTGGGCCGGCGGCTGGAAGAGGATGCTGTCTCCGCCGTCGCCGGTCAGGTGGGTGCCGGTGCCGAATTCCCGGCGCATCCAGCTGAATTGGGCTAGGAGTCGGGCCTGCGTGAGGGTGGAGGGCGCGGGTTCGTCGGTCACGGGCACGTCGGTGATCCTGGTGTACGGCCGGTGTTCATCGCCGAGCGGAAGGCGGTGGTGGCGGAGCCTGCCGTGGGAGGCCGCAGCGGTGAGCCGGGCGTAACGGAGGTCGGCCCCGTCGAGGACGCCATGGGGGTGGATGGTGACAGCGTTGACCGGGTCCGGCGCGGCGCGGGAGGCGAGGACGGCGACCGTGGTGGAGTCGAGGCCACCGGAAAGGTCGCTGGACAGGGCCGGGTCGGTGTCGGCGCGGAGACGTACGGCGGAAGTGAGGGCATCGCGCAAGCGCAGGTGCGGCGGCGGTCCGTTGAGGGGGTCGGGGCACCACGTGGTGCTGCATGTGTAGCGGCCTCCGGTGGCAGGGAGTTCGATGCGGCTGCCGGGAGGGAGCTGTTCGACTCCAGAGAAGTACGTACGGCCGGAAGACAGTACGGGCACAGATGGGGCAAGGATCGCGCATGCTAGACGCTTGATGTCGAGGCACGCGTCCGCCAGGGCGGCGAGGTAGCGGGCCGATGTCGACCACGCCCAAATCCCCTGCCAGGCAACCGCGTACAGAGGCAGGGCGGCGGCCGGGTCGGTGTGAAGGACCAGACCGTGCTCCACCTCCTCCAAGACCGCGTAGGTGCCCGGCCACTGCCAAGTTGCGCGGGCGGATATGGGGCGGTCGGCGAGGGCCTGCGTCTCTTCGTCGGTGGCTCCGCACAAACCGATGACATGGACGCGTCGACTAGGGCGCTGCGCCGTGCGGACGGGGATGCTGCCGAGCCGCCACAGGGACGGCGTGGTGATGCTCTCCGCGCCGAGCGGGCGAGGAAGGTCGGGCCGGGTGGTGCTGAATCCACCGATGGGCAACGTGTCCTCCAGGTCCGGAAACGGGGGCGCGGCCCCAGCCCGGAGGCCGGGGTCACGCTCGGTGCGGCAGGGTCAGCAGTTGTATGCGCGGCGCTTGTCCTCCGACTGTCCGCCGCCCTGGCCCTCGGTCAGCTCGGCGACGTCGCCGAGGTCGACGGCCACCGGCTCCTTCTCGGGGGCGGTGACGCTGTTCTCGTTGCGAGTGTTGATCATGGTGGTGCTCCTCTCGTTGAAGTGCGAGTGATGCCTGGTGCTGCATCCGCTCCGGACGGGGATCAGGCCGTGGAGAGCGGAAGTTCGTGGGCTTTCCGTCGGGCGTGCCGGCGACGGCCATCGCGATCATGACGGCAGTGGCGACGGCGACGTACGCGAGGACGGTGAGCTGCTGGCGCCAACCTCAGAGGCGTAACCGGCTCACGGTACGAGCTGGATGTGTCCGCCGCCGTCGTCCACTCGACCCCTCCCGTGGGGCGGATGTGGGCGCTCCGTACAGTGCCGTGGCTGTGGAGCTCGTGCGTCACGGCGACGAGGACGCCCTCACCGCGCGAGGCGATGTCCCGGACGCTCTTGTCCAGGAGCGGGTGCTGCTCGTACTCGTCCGGATCCACCGGATTCACGTCCCCGCCTCCGGCCGGCTCTCGGCGCGGTGCATGAACTTCTCCCAGCCGTCGGCCGCCCGCAGGCGCAGAGCACGGTTGGGCGCACCCGGCTGAGGCTCCGGCGGCGTGTACGTCCGGCCGCTCGCGCCGGGGGTCCTGTGAGTTGGTACGGAGGTCGTCACGTGGTCACTCCTCTCGTGTGAGCAGCGGGCCGCGGTTCGGGACGCGACACGACCCGCTGCGTCGGGGCCTCCGGAGTTCTCCATCCCCGAGCGGCTGCGTCAACAGGCTGAACTCTTCCGGGTGCCGTCGGTTTCCACGTCTTGAACGTACGGTCGCTGTGAGCGCGATAGGACTGACTGGCAGTACGGGTTGGGGGCAACGCGCACTCAAGGAGCAGGACATGGCGTCGAGACCGCCCGCACGGGGACGTGCGGCAAGAGGATCGGTTGCGGGGTTCGTGCTGCGGTTGGCGCGGGAGAGCATCCCCCGTCCGCAGACGGCGATGGCGGAGGCCCTGGACGTGGACCTGGGCACCTTGCAGGGCTGGGAGTCGGGGCGCCGCCCACTGGCGAACATGAAGGCGGGCGCGCTGCTCAGTCTGCGACGCCGGCTGGGGCTGCTCGGCGCGGATCCGCGGGTGGTGGGCTTACTCGATCCGGCGATGGACGCGGACCGGATCATCGGGGCGGCGCTCGACGCATCGGAGGAGCGGGACCTGCACCCGTTGGCGTTGTGGGTGCACACGAGGGACACCGCTCACATGCTGGCGTGGGCCTTGACGGGGCTGGCGCCCCCAGCTCTCGCCGGCCGGGTTGCGCCACCTAGGCGGGGACCTTCGGCTCTTGCTCCGCAGCTCGGCACGGGAGAGCGGGCGCAGTTCTTCGAGCACCTGCGGGAGACCGCCGAAGCAGCGCGACGCCCGAGAGGCGGGGCTCTGCTGCACCGCCAGGCGCTCTATCTCGCCTCATACGACCGAGGACCCGCAGCGGCGTCCTGGGCGGCGCAAGCCCTGCACGCACGGCGCGGGGTGCTGGCCCGACGGGGGTGGTCGGAGCACTGGGCGGAGGCGCGTTCGACGGCGACCGCGTTGGCCCGACTGGGTGATCCTCAACCGCTTCTGGACTTCATCGAGCGTTCACTGGCCGACGACGACACCGCCGAGGCCGCGAACCTGAACTACTGGGCCTACTGGCTCGGCAGCGTACAACTGCCGCAGTCTGACGACCGATTCATGCGGGACCGTGAACTGACCGCCTGGGACCCGGTCACGCTGCTGCGGGGCCTGGTGCGTGGGTTCCACTACGCCCCCGGGTATGTCGACCTGTACGCCCACACCCTCTGGGCCCTGCTGACTGCGCACCCATGGCTCTCGGCAGCGGCGAAGGGGCTGGCGGCGGAGCTTGAGGAACGTACCGAGCGGGTGCTGGACGGAGGTGGGATCTCGGAAAGGTCCCGCCGCGAACTCAACGTCGTGCACTACGTTTTGCGTGATCGCACCTGAGAGCGGAGGTCAGCACATGGCGGACGACACGGCGAAGGGCACGGCCGGCTTCATCTTCGAGATGGGCGTGATGAAGCAGGCCAAGAGGACCGGCTGGTGGTTCACCGGCAACAACAACCCCGAGTCAATCGCCGACCACTCGTTCCGCGTCGGGATCATCGGCGCTGTCCTCGCGATGATGGAAGGCGTGGACCCGGCGAAGGTCGCGCTGATGTGCCTCTTCCACGACACCCAGGAGACCCGCATCGGGGACATCCCCCACATCGGCCGCCGCTACATCAAGGCTGCGCCGAACGAGACCGTCACCGCCGACCAGGTTGCCCGCGCGCACCCGGCGGTGAAGGCCGGAGTCCAGCGTGTGGTCGAGGAGTACGAGGTTAACCACAGCCCCGAAGCGGTCGTGGCCAAGGACGCGGACAAGCTGGAGTGCTTGGTGCAGGCGGTGGAGTACCGGGCGCAGGGAAACACGTTGGTGCAGGACTGGATCGACACGTCGTTGAACAGCCTCAAGACGGCGTCCGCCCGAGAACTGGCCGGGGCGGCGCTCACGATGTCGCCGCTGGAGTGGCGCCAGACATTCCTCGGCTGACCGCGGGAAACGACGTAGCCTCCACTTCGGAGCGATTCGGATCGGCGGAGGCTTCGTCTTGTTCAGGCCATGCGCTGCAGCTTGGGGGGCCTTCCGAGGCGCATACCCAGGCAGCGCAGGGGCTGGTTCCTTTCACCGCCTCTGCAACGCCGCCCGTGCCCGAGTGGCGTGCATGGCCGCGTTGTCACGGGCGATGTGTGCCCTTTCTTGAATGCTTCCACCATGGACGAGACGGCTGCAACCGTCCTCTGTGGAGAGGGCCTCCCTTCGTTTCATGACCCTGGGCGTCGTACTCCGACGCCGGGCCGGCCGGGGCAGGCGAAGACGTCGCGGAGCCACGCCGGTTCGCCCTCAAGAGCCTCGTCACTCCCTACAGGGAGTGACGAGGCTCTTGCTCTGGCGAAGCCGTGCCTGGCGCACCGTCAGGTTTCGGCCGTCCGAGCACGAGTCGACCGGAACCAACGGGAAACGACCGAAGCTATCCGGTGGTTTTTCCGCAGGTCAGGAGGGTTTCCGGGGTGGTGTTGCCGCAGATGCGGGTATGCCCCAGTTTCTCCAATCGCTTAGAGGTCGAAGTAGAGCTCAAACTCGTGCGGGTGGGGGCGGAGCTGGATCGGGGCGATCTCGTTGGTGCGCTTGTAGTCGATCCAGGTCTCGATCAGGTCGGAGGTGAAGACACCGCCGGCCTGGAGGTACTCGTTGTCCTGCTCCAGGGCCTCAAGGACGGCGGGCAGGGAGGTGGGGACCTGGGGGACGCCCGCGTGCTCCTCGGGGGCGAGCTCGTAGAGGTCCTTGTCGATCGGCTCGGCCGGCTCGATCTTGTTCTTGATGCCGTCCAGGCCCGCGAGGAGGAGGGCCGAGAAGGCCAGGTACGGGTTGGAGGACGGGTCCGGGGCGCGGAACTCGACGCGCTTGGCCTTGGGGTTCGAGCCGGTGATCGGGATACGCATCGCGGCCGAGCGGTTGCGCTGCGAGTAGACCAGGTTGACCGGGGCCTCGAAGCCGGGGACCAGGCGGTGGTAGGAGTTCACCGTCGGGTTGGTGAAGGCCAGCAGCGACGGGGCGTGCTTGAGGATGCCGCCGATGTAGTAGCGGGCGGTGTCCGAGAGGCCCGCGTAGCCCTGCTCGTCGTAGAAGAGCGGCTCGCCGCCGGTCCACAGGGACTGGTGGACGTGCATGCCGGAGCCGTTGTCACCGAAGATCGGCTTGGGCATGAAGGTCGCGGTCTTGCCGTTGCGCCAGGCGACGTTCTTCACGATGTACTTGAAGAGCATCAGGTCGTCGGCCGCGGCCAGCAGGGTGTTGAACTTGTAGTTGATCTCCGCCTGGCCGGCGGTGCCCACCTCGTGGTGCTGGCGCTCGACCTGGAGGCCGGACTTCTCCAGCTCCAGGGAGATCTCGGCGCGCAGGTCGGCGAAGTGGTCGACCGGCGGGGCCGGGAAGTAGCCGCCCTTGTAGCGGACCTTGTACCCGCGGTTGTCCTCCAGCGCACCGGTGTTCCAGGCGCCCGCCTCGGAGTCGATGTGGTAGAAGCCCTCGTTGGCGGTGGTGTTGAAGCGCACCGAGTCAAAGACGTAGAACTCGGCCTCGGGGCCGAAGAACGCGGTGTCCGCGATGCCGGTGGAGGCGAGGTAGGCCTCCGCCTTCTTGGCGATGTTGCGCGGGTCGCGGCTGTACTGCTCGCCCGTGATCGGGTCGTGGATGAAGAAGTTGATGTTCAGCGTGGCGTCCCGGCGGAACGGATCCAGGCGGGCCGTCGACAGGTCGGCGCGCAGCGCCATGTCCGACTCGTGGATGGCCTGGAAACCGCGGATCGACGAGCCGTCGAAGGCCAGCTCCTCGGCCGGGTCGAACGCCTTGGCCGGGATCGTGAAGTGCTGCATCACACCCGGCAGGTCGCAGAACCTGACGTCCACGAACTTGACGTCGTTGTCCGCGATGAACTTCTTGGCTTCGTCGGCGTTCCGGAACATCCAACTCCTCCTACTCCCACCCGGGAGCGGGCGGGCTTGCAGCTCGGTCGTGCGGCCAGTGCGGTGGCACACGCTGGTCCCGACCTTAGGGACGTGGGATTTCTCAAGCATGACCCATTTGTTTCGCCCAAGTTAACCGGAGGGAGGGCCGCCGTGCCCACCGGTGCCCCTCCGCCGCCCTCTGCCGCGGACCGGCGCCGACCCGGGCGGAAGTGATCGAAACCGGGCGCAGTACCGTGGTCGGGTGGACAACAGGCAAGCAATCGGATCGTGGCTCTCCGGGCCGCGCGCGGCCGCCGAGGAGATGGGCGCCGACTTCGGCTACCGGGGCCGGCGGCTCGGTCTGCCGGAACAGGGGCCCGGCTCCCTCGCCCCGCTCGGGCGGCGCTTCGGCGCGATCTTCACCGACTGGGCGCTGTGCATGCTGATCGCCTACGGCCTCATCGCCCGCGGCGACAGCGGCACCGTCGTCGGCAACTGGGCCGTGGCCGTGCTCTTCGCCCTCAGTGTGCTCACCGTCGGTACCATCGGCGCCACACCGGGCAAGCGGCTGTTCGGGCTGCGGGTCATCTCGGTGGAGGGCGACCGCCTCGGCGCCGGCCGCGCCGTCCTGCGCAGCGCGCTGCTCTGCCTGGCGCTGCCGGCCCTGATCTGGGACCGGGATGGGCGCGGGCTGCACGACCGGCTCTCGCGGGCGGTGCAGGTCCGGGGCTGAGGGGACCGAAAGACGGAGACAGTACAGCGGAGGGCGCCCGATCGCCGATCGGGCGCCCTCCGCCGTACCACTGTGCGTGTGTGCGCTCAGCGCATCTTGCCGCCGCGCGGCATCCGCATACCGCCACGGCCGGGCATCGGGCCCTTCGGCATCGGCATGTTGCTCATCAGGTCGCCCATCGCCCGCAGCCGGTCGTTGGTGGCGGTCACCTGGGGGCCGGCCAGCACCCGCGGGAGCTTCAGCAGGGTGGTGCGCAGCTTCTTCAGCGGCACCTGGCCCTCGTCGTTGCCGATCACGAAGTCGTGCACCGGGACGTCCACGACGATCCGGGCCATCCGCCTCTTCTCCGCGGCCAGCAGGGTGCGCAGCCGGTTCGGGTTGCCCTCGGCGATCAGCACGATGCCGGCCTTGCCGACCGCGCGGTGGACGACGTCCTGGTTGCGGTTCATCGCCACCGCCGGGGTGGTCGTCCAGCCCCGGCCGATGTTCTGCAGCACCGCGGCGGCCGCGCCCGGCTGGCCTTCCATCTGGCCGAAGGCGGCCCGCTCGGCGCGCCGGCCGAAGACGATCGCCATCGCCAGGAAGGCGAGCAGGAAGCCGAGGATGCCCAGATAGACCGGGTGTCCGATCAGGAAGCCGATCGCGAGGAGGACGCCGAAGACGACGACTCCCACGCCCGCGACGACAAGACCGACCTTCGGGTCGGCCTTTCGGGTCATCTTGTACGTCAGAGCGATCTGCTTCAGTCGCCCGGGATTCGCGGTCGCGTCAGCGCTGTCCGCTTGTGCCTTCCTCGCCATGCTGTGAAGTTTACGTGGCGCGCGGCCCGCGCTCCCGCGCGGCCTCCAGTACGTGCTGGGCCTCCACCCGGTCCTGGGCCCGGCGGCGGTCCTCCAGGACGGACGTCCAGGCGTTGCGGCGGGCGGTGCGCTGCCCGGCGCCCAGCAGCAGCGCCTCCACGGCCCGCAGCGCGCCGGTGACGGTCACGGCGGGGAGCGGAGCGGCCGCGACCGTACGGGCGGGGGAGGGCGCGACGGTACGGGACGGGGCGGCGGCCGCGCTCCGTGCCTCGCGGATGTCGCGTACGCGTGGGGTGACTGCGGGTACCGGGGTCGGAGCCTGCATGTCGGAAGCCTCCCAGGGGCGCGGTGCTGGAGGTCCGCCGGTACGGGGCCGGCGGGCGGGTGGAAGCCGGCGCGGGCGTCGGCGGATGCGGAACGCGAGCGGGGCACGGCTCCGATCCGCGATGACCCTGTGCGCGGAGCGTGCGTCCATCGTCACAAAATGGTGTTACCAGGGCGTGACCTGCCGGTCAAACGCGGATGACGGAACGGTTCTGCGGAGGGAAGGGGAGGGTGGTGGACGGGAACGCGGACGGCGCGGGCCGCGCGCCCCTCACCTGGGGGTTGCGCGGCCCGCGCCGTCGCGGGGTTCTGCCGCCGCCTTGTCCGTCCCGCGCCCGCTGTGTGGCGATTCACACCGCCGGTGCGAGAGCGGTACGAGAGCGGTACGAGGAGGTCAGGCGGCGTCGGCGGCCTGGTTGCGGGCCTCCATCGCCTGCTGGAACAGCCGGCCGGCCCGGTAGGAGGAGCGCACCAGCGGCCCGGACATCACACCGGAGTAGCCGATCTGGTCGGCCTCGTCCTTCAGCTCCACGAACTCCTGCGGCTTCACCCAGCGCTCCACCGGGTGGTGGCGCACCGAGGGGCGCAGGTACTGGGTGATGGTGATCAGCTCGCAGCCCGCCTCGTGCAGATGGCGCAGCGCCTCGCTGACCTCCTCGCGGGTCTCGCCCATGCCCAGGATGAGGTTCGACTTGGTCACCAGGCCGGCCTCGCGGGCCCGGGTGATGACCTCCAGCGACCGCTCGTAGCGGAAGCCGGGGCGGATCCGCTTGAAGATCCGCGGCACCGTCTCCACGTTGTGCGCCAGCACCTCGGGGCGGGAGGAGAAGACCTCGGCCAGCTGCTCGGGCACCGCGTTGAAGTCGGGGATCAGCAGCTCGACCTTGGTGTGGCCGCCCTCGCGCTCACCGGTCATGGCGTGGATCTGCCGCACGGTCTCCGCGTACAGCCAGGCACCGCCGTCCTCCAGGTCGTCACGGGCGACGCCGGTGATGGTGGCGTAGTTGAGGTCCATGGTGACCACGGACTCGCCGACCCGGCGCGGCTCGTCGCGGTCCAGCGCCTGCGGCTTGCCGGTGTCGATCTGGCAGAAGTCGCAGCGCCGGGTGCACTGGTCACCGCCGATGAGGAAGGTGGCCTCGCGGTCCTCCCAGCATTCGAAGATGTTGGGACAGCCCGCTTCCTGGCAGACCGTGTGCAGCCCCTCGCTCTTGACGAGCTTCTGGAGCTGGTTGTACTCGGGGCCCATCTTCGCCCGGGTCTTGATCCACTCGGGCTTGCGCTCGATGGGGGTCTGGCTGTTCCGGACCTCCAGGCGCAGCATCTTGCGTCCGTCGGGTGCGACTGCGGACACGGCTGGCTCCTACGGCTTCGATTCCACGGCGAACACCAGGGTACGCCCGGTAAAAATGTGGTCCTCCTGAGGGCAACCGAGACCCGGTGCGGGGCATTCCCCCGAGCCGGCCCCGGCCCCGTACCGGAGGGCGGGCCCTAAGCGGGCGCGGGGGCGGCCGATGCCGCCTCCTCGATCTCGCGGGGCCGCAGCTCGGCGTTCTCCAGGACGTCCTTCAGATGCCGCTCCACCACCGGCAGCACCTCGGCGATCGTCACCTCCCGGCCCAGCTCGTTCGCCAGCGAGGTGACCCCCGCGTCCCGGATCCCGCAGGGCACGATCCGGTCGAACCAGGTGTTGTCCGGGCTCACGTTGATCGCGAAGCCGTGCATGGTGACGCCCTTGGCGACCCGGATGCCGATGGCCGCCAGCTTGCGGTCCTCGCGGCGCTGACCGGCGTTGGAGGGGGCGTACTCGGGACCGTTCAGCCGCGGGTCGAACTCCTCATCCGTCAGCCGGGGGTCGAAGTCCAGGGAGAGGCCGCCGAGCGCCGGGCGCTGCTCGACCGGGTCGCCCAGCACCCACACCCCGCTGCGGCCCTCCACCCGGGTGGTCTCCACGCCGAAGTCGGCCGCCGTACGGATCAGGGCCTCCTCCAGCCGCCGGACATGGGCGACCACGTCCACCGGGCGGGGCAGCTTCATGATCGGGTAGCCCACCAGCTGGCCGGGACCGTGCCAGGTGATCTTGCCGCCGCGGTCCACGTCCACCACCGGCGTACCGTCCAGGGGGCGCTCGCTGTCGAGCGTGCGCCGCCCCGCGGTGTAGACCGGCGGGTGCTCCAGCAGCAGGCAGGTGTCGGGCACCTCGTCGGCGAACCGCGCGGCGTGCACCTCGCGCTGCATGTCCCAGGCCCGCCGGTACTCGACGGCCTCCGGGCCGAAGCCCACATGGACGAATCGCGGCTCACTCACGGCAACGCCTCCCTACGAATGTGCGGCAGCACTTGCAGCGTGCATCCATCGCCGCCGGTGCCACTGTACGGCGGCCGCGGGGCGGCCGGACGGCCAGGTGGATGCCGTCTTCCTCACCGCCGTACCGGCACCCGGTCCCGTGCTCGGTCCGTCCTCGGCCCGTCAGCGGCGACCTCAATCCTCACACGATCGGATGAATGCGGGGCGAAGGCGGCGGTACCGACGCCGACGGCGGTTAAGTTCGCGCCGTTCCCGGGGGTCCGCAACCCCACCGGAAGGGCCCCCGGCGCGGCGGGCCCCCACCGGGAAGGCACAGCACGGCAAGTCAGGAGAGCGCACAGCCGATGACGGACCGACCCTCGCAGCGCACCCCCAACCGCCGGCTCGCCGCCCTCATCGCCGAAGCCGGCTTCTCGCACGCGGGACTGGCCAGACGGGTCGACCAGCTCGGACTCGAACACGGCCTCGACCTCCGCTACGACAAGACCTCCGTCACCCGCTGGCTCCGCGGCCAGCAGCCCCGGGGCACCACCCCGGCCCTTATCGCCGAGGTCTTCACCCGCCGCCTCGGCCGCCGGCTCACCGCGCAGGACCTCGGCCTGGACGCCTGCGCCCCGGTCTACGCGGGGCTGGAGTTCGCCGCCACCCCCGAGGAGGCCGTCGACATCGTCAGCGGGCTGTGGCGCAAGGACTCCGGCAGCCATGCCGAACTGCGGAAGATCACCTTCACCCCGGCCGGTCTGGTGGTGCCCAGCCGGGACTGGCTGATCGGCCGCGCCGACGAACGCGTCGGCCGGATCGACCCCCCGGCGCCCCCTGCCGCCGCCGCCCGGGTGCCCGCCCAGGGCGGCCCCCAGGACGGCCGCCCGTACCCGACGGCCGCCGCCGATGCCGCCGCCCCGGTGCCGCCGCCCGCCGGCCGTACGCCCGCCCTCGGCCGGCCCGGGCTCCCCGCCCACCCGGCCCCCGCCGCCCGTACCCCCGCCTCCCTGGCCCCGGCCGCTTTACCCGCCACCCCCCACCCCGTCCCCGCCGTTCCCGCCATTCCCGGGGCGGCCCGGGCCGGGCTGCCCCGGCAGCGCTCCACCGACCGCGGCCCGGGCCAGCGGGTCACCGCCGGGGACGTCGGCGCGCTGCGGTCGGTCGGCGACCTGTTCCGCGCCCTCGACCACGCCTACGGCGGCGGCCACGCCCGCCAGGCCCTGGTCCGCTATCTGGAGCACGAGGCCGAGCCGATGCTGCGCGGGGTGTACGGGGAGACCACCGGGCGCCGGCTGTTCGGCGCCGTCGCCGACCTGACCCGGCTGGCCGGCTGGACCTCGTACGACATCGCCGCGCACGGCCTCGCCCAGCGCTACTTCGTCCAGGCGCTGCGGCTCGCCCAGGCCGCCGGGGACCGGGCCTACGGCAGCTACGTCCTGGTCACCATGAGCCGCCAGGCCGTCTACCTCGGCCACGGCCGGGAGGCCGTACAGCTCGCCCGGGTCGCCCAGCAGGGCGTCGGCACGGCGCCGCCCGCCGTACACGCCCTGCTGCACTCCGCCGAGGCCCGCGGGCACGCCGTCCTCGGCGACGCCCGCGCCTGCACCGCCTCCCTCACCCGCGCCGAACGGGCCCTGGACACCGCCCGCCCCGGCGACGACACCCCGCACTGGGGGCGGGCCTTCGACGAGGCGCAGCTCGCCGCCGACGCCGCGCACTGCCACCGGGACCTGCACCAGTACCGCCCGGCCGCCCAGCACGCCGAACGCTCCCTCCAGCTGCGCGCCCCCGCGTTCGCCCGCAGCCGGCTGTTCAGCCGGGTCGTCCTCGCCACCGCCCGGCTCGGCCTCGGCGAACTCGACCACGCCTGCGCGCTGGGCGCCGAGGCCGCCCAGCAGGCCACCGAGATGCGCTCGGCCCGCGCCACCGAGTACGTCCGCGACTTCGAGCGCCGGCTGGAGCCCTACCGCGACGCCGCCCCCGTCCGCACCTACCGCGACCGCGTGGGCGCGCTGGGGTAGGGCGGAGAGCGGTACGGAGGCCGCCGATCGGGGAGGGGCGGGGGGCGGCTGGTGGGCGTGCGGCGATGGGTGGGCCGCCGGTCGGCGCGCGGCGTGAGGTGGGGGCGGCCGGACGGCCCGTGCGGCGGTACGCGTGCGGCGCGGAAGCCGTCGGGTCGGCGCGGTCCGGAGGCTGTCGGTGATCCGGGTGCGCCGCCACGGCGACCGCGTCCAGGTCAAGGCCTGGCGCGCCGCCGGCGCCGAGCCGTCCACCTGGACGACGGAGGCCCCCGCCGGCGCGCTCGGCAAGGGCAGGGTCGGCCTGCGCGCCATCGCCAACAAGGGCTGCACCAACCTGCCCGTCAAGCTGCTCGTCAGCCGCTTCCAGGTGGACGCGGCCAACTGGGCGGCGCCGCCGAGCGTCACCCACGGCGCCTGGGTACGGGTGCTGCCCCAGCCGTTCGACGGCACCTGGGCCCCGGCACTGGAGCAGACCATCCGCGGCTGGGCGGGCTCCACGGCACCGGACGTCCTCGCCTACGCGGCGATGTTCCTGGCCGGGGCCCCGGCGGTGACCAGCGGCGCCGGACCGGCCAAGGACAAGCCGGTCCTCGGCGAGGCCGGCTACGGCTACCTGGATCCGCAGGGCTACCGCTACGAGGGCGCCGACTTCCACGAGTACATGAACACCGGCTGGACCTTCCCGGACGGCAAGACCACCGGCCCGTCCAGCAAGCAGGTCGGCAACCTCGACTGCTCCGGCTATACGCGGATGGTCTACGGCTACCACCTGGGCGTGCCGATGGCCGCGGGTGCGGACACCTCCAGGACCCGCATCCCGCGCGCCTCCCGCCAGATGGTCGACCACACCCCCGGGGTCCGTATCGACCGCACGGCCGACGGCACCACCCCGCCCGCGGCGGCCCGGCTCCACCCCGGCGACCTGCTGTTCTTCAACGCGGACTCCGGTGACGACCAGACCGCCGCGACCATCGACCACGTGGGCATCTACCTCGGCGAGGACCCGACCGGCGGACGGCGGTTCCTCTCCAGCCGCAAGACCGCCAACGGACCGACCATGTCCGACCTGGGCGGCGCCTCCGTGCTGGACGGCGACGGTACGTACGCCAAGAAGCTGCACACCGTCCACCGCATCTGACGCGGACGGACGCGGAAGGACGCGGAAGGACGCCGACGGACGCGCGGAGGGTTGGAGACCCGGGCCGGGCCGGGCGCACGCCTCCGGCTCGGCCCGGGTGGTTTCAGGCGGCCGCCGGCAGCGGCTCGTCCCGGCGGGTGGGAAGCGGTACGCCCAGATCGCGCAGGACCGCGTCGGCCGCGCGGCGCCCCGAGGCGTACGCCCCCTGCACCCCCGCCGCGCCCCGGTGGTCGCCGCACACATACAGCCCCGACAGCAGCCGCACCGGCCGGTCCGGGTCATGCGGCGCCGCCGTCTCCGGGACGGCCTCCGCGTCGTGGTGCACGCCCAGCAACCGCCAGTCGGCCGTGGACACCCCGTACATCCCGGCCAGCTGCCGGCGCACCCGCTCGTCCAGCCGGTCCGGCAGCGGACCCGGCACCATGGAGCCGATCAGCACCCGGCCGCGCGGCGCCCGCGACGGGTCCACCTCGCTCAGCACCGCCGACCAGGCCACCGGGCCCGGCCGGTCCGCGTCCAGCACCAGCGACGCCCCCACCGGCGGGGCCTGCGGCGCGGTGTGGTGCACCATCGTCAGCGGGCGGAACCGCGGCACCCGCAGCCCCGGCAGCAGCTCCGCCGCGGCCCGCGCCCCGGTCGCCACCACCAGTGCCCGGCAGCCCAGCTCCCCGTGACCGGCCGTCACCACCCGGTTGGTGGACGCCTCCTTCACCTGTACGCCGGTGCGCACCGTGCCCGGCGGCAGCGCCGCCACCAGCCGCTCGGGCAGCACCCCCGCGCCGCCCTCCGGCACACAGAGCCGGCCGCGCGCGTAGTCGCGCAGCGCCAGGTCCGCGCACCGGCTGGAGGTCGACAGCTCCGGGTCGCCCAGCAGCGCGGCCAGCAGCGGGCGGACGAACCGGTGCACCGTACGGGCCGGCAGCCCGCGCCCCGCCAGCGCCTCCAGCGCCGACCGCTCGGGCCGGGCCGCCAGCCGGTCGTCCGGCGTCTGGGCCAGCCGGGCCAGGACCGCGCCCAGCCGGGCCTGATCCAGACCGCGCGGCACCTCGGCCAGTACCCGCGCCCGGGTCAGCGCCGAGGCGGGCGGCACCCCTGGTCCGCCCGCCCGGTGCAGCCGGCCGTCGGACCGGACCAGCACCCCCGGCTGGAACAGCCGCAGCGCGGTGCCCGCGAGCACCTCCTGCGCGCTGCTCAGCGGCAGCCCGGGGCGATCCAGCAGGAAGCCGTCCACCTCCTCGGTGGCCATCCGCCCGCCGGCCCGCGGCGCGGCCTCCAGCACCCGGACGCTCACCCCCGCCTCGACCAGTCGGCGGGCCGCGGTCAGCCCCGCGATCCCGGCTCCGACGATGACAACGTCCGCGGTGTCTGCCGTACTGAACACGTGTCCCTCCCCGGGGTGGCGGCTCGGTGCGTGGGGGGCTCATGCCCGGAAGCGGGCGCCGGAATACGGGAGTTCGGTGACCGAGCGTACGAGCGCCGCCCACAGCCCAGGCCCGCGCGCGTACCGGAGCACCGGAGCAAGGCGGGGTCGCACACCCGCGCGACCGTGACACGCGGACGCGCCGGCTGGTCCGGGAGCGGCGCGCCGGTGCGCCCTCCCGCCGGGTGCCGGGGGAATGGGGCGAGACGGGGCGGCGGCCGGGGGCTCGGCGGGGCCGGGTGGGACCGGCGGGCCCCGGGCCTCGACGGGGCCCGGCGCGGGCCGGTGGCAACCACCGGGCGTACTGCCGAAGCGGTCGGCCCAAGCGGCCGCAGGCGCACGGCGCGGCCTCCCGCCGAGTGGCCGGTCCGATAGCCGCGGGTTCGTCGCACGGCGCACCCCCCTGGCCGGAGGGCCGGGCGGGCCTCAGCGCAGGGCCGTGACAGAGCGCGCCTCGGAGCGAGCCTGTGCCAGGCGGGCCTCAGCCAGGGCCGTGGCCGCCCGGACAGCCGCGCAGGCGCGCGGTGAGGCCCCCGGCCGGGCCACGCGCCCATCACCCCCGCGGCGGCCACCCACTCAGCGGCCGACCACCCGGGGCACGGCCCCGGCGGGCGGCCACCCACTCACCGGCGAACCACCCAGGCCGCGGCCCTGGCCACGCAAGCCTCACACCACCGAGGCGATGGCCTCGTCCACGGTCGGGAAGGCGAAGCGGAACCCGGACTCCAGCAGCCGGCCCGGGAGCACTCGCTGGCTGCCCAGCACGTCCTCCGCGAAGTCGCCGAGGGCCAGCTTCAGGGCCGCGGCGGGCACCGGGAAGGGGGTGGGGCGGCGCAGGACCCGGCCCATCGCGGCGCTGACCTCGCGGTTGGTGACCGGCTCCGGGGCGGTGAGGTTCACCGGGCCGGTCAGTGACTCGGTGTCCAGGATGTGCCGGAGCGCGGCGATCTCGTCGTGCAGGGCGATGAAGCTCCAGTACTGCTCACCCGAGCCCAGTCGGCCCCCCAGCCCCGCCTTGAAGATCGGGAAGAGCCGCCCCCACGCCCCGCCCTTCCGGCTCACCACCAGACCGGTGCGGGCGTGGGCGACCCGGATGCCCGCCTCCGAGGCGGGCGCCGCGGCCGCCTCCCACTCCACGCAGACCGACGGCAAAAACCCCCGCCCCGCCGGGGCCGACTCGTCCACCGGGCGGTCGCCGGTGTCCCCGTAGTAGCCGATCGCGCTGCCGCACAGCAGCACCCTCGGCGGGGTGTCCAGCCGGGTGATCGCCTCCGCGATCGCCGTGGTGCCCAGCACCCGGCTGTCGCGGATCTCCTTCTTGTACGCCGCGGTCCAGCGGCGGTCGCCGACGCCCGCGCCCGCGAGGTGCACCACCGCCTCGCAGCCGGCCAGCCCGGCGGTGTCCACGTGGTTCCGCTTCGGATCCCATGCGCACTCGTCGCCGGACCGGGCGGCGCGGCGTACCAGCCGCACCACCTCATGCCCGTCGGCGCGCAGGGAACGGACCAGGGCCGCGCCGATCAGCCCGGAGGCGCCGGTGACCGCGATACGGGAGCGATGTGCCATGAGCCCCATCCTGCCCCCATGGCACAGTGACGCACATGACGACCCCGGACTCCGCCCGCCCGGGCCACCCGCCCGGCACAGCCCCGAGGCTCCCGGTACCTCGGATACGGAGGGCGCGGCCGGAGGACGCCGAGGAGCTGAGCCGGCTGGACGCCGCCGTCTGGTCGCCCCTGCACTCGGTGCAGCCCGAGCCTCTCCCTCCCTACGCCCCCTTCTTCGACTCCGCCCACCGCCCGGCCGACTACCTGGTGGCGGAGGACCCGGGCGGTACCCGTATCGCCGGGTACATCCGCCTGGTGCCGCCCACCGCCCTGCCCTGCAACGCCCATGTCCGCCAGATCCAAGGCCTCGCGGTGGCCGACTGGGCGCGGCGGCGCGGACTGGCCCGGGTCCTGCTGCGGGCCGCCTGCGACGAGGCCCGGCGGCAGGGGGCGACCCGGATCACCCTGCGGGTGCTGGGCCACAACACGCCCGCCCGCGCCCTGTACGCCTCCGAGGGCTTCGCCGTGGAGGGGGTGCTGCCGGGGGAGTTCCGGCTGCGCGGCGTCGCTGTGGACGACGTCTGCATGGGGAGGCGGCTGGACGGGCCGGAGCCCGTCTGAAGAAGCCCCGGCCGGCGCTCAGACGCCGAAACGCTCCCACAGCCGGGGGTAGCGCTCGGCCAGCGCCGACCGGTCCGCCAGGTCGAAGGAGACGCCCTCCGGCTCCGGCGGCTGCGGGGCGATGCCCAGGTCGGGGGTGTCCGCGCCGGTGAGCTGCTCGTACGCCTCATCGGCCGCGTACCCCAGCTCCTCCCCGTCCCCGTCGATCTCCTCGTCGAAGCCGTCCAGCAGCTCCGCCAGCGAGTCCGGCTCGTGCACACCGCCCTCGAACACCTCCCGGCCCTGCCCGATCAGCCAGCAGCGGAAGTAGTCGAAGGCGTCGTCACTCGCACCACCCAGCAGGACGGCCGCCGCGCCCCACAGCTCCCAGGTGTACGCCCGGTTGTAGCGGGCCTCGAAGTGGCGGGCGAAGTCCAGCACGGAGTCCGGGTCGAGCTCCAGCAGCCGTTCCACCAGCAGCTCGGCATGGTCCTCGGGGTCGCCCTCGGCGGCCTCGCGGGTGGTGTCGACGATCTCCCAGAACTCCGTCTCGTCCATCACGGCACCAAGCATCGGGGCTCCGGCCGGTGCGTGCACCCGGAGTCGCCGAAACGGTGGCCCCGCTTCCACCGTTCGGCAACCCGTCGGCGGGGCCTTCCGGGATTCCGTCCGGAATACCGGACAGCGGATGTCGGGTATCGGTGCGACCGTCGACGCCATGACGACCAACGAAAACGCACAGCTCGCCGGCACCATCGCCCTCGTCGCGGGCGCCACCCGGGGCGCCGGGCGCGCCATCGCCGTCCAGCTCGGGGCCGCCGGGGCTACCGTCTACGCGACCGGCCGCACCACCCGCGACCGGGTCAGCGAGGTCGGACGGCCCGGCGAGACCATCGAGGAGACCGCCGAACTGGTCACCGCTGCCGGCGGCGAGGGCATCGCCGTCCCCACCGACCACCTGGAACCGGACCAGGTCCGCGCCCTGGTGGACCGGATCGACCGGGAGCGCGGCCGGCTCGACGTCCTGGTCAACAGCCTCTGGGGCGGCGACCGGCTGCTGGAGTTCGGGGTGAAGATGTGGGACACCGACCTCGACGCCGGGCTGCGCATGCTGGACCTCGGCATCCGCAGCCACGCCATCACCAGCAGCCTCGCTCTGCCGCTGATGCTGCGCCATCCGGGCGGTCTGCTGGTCGAGATGACCGACGGCACCGCCGAGTACAACACCCGCTTCCGGGAGAACTTCTACTACGACCTGGCCAAGAACTCCCCGATCCGGATGGCGTTCGCCCTCTCGGAGGACCTGAAGGGCACCGGCACCACCGCGGTGGCGCTCACCCCCGGCTTCCTCCGCTCGGAGGAGATGCTGGACCACTTCGGCGTACGGGAGGAGAACTGGCGCGACGGCATCGCGCAGGAGCCCAGCTTCGCCATCGCCGAGTCACCGGTGCTGGTCGGCCGGGCGGTCGCCGCGCTCGCCGCCGACCCGGAGCGCGAGCGCTGGAGCGGCCGCTCGCTGTCCAGCGGGCAGCTCGCCCGGGAGTACGGCTTCACCGACGCCGACGGCTCCCGGCCGGACGCCTGGGGCTACCTCTTCGCCATGGACGAGGCCACCGGCGACGCCGGGGACGGCGGCAAGCAGCCCGCCGCGGAGGACTACCGCTAGGAAGGGACTACAGGGCCTACGAGGACCCGTACCGCTCGCACATCCCCGCCGCGGCTGCGGCGAACCGGGCCCGTAGCGCCGGCGGGCCCAGTACCTCCGCCTCCGGGCCGAGGGTGAGCAGCTGCGCGTACGCCACCTCCAGGGACTCCACCCGCAGCCGGACCTCCACCCGGCCGTCCGGACCCGGCTCCCCGGCCGCCGCCAGCGCCTCCTCGGCGGCGGCCCGGTCGGTGACCCGGGGCAGGGCCCGCGCCCCGGCCGGGGTCAGCCGCACCACTACCTCGTCCCGCAGGATGGAGCGGGCGAACGCGGCGGACCGCTCCACCCAGAAGGCGGGCAGGTCGAAGCCCTCCTCCCGGGTGAACCGCTCCCCGTCCCGCTCCACCTCCACCGCGCTGAACCGGTCCACCCGGTACACCCGCACCGAGGACACCGGCGCCTCGGAGGCGGCCGGGGCGTCCGGGGCGTCCGGGGCGTCCGGGGCGGCCGAGGCGACCGCCCGGGCGCACAGGTACCAGACGCCCGCCTTCAGCACCAGGCCGTACGGGTCCAGCCGGCGGCCGACCTCCGTGTCGCCGGGGCGCCGGTAGCGGACCTCCACCCGCCGGTCGTCCCAGACCGCCTCCGCCAGCACCGGCAGCAGCTCCGGTGTCTCGGGCTCCTGGTACCAGCCGGGCGCGTCCAGATGGAACCGCTGGGCGGCGGCCTCCGGGGCGTCCCGCAGCGAGGGCAGCAGCGCCGCCGACACCTTCAGCCGGGCCGCCGAGGCCGCGTCGTCCAACCCCATGGTCCGCAGCGCGCCCGGCACCCCGGACAGGAACAGCGCCTCCGCCTCGCCCCGGGCCAGCCCGGTCAGCCGGGTGCGGTAGCCGCCCAGCAGCCGGTAACCGCCGGCCCGTCCCCGGTCCGCGTAGACCGGGACACCCGCCTCCGACAGTGCCTGCGCGTCCCGGGTGACGGTCCGCTCCGACACCTCCAGCTCCCGGGCCAGCTCGGCGGCGGTCATGGTCGGACGGGACTGGAGCAGAAGCACCATCTTGATCAGCCGAGCGGCACGCATGCCCCCATCATCCGCCGTGCGCGGTCAGTCCAGGGTCTGGACCAGCTCCCGCCGCTCGGCGGTGAGCACCACCCGGCCCCGCGCCCCGTTCACCAGCGGAAGGTACGGCGGTACGTGCCCGCACTCGACGTCCGCGATCAGCGGCACCCCGAGCGGCCCCAGCGCGTCCAGCACCGCCTCGTGCTGGCTCAGCGAGGGTCGGCCGGGGGCGGAGGTCCGGCCCACCAGAACGGCGTTCGCCGCGTCGAAGAACCCGGCCAGCCGCATCCCGTGCAGCGCCCGACAGATGGTGAACGGGTCGTCCTCGGCCGCCTCCACGTACACCAACAGCCCCTCGGGCGCATGGTTCCGGGCGAACGCCGCCACATCGCCGTAGGGCGTGCCCGCCACATGGCAGAGCGTCTCGATACAGCCGCCGATCAGCCGGCCCTCGACGTCCACATCGCCGCTGCCGCCGTCCAGCCGGGTCCAGGAGCCGGCCGCGTCCAGGGTGTACTCCCGCACCCCCGGGTCGGCGGCGTAGTCGTCCCAGCCGGTCGAGCGGTAGCGGCCCGGCGGGGTCTGGGCGAACCGGGCGCCGGCCGGCAGCGCGGCGATGTCCAGCCAGGACAGCAGCCCCTCCGGTACCCGGTAGGGGGTGTCCATCAGGTTGTTGCCGTGCAGGGTGGCGACACCGGTGAGCAGGGTCAGCGGGGTCATCAGGGTCGAGAGGTCGGAGAAGCCGACCAGCCAGGTGGGCTCCGCCGCCCTGATCCGGTCCCAGTCGAGCAGCGGCAGCAGATCGATGGCGGTCTCCCCGCCCCACGGCGGTACGACGGCCCGCACCGAGGGGTCGGTGAGCAGCGCCGTCAGCTCGGCGGCCCGCGCCTCGGCCGGGGCGCTCAGATGCCCCATACCGTCCATGCAGCGGCCGGTCACCACCTCGTACCCCCGCGCCTCCACCGCCGCGACGGCGACCGCCAGCCGCTCGCGCAGCGGCGCGGGGACCCCGCTGGACGGGGAGGTGACGGCGACGCGGTCGCCCGGGCGCAGCGGCGGCGGGTACATGATCGGCGGCATGGCCGGAGTCTGGCACGGGCCCCCGCCCCGGCACCCGCCCTTTTCCGTTCCCCCGGACGACGGGAGCGGGGCCCCGGACCCGCCGGAACCCCGCACCACCGTCATCCGCTCAGCCTCAGAGGCCGTAGCGCTCCCGGGCGTCCTTGACCACCGAGGCCGGGACCTCGCCGCGGCGGGCGAGCTGGGCCAGGGCGGCGACCACGACCGACTCGGCGTCCACGCCGAAGTGGCGGCGGGCCGCCTCGCGGGTGTCGGAGAGGCCGAAGCCGTCGGCACCGAGGGAGGACCAGTCCTGCTCCACCCACTGGGCGATCTGGTCCGGGACCTGGCGCATGTAGTCGCTGACCGCGAGCACCGGTCCGGGCGCGTCGGCCAGCGCCTGGCGTACGTAGGGCACCCGCTCCTCGCCGCGCAGCAGCGCCGCGTCGGCGTCCAGGGCGTCCCGCCGCAGCTCCGACCAGGAGGTCGCGGACCACACGTCGGCGGTCACGTTCCACTCGGCGGCCAGCAGCTCCTGGGCCTTGAGCGCCCAGTGGATCGCGGTGCCGGAGGAGAGCAGCTGGATGCGCGGGGCGTCCGCGGCGGCCGGCTCGCCCTCCTTGAAGCGGTACAGGCCCTTGATGATGCCCTCGTCCACGCCCTGCGGCTTGGCCGGCTGCGGCATCGGCTCGTTGTAGACGGTCAGGTAGTAGAAGACGTTCTGGTCCTCGCCCGGCGCGGCCTCGCCGTACATCCGGCGCAGCCCCTCCTTGACGATCACCGCCACCTCGTAGGCGAAGGCCGGGTCGTAGGTCAGCGCCGCCGGGTTGGTGGCGGCGATCACCGGGGAGTGGCCGTCGGCGTGCTGGAGGCCCTCACCGGTGAGCGTGGTGCGCCCGGCGGTGGCGCCGACCAGGAAGCCGCGGCCCAGCTGGTCGCCGAGCTGCCACATCTGGTCGGCCGTGCGCTGCCAGCCGAACATCGAGTAGAAGATGTAGAAGGGGATCATCGGCTCGCCGTGCGTCGCGTACGCGGTGGACGCGGCGATGAAGTCGGCCATCGAGCCGGCCTCGGTGATGCCCTCGTTGAGGATCTGGCCGTCGGTGGCCTCGCGGTAGTACATCAGCTGGTCGCGGTCGACCGGCTCGTAGGTCTGGCCCTTGGGCGAGTAGATGCCCAGCGAGGGGAAGAGCGACTCCATGCCGAAGGTGCGGGCCTCGTCGGGGACGATCGGCACCCAGCGCCTGCCGGTCTGCTTGTCCCGGATCAGGTCCTTCATCAGCCGGACGAAGGCCATCGTCGTCGCCACCGACTGGGAGCCGGAGCCCTTGTCGAAGGCGGCGAAGGTCTTGTCCGCGGCGGCCGGCAGCGGGGCCACCGGGTGGACCCGGCGGGCCGGGGCGGGGCCGCCGAGCGCGGCGCGGCGCTCGGCGAGGTAGCGGACCTCGGCGGAGTCGGCGCCGGGGTGGCCGTAGGGCACCTGGCCGTCCTCGAACGCCGCGTCGGCGATCGGCAGGCCCAGCAGGTCCCGCATCCGCCGGAACTCGTCCACCGTCAGCTTCTTCATCTGGTGGTTGGCGTTCTTGGAGGCGAAGCCCTCGCCGAGGGTGAAGCCCTTCACCGTCTGGGCCAGGATCACCGTCGGCGCGCCCTGGTGGGCGAGGGCCGCCCGGTACGCGGCGTACACCTTGCGGGACTCGTGGCCGCCGCGGGAGGTGTGGAAGCACTCCAGGATCTTGTCGTCGCTCAACAGCTTCGCCAGCTCGACGAGGGCCGGCTCCTTGCCGAAGAAGTCCTCGCGGATGTAGGCGGCATCCCGGGTCTGGTAGGTCTGGATCTGGGCGTCCGGCACCTCGCGCAGCCGGCGGACCAGGGCGCCGGTGGTGTCCAGCTGGAACAGCTCGTCCCAGGCGGTGCCCCAGAGCGACTTCACCACGTTCCAGCCGGCGCCGCGGAACTGGGCCTCCAGCTCCTGCACGATCTTGAAGTTGGCGCGGACCGGGCCGTCCAGGCGCTGAAGGTTGCAGTTGATGACGAAGGTCAGGTTGTCCAGACCCTCACGGGCGGCCAGCGCCAGGGCGGCGGTCGACTCCGGCTCGTCCATCTCGCCGTCGCCCAGGAACGCCCACACGTGCGAGGCGGAGACGTCCTTGATGGAGCGGTTGGTCAGATAGCGGTTGAACCGCGCCTGGTAGATCGCCGAGAGCGGGCCGAGGCCCATCGACACCGTGGGGAACTCCCACAGCCACGGCAGCCGGCGCGGGTGCGGGTAGGACGGCAGCCCGTTGCCCGCGGACTCCTGGCGGAAGTTGTCCAGGTGGGCCTCGGTGAGCCGGCCGTCCAGGAAGGCGCGGGCGTAGATGCCGGGCGAGGCGTGGCCCTGGATGAACAGCTGGTCGCCGCTCCCGTCGCCCTCCTTGCCGCGGAAGAAGTGGTTGAAGCCGGTCTCGTAGAGCCAGGCCGCCGAGGCGAAGGTGGCGATATGGCCGCCGACCCCGTGCTTGGCGCCCCGGGTCACCATGGCCGCCGCGTTCCAGCGGTTCCAGGCGGTGATACGGGCTTCCAGCTCCTCGTCCCCGTCGAAGCCGTAGCCGGCCTCGGCGGCGGTCGGGATGGTGTTGACGTAGTCCGTCTCCAGCAGCTTCGGCAGCGCGAGACCGGCGCCCTCGGCGCGCTCCAGGGTGCGGCGCATCAGATACGCGGCGCGGTGCGGCCCGGCCGCCTTGGCCACGGCGTCCAGGGACGCCTGCCACTCGGCGGTCTCCTCGGGGTCGCGGTCCGGCAGCTGGTCGAGCTCGCTCGGCTGGATGCGGGTGGGGTCGGTCATAGTCGCCGCCTTCCGGAGTCGAAGGGGTGGAGCCCTTGGTCTTGGCAGGACAGGGCGAGAGACCTCTGTTGAAGTCCGCGGATGACTGTACGACTGTGATCGATGATCGATCAAAGGGTTGCCCCGAAAATTGTGCCTCCAGGGCCAAAGTCGGCATCGGGTGCCAGGCAAACGTGCACTCGGTGCCTGGTTTTCGCAGGTCGGAGCCGCTTCTTCCGGTGGGAAGGCGACACGAAAGAGCGCCCGGCCCCGCCGATGAGCGGAACCGGGCGCGAGTTACCGACCCATCGGCTCAGGCGCGCGGGGCACACCCCAGCACATGCGCCTTGACCAGCGCGCCGATGGCCGGATCCCGACGGCGGAACGCCTCCACCAGCTCCTGGTGCTCCTCCGCGTACGACTTCTGCACGGTACCCAGCCAGCGGATCGACAGCGCGGTGAAGACCTCGATGCCCAGCCCCTCCCAGGTGTGCAGCAGCACCCCGTTGTGGGCCGCCCGCACCAGCTCCCGGTGGAAGGCCACCGTATGCCGCACCTGCGCCGTACCGTCGGCCACCGCGTCCGCCTGGTACAGCGCCGCCACATGCGGCTCCAGCGCCGAGCAGTCCTCGGCCAGCCGCTCCGCCGCCAGCTCGGCCGCGATCTGCTCCAGACCGGCCCGCACCGGATAGCTCTCCTCCAGGTCGGCCGCGGTCAGGCTGCGCACCCTAACGCCCTTGTTCGGCGCCGACTCGATCAGCCGCAGGCTCTCCAGCTCCCGCAGCGCCTCGCGTACGGGGGTCTGGCTCACCGCCAGCTCGGTGGCGATCCGGCGCTCCACGATCCGCTCGCCCGGCTTCCACCGGCCGCTGACGATGCCCTCCACGATGTGCTCGCGGATCTGCTCGCGCAGCGAGTGGACGACGGGCGCGGTCATAGGGGGGCTCCTGAGGATGGGCGCTTGCGGGCCGACCTCTAGACAATACGGCGGCGCCCCCGCCCGGAGGTGGTCCGGGCGGGGGCGCCGCTGGTGAGCTTGCCGACAGCGGAGGCCGTCAGGGGCACACGCCCCTCACCAGCCCCTTCCGCCGCGCGGGCCTCACAGACCCAGGTCGACCTCGAACTCGCCGGCCTCCAGGATCGCCTTGACGGCCGTCAGGTAGCGGGCCGCGTCGGCACCGTCCACCAGGCGGTGGTCGTAGGAGAGCGAGAGGTACGTCATGTCGCGGACGCCGATCACGGTGCCCTCGGCGGTCTCGATGACCGCCGGGCGCTTCACCGTGGCGCCGATGCCCAGGATGGCGACCTGGTTCGGCGGAACGATGACCGTGTCGAACAGCGCGCCGCGCGAACCGGTGTTGCTGATGGTGAAGGTCGCGCCGGACAGCTCGTCCGGGGTGATCTTGTTGCCGCGCACCTTGCCGGCCAGGTCGGCCGTCGCCTTCGAGATGCCCGCGATGTTCAGGTCGCCGGCGTGCTTGATGACCGGGGTCATCAGGCCCTTCTCGGAGTCCACGGCGATGCCGATGTTCTCCGAGTCGAAGTACGTGACGGTGCCCTCGTCCTCGTTGATCCGGGCGTTGACGACCGGGTGGGCCTTCAGCGCCTGGGCCGCCGCCTTCACGAAGAACGGCATCGGGGACAGCTTGACGCCCTCACGGGCCGCGAACGCGTCCTTGGCCCGGCCGCGCAGCTTCATCAGCTTGGTGATGTCCACCTCGACGACCGTGGTGAGCTGCGCCTGCGAGTGCAGGGCCTTCATCATGTTGTCGCCGATGACCTTGCGCATCCGGGTCATCTTGACCGTCTGCCCGCGCAGCGGCGAGGTCTCCAGCTTCGGCGCCTTGGCCGCGGGGGCCGCGGGGGCCGCCTGCGCGGCCGGAGCCGGGGCGGGGGCCTTGGCGGCCTCCGCGGCGGCGATCACGTCCTGCTTGCGGATCCGGCCACCGACACCGGTGCCCTTCACCGAGGACAGGTCCACGCCGTTCTCCGCGGCCAGCTTGCGGACCAGCGGGGTGACGTAGGCGCCGTCCTCGGCAGGCTCCGCCTGCGCCTTGGCGGCGGGCTGAGCCGGGGCGGGCGCGGCCGCCGGGGCCTCCTGCTTGGCCGGCGCGGGAGCCTCCTGCTCGGGGGCTTCCTGCTGCGGAGCCTCCTGCTTCGGAGCCTCCTGAGCCGGGGCGGCGGGCGCCTCCTGCTTCGGCTCCTCCTTCGGGGCTTCCTCCTTCGGGGCCTCCTGCTTCGGAGCCTCCTTCGGCGCTTCCTGCTTCGGGGCGGCACCCGGAGCGCCGATCACGGCCAGCTTGGCGCCGACCTCGGCGGTCTCGTCCTCGCCGACCACGATCTCCAGCAGCACACCCGCGGTGGGCGCCGGGATCTCGGTGTCGACCTTGTCCGTCGACACCTCCAGCAGCGGCTCGTCCTCCGCGACCTCCTCGCCGACCTCCTTCAGCCAGCGGGTGACGGTGCCCTCGGTGACCGACTCGCCCAGCGCGGGCAGCACCACGTCGGTGCCCTCCGCGCCGCCACCGCCGGAGGCGGCCTCGGCGGACGGGGCCGGGGCGGGCGCCTCGGACTCGGTGGACGGGGCGGCCTGCGGGGCCTCCTGCGCGGGAGCCTGCTCCGGCTCCTCCTGCGCGGGGGTCTCCTGGGCCGGGGCCTCCTGCGCCGGGGCGGACTCGGCGGCGCCACCGCCGGAGCCGTCGTCGATGACCGCCAGCTCGGCGCCGACCTCGACGGTCTCGTCCTCGGCGACCTTGATGGAGGACAGTACGCCCGACGCGGGCGCGGGGATCTCGGTGTCGACCTTGTCCGTCGACACCTCCAGCAGCGGCTCGTCGGCCTCTACGCGCTCACCCTCGGCCTTCAGCCAGCGGGTGACGGTGCCCTCGGTGACGCTCTCGCCGAGCGCCGGCAGGGTTACGGAAACCGGCATGGTTTCGGTTGCTCCTTACGAAATCTTGCGGAAAGTGGTCGTCGCGCCCGAGGGGCACCCCCTGAGGAGTGCCCCGGGCCCCGAGGGTCAGTCGTGCGAGTGCAGCGGCTTGCCGGCCAGCGCCAGGTGGGCCTCGCCCAGCGCCTCGTTCTGCGTCGGGTGGGCGTGGATCAGCTGCGCGACCTCGGCCGGCAGCGCCTCCCAGTTGTAGATCAGCTGCGCCTCGCCGACCTGCTCACCCATGCGGTCACCGACCATGTGGACGCCGACCACGGCCCCGTCCTTCACCTGGACCAGCTTGATCTCACCCGCGGTCTTCAGGATCTTGCTCTTGCCGTTGCCGGCGAGGTTGTACTTCAGGGCGACGACCTTGTCCGCGCCGTAGACCTCCTTGGCCTTCGCCTCGGTGATGCCCACGGAGGCGACCTCCGGGTGGCAGTACGTCACCCGGGGCACACCGTCGTAGTCGATCGGCACCGTCTTCAGACCGGCCAGCCGCTCCGCCACCAGGATGCCCTCGGCGAAGCCCACATGCGCCAGCTGCAGCGTAGGCACCAGGTCACCGACAGCGGAGATCGTCGGCACATTGGTGCGCATGTACTCATCCACCAGGACATAGCCGCGGTCCATCGCGACGCCCTGCTCCTCGTAACCCAGCCCCTGCGAGACCGGGCCGCGGCCGATGGCGACCAGCAGCACCTCGGCCTCGAAGGTCTTGCCGTCCGCGAGGGTCACCTTCACACCGCTGTCGGTGTACTCGGCGCTCTGGAAGAAGGTGCCCAGGTTGAACTTGATGCCGCGCTTGCGGAAGGCGCGCTCAAGAAGCTTGGAGCTGTTCTCGTCCTCGACCGGCACCAGGTGCTTCAGGCCCTCGATGACCGTGACCTCGGTGCCGAAGGACTTCCACGCCGAGGCGAACTCGACGCCGATCACGCCGCCGCCCAGGATGATCGCGGACTCCGGCACGCGGTCCAGGGTCAGGGCGTGGTCGGAGGAGATGATCCGGTTGCCGTCGATCTCCAGGCCCGGCAGGGACTTCGGGACCGAACCGGTGGCCAGCAGCACATGGCGGCCCTCGACCCGCTGCCCGCCCACGTCCACGGAGGTCGGCGAGGACAGCCGGCCCTCACCCTCGATGTACGTCACCTTGCGGGAGGCGACCAGCCCCTGCAGGCCCTTGTACAGGCCGGCGATCACGTCGTCCTTGTACTTGTGGACGCCCTTGATGTCGATGCCCTCGAAAGCGGCCTTCACGCCGAACTGCTCGGCCTCACGCGCCTGGTCCGCGATCTCACCGGCGTGCAGCAGGGCCTTGGTGGGGATGCAGCCGTTGTGCAGGCAGGTGCCGCCCAGCTTGTTCTTCTCGATCAGTGCGACGTCCAGGCCCAGCTGCGCACCCCGCAGGGCCGCGGCGTACCCGCCACTGCCACCGCCGAGGATCACTAGGTCGAAAACGGTGCTGGCGTCGTTCGCCACGTCACGTCCTCCATGCATGAGCGCCGGTCGCCGGGGCCCCGTATCCGCGGGGATGACCGGCCGGTCGGCTGGTGTTCGGCCGCTAGTTCTTCGGCCCTGTGGTGGGGGCCCTGTCCTGCCGAGAACCCATCTTCGCATAGCCCCGAAATCCGCCTCTGGCGGTGTGCGGGTGCCTGCCACGGCCGGTGGCCCCGCTGACGCGCCTGCGTCTGTTCGCGTTGCGCTCCGGTGGCGGTTTGCGGGCCCAGAGTGCCCACGCCCCCACCCACCGCAGAGCGGAACCGACCGCCGAAGGCGCACCCGGCCACCGGACCGCAACCGCAACAGACCCACCCGCGTCAGCGCACCCACCGGGCAGAACTCAGCCCCCGGCGGCGCAAGCCGCCCCTGCGGCGGCGGATCCACTGGCCGAACAACGGCCCATGCGCGCCCAGCGCCAAAGGGCCGCGCCCCGCGAGGCCCGCACCGCACCCGCCCGGCCCGGACGGGGCCGGACGCCGAAGACGGTCAGTCCTCGGCGAGCACGACCGAGCGGGTGAGGTTGCGCGGCTCGTCCGGGTCGAGGCCCAGGCT
>NZ_JBEYXH010000056.1:0-33651 GCF_040644755.1 Streptomyces sp. NPDC046887
GCACCGGTGACACGGAGCAGGGCTGAAACATGCCGCCCCCACCCGTCCAGCGGGTCTCAGGCGAGGTCTCAGGCGAGGCGGATCTCAGGCGAGGCCGAGCTCGTCCAGCGCGAAGGCGTAGCGGTACGGGACACCCGCCGTCTCGCTGATCTTCTCGGCGGCACCGGTGGCCCGGTCCACGATGGTGGCGACCGCGACCACCTCGGCCCCGGCCTCGCGCACCGCCTCCACCGCGGTCAGCGGGGAGCCGCCGGTGGTGGAGGTGTCCTCGACCACCAGCACCCGGCGGCCCTTGATGTCCGGTCCCTCGACCCGGCGCTGCATCCCATGGGCCTTGGCCGCCTTGCGGACCACGAAGGCGTCCAGGGCGCGGCCGCGCGCCGCGGAGGCGTGCAGCATGGCGGTGGCCACCGGGTCGGCGCCCAGGGTGAGGCCGCCGACCGCGTCGAACTCCAGGTCGTCGGTCAGATCGAGCATGACCTGACCCACGAGCGGCGAGGCCTGGCCGTCCAGGGTGATGCGGCGCAGGTCGACGTAGTAGTCGGCCTCCAGGCCCGAGGAGAGGGTCACCTTGCCGTGCACCACGGCCTTGTCCTTGATCTGCTGGAGCAGATCGGCTCGTACGTCAGTCATGGCTCCGAGCTTAGGCGGCCTGACTAGACAAGCCGTCGCCAGGCGAAGGTGGCGGCCAGCTCCAGCGGCTCGATGGGGGTGACCAGGCGGGGCGCGGTGTTGAGCCCGTTAGGCGGGCCGGACTGCGGCTCGACGCAGATCGCGGCCTCCTGCTCGTCGTACACCACCACCCACTCGGCGCGGCTGGTCACCGTCAGCTCCAGCCGACCGGGCCAGGTGAGGGTCGCAGCCACGCCGTCGGGCATGCCGAAGCAGTCGTCCCAGGGGCCCGGGCGGGGGTCGATCCGGTGGCCGGTGGGGATGTGGTCGGCGCCGCGCTCCTCCTGCCAGGCGGGGGCGAAGTCCAGCACCGCCTCCTCGCCGCCGTCGAGGGTGCGGCGGAACCAGGGGTGCCAGCCGACCTGGGCCGGGAAGGAGTCGGCGTAGGTCTCCACGCCCAGCCGGAGCGTCAGCGCGTCCTCGGTGAGCTCGAAGGTCTGGGTCACCCGGCCCGAGTACGGCCAGGGCTCGGCCAGGTCGTAGACGAAGGACGCCTCGGTGGCGTCGGCCCGCGCGGTGCGCCAGGCGGTGTCCCGGCCGGTGCCGTGGATGGCGTGCGGCGGGGCGTTGAGCGGCATCCGGTGCTCGGTCGCCCCATCGCGGAAGACGCCCTCGGCGATCCGCCCGCACCACGGCACCATCGGGAAGCAGCCGTACCGCTCGCCCTGGCGGAGGAGTTCGGTGCCGCCCACCCGCAGGCTGCTGATCCGGCAGCCGTTCCCCGGATCCACCGTCACCTCGGCGTCCCCCGCACCGAGCCTGACGTGCTGTCCGCTGCTGCTACTGCTGCTGTTCGTCACACTGCCCGACCCTACTGGGGGCGGCGCCGACGGGCGCCCGGGCCGAGGAGGGGCTACCTCCGGCGGCGCAACGCGCGCCCGATCACCACGGCCGAGGCGACGGCGGCCGCCGCGGCGGGCACCAGCCAGCGCAGGGTGGCCGTGGCGGTGGCGGCCTCCGGGCCGGGCGTGGGGGCGTACCGTCCGCGCGGTGGGGCGTGGTCCACCTCCTCCGCGCTGCGGCCGATCATCGTCCGGCGGGCGTGGGCCGCCTCCACGGGCTGGTCCGGAGCCAGCGGGTCACTCAGCCCGCCGTCCAGCTCATCCCCCACCTCATCCCCCACCTCATCGCCGATCGAGTCGCCGCCCGGAATCCCAGCCCCGGAAAGCCCCTCGGGCGCGGCCTCCTCTTCGTCGAACTCCGCGTCCGCCCCCGGGTCCAGCGAGGGCGGCGGCACCGGCGCGTCGAACACCGAGCCCGAATCGGCGCCGGACCGGGAATCGTCCGCCTCCGTCGCGACCTCGGTGAGCGACTCGGCGAAACGGTCCAGCAGGCGATGCGCGGCGGAGACGGCGGTGTCGTCGGGAAGCTCCGCGAGCCGACCGTCCGCGGTGGTGGTGCCGGTGAAGTGCAGCGTCGTCCCGCCTTCGACCGGGGCCAGCCGCACGGTGAGTGCCAGCGTGGCCGTACCGGTGCCGCGGACCTCCTCGCCCTCACCCTCGACGGTGTAGGAGCCGTCCTCCCCGGCCGCCACCCGCAGCGCGCCCCGGTAGGTAATCGAGTGCCCCCCGGCCCGCACCTTGAGGCGGCCGGACAGCGGGCTCGCCGACGCGTCCGCGTCCTGCTGAAGCCCCGGGACGCAGGGTGCCAGGCGGGCGGGATCCCCCAGCACGGCTCGAAGGGTCTCTTCGGCAACCGGAACGAACACCTCATGCTCCATGGATCCCGAGCCTACCCACGACCGGCGCACACGTCTGCCTGTGTCCGGCCATGTCCGTACGAGGTGTCCGGCCTCACCGCCTCTACTCCGCGTACCGCGGGTGGACCAGGGTCGAAGGGCGGATGTCGGTGGCGGGCGGCCCTTCGACCGGGTCCGTTCCGGGGCCGTCCACCGACCGCAGCGGGGCCGAGCCACCGCGGGCGGCCAGCACGAACCCCCAGTCGCCCGGGGTGCCCCGGGCCACCCGGCCGTGCGCCGAGGGGTGCCCCGGGTGGTACGGGAAGGGCGGCGGCGGGGCGGCCGAGGCCCGGTAGAGCCGGGTGGCGAAGCCGGCCGCGCGCAAGGTGGCGTCCACCGTCCAGAAGGCGCGGGGCCGCGCGCCCGGCGCCCCGGCGTGCACCACCAGCCGGCCGCTGCCGGCCAGCGAGCGGGCGGCCAGCCCGTAGAACTCCTGCGAGTACAGCTTGGCCCCGGCGGTCGACTCCGGGTCGGGCAGATCGGAGACGACCACGTCGAACCGCGGGGTGGCGAGCGCGGCGGCGGCCCGGCGCAGCCAGACGAACGCGTCGGCGTGCACCACCCGCACCCGGGGGTCCGCGTACGCCCGGTGGTTCAGCCGGGTCAGCGAGGGGTCGGTACGGGCCACCCGCACCACGCCCGGGTCCAGCTCCACCACCGTCACCGCCGCCACGTCCCGATACCCCAGCACCTCGCGCAGGGCGAGCCCGTCACCGCCGCCGAGCACCAGCACCCGGGCGTGCGGACCGCGCATCGCCGGATGTACCAGGGCCCGGTGGTAGCGCCGCTCGTCCTGGCCGCGCACCCGCAGCCGGCCGTCCAGGAAGAGGTCCGGCGGCTCACCCGGCGGGCCCGCCAGCACCACCTCCTGGACGCCGGTGTGCACCGCGACCCGCACCGCGTCCCCGTAGACCGCGCGGCGCGCCGCCCGCTCGAAGTCCGCCACCAGCAGGGCGGTGGTGGCCAGCACCAGCAGCACCGTGCCGTTCACCGCCAGCAGCAGCCACTTCTGCCGGGCCGTCAGATCCCGCCCGAACAGCCAGAACACCAGCACGGCGCCGGCCACCGCGTTGACCGCGCCGGTGGCCAGCGCGCTGGTGAGCTGCCCCAGCCAGGGCAGCAGCAGAAAGGGGAAGGCGAGCCCGCCGACCAGCGCGCCCACATAGTCGGCGGCGAACAGGTCCGCCACCGCGCCCCCGGCGTCCTGCTCGGCCTTGGCGGCCGAGGCGGCCCCGGCGTCCGGGCCGCGCCGGCGCGAGACCCGCTGGATGAGCGTCATCAGCAGCGGCACCTCGGCGCCGATCAGCACCCCGATGGCCAGCGAGAACACCACCAGCGGGATCCGGGAGGCGCCGACCCAGGCGAAGGCCGCGTACAGCACCAGTGCCGAGCAGCCGCCGACCAGCGCGAGAGCGGCCTCCACCAGGCCGAAGCCCACCGCCGCCCGGCACACCAGGCGCTTGGCGAGCAGCGAGCCGAGCCCCATCGCGAAGACCATCACCGAGAGCACGACCGAGGCGTGGGTGACCGAGTCGCCCGCCAGATACGAGGAGAGGGCGACCAGCTCCAGCTCGTACACCAGCCCGCAGGCGGCGCAGACGAAGACCGCCGCGAGCACCAGCAGCCGGGCCGAACGGGGCCGCGCGCCCGGCTCCGGCGCCCCGGCCGGCCCCTCCAGAGCCCGCGGCGGATCCGCCGCCCCCTTACCCGGGGCACTCGTCGCGCCCGTCCCGGATGGCCCGCGCTTCGGTACGTTCTGCGTTGCCCCCTGTGGTGCGTCGATCACACAAGCAACGCTACGTCACGTTTGTGTTGCTCTTTGTCACCCACAAGGGTCTATCTCGCGCCCGTGTGCATACGTACGGCCACGCTGGTTCTGGTCGCGACGAGCTGCCCCTCCTGGGGGTAGGCGTGCCAGGTGCGCCAGCGGACCTGGCCCTCGTGACGGTGCGCCAGCATCGCGGTGAAGGCGTGCGGGGAGCCGGGGAACGTCCCGGCCAGCCCGTTGGGATGGTCGGCCACCAGGGCCAGCAGCTCCTGGGCGCGGCCCGCGAAGGAGCCGGGGCCCAGCGTCTCGACGCGGGCGGCGAACTCGTACTCGTACTCCCCCAGCCGCTTCGACACCCCCAGCGGCAGCGGGGTGCTGCTCCCGGGAATGCAGGCGACCGTCTCGGAGCAGCGGCCGCCCGCCTCCTCCAGCAGCACCTGGTGCGAGGCACCGAGGAGTCGCAGCTGGAGCCGGGCATCGGCGAGTTCGAGGTCGAGTACGGCAAGGGCGGGCAGCGGCTCCTGCCCGAGCGCCCAGGCCAGGTCCGCGGCGCGGGTATCGGTATAGGAAGTGTTCAGCGTCGTGAGCATGGGTCGGCTCCGCACACACGGTGAGACGGGGATGGGCCGGGGGTTCCCGGCAGAAGCAATGGGGCTCGGGCGTCGGGCGTCACCGCTCCGGGCACGGCCGGGAGCGGTCCCGGCCGCCCAGAGGCCGGAATGGTGTCGACAGCGAGCGAATCACGAACCGCGCGCGGACTCACAGCGTTTTTACCCCACTTGACGCGGTTTCCACCCACCGGGGGACCCGCCGGTTCAGGTGTTCACCGTTGAACCACCGGCGCGCCGGGAACCGGACCCGGCCGACCGACCCGCCGACAGGAAGGCAAACGGCAGGACGCCCGGCCGGAGTTGTCCGACCGGGCGCCCCGGCGATTTTGCGCGGGCGGCCTTCTTCAGTTGCCGCCACCACCGCATCCGCCACCGCCACCGCAGGAGCTGCCCCCGCCGCAGGAGTGTCCGCCCGAACCGCAGCTTGAGCCGCCGTCACCCCCGGCCCACCAGCCGCCGCCCGAGGAGCCGCGCCGACGGCGCTTCCTCGACTTGGACGTCGAGACGCTGCCGACCCTGCTCACCGCGATCAGGAACCCGGTCACCGCGATCACACCGGCCATGATGACGACGATCCCCATCACTCTCACCCCCGTCTGTCCGTCCCCCGTGTGGTCTGTGTCCGGGGGATGCCCCTCCGGCCACCCACGCCAATCGCGAATTGAGCGAATCCAGAGCTTTCGCCCGGGCAGCTCAACTGCACCCGCCGCCGCCCCCGCCGCACGAGGAGCACGACGACGAGGACGAGCAGGACGACGAAGAGGAGTCGGACGAAGACGACGACGAATGCCCCTCCGATCCGCCCCCCGAGTCCCCGTCCCCTCCCTGCGCCGGGCCGTCCGACGACCCCGCGTCCAGCACCAGCAGCGCCCTGGCACTCGACACATCCGACCCCGTACCGCCGACCCCGGCCCCCGACCGCTTACCGGTCGACCGCTTACCGGTGTGGACGCGCGGCCGGCTCTCCGCCACCCACCAGCTGTCCTCGCCCGAGGAGCCCTCCGGCCCGCGCAGCACCGCCACCACCACACCCACCACGATCGCCACCGCGATCCCCGCAAGAACCCAGGTCAGCACAGTCCCATCCCCCGTCTCTCCGCCCCCCGCGCCCGGTCGGCGCGGGTAGTGGCATGACGGTCGTCCCCGCGCCACGCGCCGCGCAAGCACACTTGAGGAAGTCCAGAGCTTCGCCGCAGGATGGCGCCCATGACACCAGCCCCGCAGCCGTCGCCGTCCCGATCGCCCCGACCGCCGCTCAACCGCAGCCTCGCCGAGTTCGGCACCACGATCTTCGCGGAGATGTCCGCCCTCGCCGTCACCACCGGCGCGGTCAACCTCGGGCAGGGCTTTCCGGACACCGACGGGCCCGAGGAGGTCCGGGAGGCGGCCGTACGGGCCATCCGGGACGGCCGGGGCAACCAGTACCCGCCCGGTCCCGGCGTCCCGGAGCTGCGCGCCGCGATCGCCGACCACCAGCGGCGCTTCCACGGGCTGTCCTGGGACCCGGACACCGAGGTGCTGGTCACCACGGGGGCGACCGAGGCGATCGCGGCGGCGCTGCTGGGGCTGCTGGAGCCGGGGGACGAGGTGGTGGCGCTGGAGCCGTACTACGACTCGTACGCGGCCTGTATCGCGATGGCCGGCGGCCGCAGGGTCCCGGTGACCCTGCGGCCGCACACCGGCCCGGACGGCGACCGGTTCGTGCTCGACCTGGACGAGCTGCGGGCCGCCGTCACCGACCGCACCCGTCTCCTCCTGCTCAACACCCCCCACAACCCCACCGGCACCGTGCTCACCCGGGCGGAGCTGACCGCGATCGCCGAGCTGGCCGTGGAGCGCGATCTGCTGGTGGTCACCGACGAGGTGTACGAGCACCTGGTGTTCGACCCCGCCGGGCATCTGCCGATCGCCGCCTTGCCCGGGATGCGTGAGCGCACCGTCTCGATCTCCTCGGCCGGCAAGACGTTCTCCTTCACCGGCTGGAAGATCGGCTGGGTGACCGCCGTTCCCGCCCTGCTCTCGGCGGTGCGGGCGGCCAAGCAGTACCTCACCTTCGTCTCCGGCGGGCCGTTCCAGTACGCGGTGGCCGAGGCGCTGCGGCTGCCGGACGCCTACTTCACGGAGCTGCGGGCCGATCTGCTGGCCAAGCGCGACCTGCTGGCCGACGGGCTGGCGAAGGCCGGGTTCGGGGTGTTCCGGCCGCAGGGCACCTACTTCGTCACCACCGACGTCCGCCCGCTGGGCGAGAGCGACGGGGTGGCCTTCTGCCGGGCGCTGCCCGAGCGCTGCGGGGTGGTGGCCATCCCCAACGCGGTCTTCTACGACCACCGGGACGCCGGCGCCCCCTTCGTCCGCTTCGCCTTCTGCAAGCGGACGGAAGTGCTCCAGGACGCGGTGAAGCGGCTCGCCAAGCTCTGAGCGACGGGTTCACCCGGCCGGAGCCATCGGGGTCGCGGGCCGGGCCGGGGGGCCCTGCCCTCAGCAATCCGGCTTCCGCTGCCAGACGGCGCCGCACCGCTCTAGACTTGCACAGCTATGAGCGAGCAGTCTGCCGTACCCGAAAGCTGGACTCCGCCGAAGGGGTCCTGGGCCTCCTCCGCTGCGAACAGGCGCAGCATGCTGGGCAACCGGAACCGGGACACTTCTCCGGAGAGGGCCTTGCGCTCTCTGGTGCACGCAGCCGGATTGCGCTACCGGGTCGCGGCCAAGCCGCTTCCAGGGATGCGGCGCACAGCGGACATGGTGTTCCGCCCCACCCGTGTCGCGGTATTCATCGACGGCTGCTTCTGGCACGGCTGCCCCGAGCACTTCGTGCCGCCGAAGACGAACCCCGGCTACTGGCGCGACAAGATCGGACGCAATGTGCAGCGCGACAGGGACACGGATGCGCGATTGGCTGAAGCCGGTTGGCTTGTACTCCGGTTCTGGGAGCACGACCCCGCGGAGGCGTGCTCCCAAGCAGTGTGCGAGGCCGTGGGAGCACGGCGGCAAGAGGCGGCAGCCGCCCGCGTAGCCGCGCAGGAAGGGAAGCTGCAGGGCCGACAGTCGGCCTCCGCCGAGGCCTGCCGATGCGGCAGCCCGCAGACAAGGTGCGCGTCTGCTCGCATACCCTGAGTGCCCTGCGGCAGCAGCAGTCGGACGGCGTCGCGAGACGGGCTGCTGGCGCCATGCAAGCGGACGCGGGCCGGTGGCCATGGCGGAGCCGCGTCGCGTCGGAGGGGTGGGGGGCAGAACCGTGCCAGTTGAACGTACGAATCGTGATGTCAGGACTCTCATCAGCCAGATCGCTGCTGGCGAGATCAAGCTTCCAGAGATCCAGCGCGGCTACGTCTGGAAGGCCTCGCAAGTCGCACGGCTTATCGAATCCCTATACCGCGGCTACCCCGCCGGGCCACTGCTGTTCTGGAAGACAGGGCATGCTGCCGAGACCCGGGAAGCGGCGCTCGGTGCGCCGCAGGCCCTGGCGCGTGTGATCCCCCTCTACCTTCTCGACGGGCAGCAGCGGCTCACATCCCTGTTCCGGGTGCTCACCGACCATGTCGAAGCCCAGGTCGTGTTCAACATCGAGACCGAGGCCTTTCAGAACCAGAGTGCGGCTACCCGCCGCAACAGGAAATGGGTCAAGGTCCACGACATCGTGGGGCCTGACGCCGACGTCTTCACTGTCCACGGCGAGCTCAAGGCCGCCGGTCTGGACATCTCTGATGCTGAGGTCGGCCGCCGCCTCAACGCACTGCAGAAGATCACCCAGCGCGACTTCCATATGGAGGTCCTGCACGACTTCGAGTACGAAGAGGTCGCTGAGATCTTCGTCCGGGTGAACAGCGGTGGCCGGGCGCTGAAGACCACGGACCTCGCGCTGGCCACCCTCTCCGCCCGGGCGCCCGGATTCCTGGGGCAGTTGGAAGCGGAATCGGCCCGATGGGCCGAGCGCGGATACGGCGCTCTGGACGTCAACTTCCTTATCAAGGCTCTGACCCTGAGCTTGGCCATTTCAGGCAAGCGGATCTCCTCAGTAGCCAAACTGACCTCGGCAAGCGCGGAGTCCGTGGGAGAGGGCTGGGCGAAGGTCCAGCGGGGCCTGTCGAAGGTCGTTCCCCTGCTCCAGGAGGAGCTGCTGATCCCGACGACCTCGCTTATCCCTTCCCTCGCCGCGCTCCACCCGCTGGTCGTCTACTACGGCCGCCAGCCAGTCGGCGCGCCGGCGTCCGAGGCTGTGGACCGGGGGCTGCTGTACTGGTTCATGGCTGCCACCGCCCGTAACCGGTACGGAGGGGCGACCGACACTGCTCTCACCCAGGACATCAAGGTACTGGACTCGGAGGATCCGGTCGGGGGTCTGCTGTCGAACCTGGGGATCAGGGAGAGCGGTATGTCGGTCCAGGCCGCCGACTTGGCTGGCCGGAGCCACCAGAGCCCCTACCTGATGTTCAGCTACCTTGCCGCTGCCCATGCCGGAGCACTGGACTGGTGGGATGGCGAACCCGTCTCGGCGTCGGTCGACGGTTCAGGAAGGCCGCAGTACAGCCTCGTGCATCCGGCTGCAACGCTGCGCAGGCACCGCGGCAAGTACACATCAGCAGAGATCAATGAGCTGGCGAATCTCGTCTTCGTCTCCCAGGAGACAGCGAAGAACGTGATCGGCAACCGCTCGCCGGCTGCCTACACCCACGGCGTCGCTGCCAGCGACCTCGCAGCCCACGCCATCCCCGACGACCCTGCGCTGCTAGTCCCGGACGGCTACCGGAGCTTCCTCGGAGAGCGCAGGGACCTGCTGGCTGGACGCATCACAGCGCTCCTCGAACGCTTCAAGCCGGACCTGCTCCGCGGCGGACTGCCAGCCGACGGGCAGGACAGCCGGTCGCTGGAGTTCAAGGGCTACGCAGGGAGCGGCCGATCGGTGCTTGTGGCTGACGCTGTGCTGCGAGGCCAGCGGTGGATCAGCTGGATCAGCCGCAGTGAGCTCGAAGCAGCCCTGGACGCAGCATCCACCGGCCTTGCCAGCGACGTCCCGGTGGGCGGTGAGCCGACCGCCATGTGGATCGATGACGAGGATGTCGTCAGCTTCGCCATCGGCCCCTTCACCGTCAGAGGCCCCCTGGCCCAGTGGCGGGCATCAGTCAAGGAGGCCTTCGACGATGCGCAGGATCTGAAGGAGTGCCCCGCGCCCACGGACGAGGAATGGCTGCCGGAGACTGAGGAGTTCCTGCTCACCGAGGCAAGGGCCCGGGTCTGACAGGGTGTCGCCCGGCAGCCGGGGCTGCTGGTACCGGAGCGCAGGCTAGGTCGGCCAACCGGCGGCACCGTTGAGCAGCGGGCTGCACCCTTCATGGAGGACCGGGCTGAGGCGGGGGATTCCGGGGACGATGGCATCGGGGGGCACGTCCAAGCGGCAAGCCTCCCACCGCCCCTGCCGTGCCCGGTCAGCTGGCACCTGACTGGCTACCCACTCCCTAAGGACCGTGCAGACCGCTTCGGGCTGCAGATCCGCCGTAAGGCGCAGCGCGACGAGCTCCCAGCACGGGTCGTGCCGCATGGTCTCGTACTCATTGCGGGAGAGGTAGACCGTCAGGCGCCTGCGGCGGGTGGTGGTCTTCACTTCGAGGCGGCTCGGGTATCGGGAGGAGCAGACGGCGATGTCGTAGCCGAAGCCGTCGGACCAAGCTGCGACGTGTTCCACCCGGGCGTCCGTTGAGGCTGCGAGGAGCCCGACGAGAGCCTGTTCGCCTGCGGCTCCGATCCGCTCGCGCTCGCGAGCGTCCACTCTGCCCCATACCGCTCGGAGGTGCGAGAAAGCCTCTGCTTCGTCTAGGCCGAGTGACGACGCGGCACGGAGGACGTCGTCAGGCAGTTCGTCCGGGCTGCGGACCAGCATGTCCGCGTCCGGTAGCCAAGGCGCCCCGCTATGGGCGATCGCAGCATCGAAAACGCGCCGGGGCACCGCGACGCTGCTGCGCCCCTCATTTAGGAGCCCAGTGGATTGCAGCCACGCGTACGCGGCGTCGTACTGGGTCGGTGTGATGTCGCTGAAGTCGTGGTGTGTTGCGAAGAGGGCGCAAAGCCGCGCGGCTCCGCTGGTCGGCAGTCGTTCCAGCCAGCGGACGGCCGCGCGCAGGACCGGATCAGGCGGCACGGGCACGGATGTGGCCCAGCAGCGCTTGGAGGTCCCTCTGGTCCAGTCCTCCGCCGATAGTCGGCTCCTCCTCAAGATCGCCTAGCTGCTGGACGGCTGGGTCGTCGAGGATTCCTCCCAAGAAGCGGAGTTTGTCGCTGAGCCTCTGGGCGACCACCTCGTCGATGGTGCCTTCAGAGGCGAGCACGGTGATGCGGGTCTCCGTTTCCGGTGGAAGGCCGAGGCGGTGGATCCGATCGAGGCTCTGCAGGAAGCGGCCAGCGGCGAAGTCCCGGTCGATGTAGACAGCGTCGTGGCAGTGGTGGTGCAGGCTGATGCCTTCTCCGAGCGTGGCCGGATTCGACAGCAGCACCATGCAGTCGGGGTCGTTTCGGAACCGGTCGATCTCAGCAGCCCGGTCCTCCGTCCCGCCGTGGACCATTGCGGGGGAGAGATGGCCGAGAATGCGCTCCAGCGTGTTGAGACTCCGGATGAAGGTCGACCACACGATGGTCTTGCGGCCTTTTCGAGCGTTCTCACCCGCGATGGCGAGGACCTCCCGGTATTTCGGCGACAGCTCATAGCTAGGCAGGTCCCGCATGAGCTCGAACAGGGGTGTGCCTTGCGGTACTTGCAGGGGCGGCACTCGGTAGGAGAGCGGCTCGTAGCGAGTTGTGCCCACCGCGAGGAGGGCAGGGCTGGTCGCCGCCATCAGCATGTAGACGATAATTTTCCCAAGGGCGAGGAAGTCGCTCTCCGAGCCGGCGGCACGAGCGGAGAACCTCCCCGCAAGCGCCTCGTAGACCTCCTGGTGAAGCGGCGGCATGGGCACGGGAACCAAGGTGGTAGTCACCGGCGGAAGGCCCAGTTCGTCTTTGGTGGTCCGGGCGAACAGCGGGCGAAGGGCCTGGCTGGCCCTGGCAAGGTCTCCTCCCCCTACTGCCTGAGTGACCTTCTGCCTCCCGTGGCCGGGCCAGACGAAGCCGAACAGGTTCTCCAGGTCCCGGACGCCGTTGGGGGCGGGTGTGCCAGTCAGGATGAGCCGGTGGCGGCTGCGCGGGCCGAGGGCGAGGCAGGCGGCACCATAAGCGCCGTCAGCTCCGAGCTTCATCCGGTGCGCCTCGTCCAGCAGCAGCATCGACGGGCGGTCGGCGAGCCACTGCCCTAGCTCGTTCACTGAGCCGGCGAGGCGCTCGTAATTGACGACGAACGCGTCGGCAGCTGGATCGGCCGCGCGGGAGAACACCTTCATGCGGAGAGGTTCCGCCAGGCATGCCTCGTTCTCGTAATGCCAGGACTCGTAGCAGGATTTCGGGCCCACGATGAGGAGCCGCTCGATGCCCTTGGTGCGCCGCAAGGCATGGAATACGGCCAGGCCCACCCGTGTCTTCCCCGCCCCCGGTACTGAGAAGTTGGCGCCGTGGCGCAGTGATAGGAGCTTCGCGATGTCCCGCAGCTGGAAGGAGGTGAGATCGCCGGTCCATTCGGAACCGAGCAGGCCCCCGTGCAGCGAGGCGTCGGCAGCGGGATCCTCTGCCGACTCCAGGCGTTTGGCCACCGCCTCGGCATCTTGTGCGGAGTCAGCCGCGAGCCGGGCCAGCTGAGGGTCCCAGACCACGCCGCGGGGCTGGGGCCACGTCCGGAGCAGGGCCAGGTTCACCAGGAGGTCGTCGATCTCCACCTCCATCGTCCCTGGCGAACGCTGGACAGCACTACGGAAACGCAGTGCGAGACGGCGCAGGTCGGGCTCCAGTCCTTCCCCCGCCTGCAGCCGCGCTCGGCTGACACCCTCCCCGAACGTGATGCGGAGACTGGCTTCCGCAGTGGGCGGCATCACTTCTCCCGCGCAGCATCGAGCAGCCAGGCCACCCCGTCCCCCGGAGAGCTGAATGTGCGCCGGGCCTGCTTCGCTAGTTGCGCGAGACTGGTGCGGAGGGTCAGCAGCGCATCGTCGAAGGCGTCTTCGTCCAGGGCGTGCTTTGCCTTGGCATCGGCGAACTCCCTGGCGCACTGGTTCACATAGTCTGCGGCATCAGTGAGGCGCTCTGGGACGGCGATCTGGCGCTTTCTGAGCTCGGCGTTCGCACCAGCGAGCTTCACCGCAATATCGAAAGTCTTGCGCGCGGTCTTGACCATCTTGTCAGCCTCAGCGACCCCGGGCTCTCCGAGCTTCCTGGTCACCGAGACCGCCTTCGCACGCAGAAGCGAATCGGTCAGTGCGCGTGCGGTCTTCACAGCAGCCGAATCGTCTTCTACCACGACACCGGGCAGGCCGGGGATCTCCACGGCGGCGGGCTCATCGACGGCTGGCCGCAGCTCGTCAGGCAGCCTCTTGTCCAGGTAGCGGGAGTAGAAGTCGGACTCCGCCAGACGCACAGTGGTCTTCGGGTAGTTCAGCACGACCATGGCCAGCCGCGACTCCTTGAGCTGCTCGGCCGCATCCGGATCAGTCTTGGCGAGCTTGGTGAAGTCGCGCTGCAGCTCCCTCAGCTTCTCCTGGTGGTCTTCGAAGTCCACCAGGCGCAGGGCAGCTCCATCTTCGGTGGTGCTGCGGTCGAGCGCGTCGCTGATCAGCTGGTAGACCCAGCGGTCCTGGTGGAGGGTCGTGGTCTTGATGTTGAAGTCGCGCGCGACATCCTCCTCCCGGCGGCCGCTGGACAACTCGTCTTCAATGGCGATGAGCCGGTTGATGTACGAGTACTCGCGGCGCTTGTCCCGGCGGAGCTGCAGCGCGAGCTCGACGCTGTTGATGTCGCGGCGGGAGGTGTCCTCCGGCAGCACACCGACCCGGATGTTCTTGACCCCGAGCTCCCGCAGGGCGGCGCAGCGCGTGTTCCCGTCGACGAGGATGCCTAGCGGGCTGATGATTCCTGGCTCTTTCTGGCCGAAATCATCTAGTTCGTCTTGGAGTGCGATGTAGTCCGGATCGGTCTGGTTCGGGTTCGACGGGCTGCGGCGCAGCAAATCGGACAGGTAGTTCTGAGCGGCCTCGCCCCAAGGGTCCTCTTCCAGGACCCGGTTGCGCTCCGGGTCCAGCCCCCTCTGGGCGCGGATGCGGTGGGTGTCCGGGTTGAAGTAGAGCATGTCGACCGGCATGGAGATCACATGCAGGTGCCTCTGCTCGCCTCGCCACTCGACCGTGATCTTGGCGCCCTGCTCGGTCATGGCTGCTTTGAGGCGGTCCTCCACCAGGGAGCGGATCTCCTTGCCCAGAGGCGGGTCGCCGAAGTTCGCAGCCATAGCCAGAGCCTCCTGAAAGCTCAGATGATCTTGTGGTTCTCCCCAATGTGCATCATGTCAGGAACCACTGACAGCGCACTCTGCGATCAGGAACAATCGACTCTCCAGCAGCAGAGAACGGAGAACGCAGTGCCCCTCCCCGCGTGGAACGACCCCGAGATCAAGGCCGGGACCATGGTCCGCGGAGCACTGTGGCTGGTGCAGGTCGTCGGCGAAGGCAACACGTACACCAAGGACCGGCTCCGCGATGCCTTCCCGGGTGTCTCCCAGGTCGACCGCCGCATCCGGGACCTGCGGGACTACGGATGGGTGCTGCGGACGAACTCCGAAGACGCGACCCTAGCGGCCGAGGACCAGCGTTTCGTCCAGGCAGGGGTCCCGGTCTGGGACCCGGTCGCCCGCCGGGCAGCGGCACCCCAGAAGGCCGTATCCAAGAGGGAGCGGGATGCCGCTCTGGCCCGTGACAACTACATGTGCACAGCCTGCGGTATCTCGGGCGGCGAAGAGTACGTCGACGATTCCAACCAGACGGCTGTGCTGTCCGCCACCCGCCGCGAGACGGTCCTGCCAGACGGCCGGGAGGAAGTCCTGCTGGTAACCGAGTGCAAGCGGTGCCGAGCAGGCAGTGGAGGGCAGCCTGCCCGGGCAGACCAGATGATCGCTGACATCAACGACCTGGACCCCGGTGACCGGCGCCGCCTCCTGCGCTGGATCGAACGGGGCAGGCGCGGCTCCACCCCTCTGGACAGGGCATGGAACACCTACCGGCGCCTCCCTTCCGAAGCACGCGATGAGGCCCGGGCAGCGCTTGGAGACGGACGTGGAGAGCCGCGCCGCTGAGGCGGCTGGGATCCAGGCATGTCAGTGAGGCGCCGTAGACTTCAAGCCCTACTGTGCTCGCCGCTCTGAGCAGCTGCCGCCGAAGGCGGTGGTGCGCGCTGCAGCAGTGCCTGCATACCAGTCGGATGCCACTGAGAAACTGTGCGGCCGCTCCGTGCGGCCCTTGCGTCGGCCCTGCCCGCGCGTCTGGAAGGAGATCGGGATGTCAGCGTCGGAGGGCGCCAAGCCGCTCGAGGTTGTCGAGATCTGCGCCGGCGCGGGAGGCCAGACGCTCGGATTGGAACGGGCCGGATTCCGCCACCGCCTTGCCGTTGAGCTGGACCAGCATGCTGCCGCGACCCTGAAGCACAACCTGGTGAAGTTCCTGGGCTATACCGCCGACGAGGCGGAGCAGACCGTGAAGATCGGCGATGTAGCAGATCCTGAGGTGTGGAAGCCGGAGGAGCATCCGGGAGTAGATCTGCTGGCCGGAGGCGTCCCGTGCCCTCCTTTCAGTATCGCCGGCAAGCAGCGGGGCGCTACCGACGAGCGTGATCTCTTCGCTTGGGCAGTAGAGCTCTGCGGGAGGATGGAGCCGAAAGCACTCCTCCTGGAGAACGTCAAGGGGCTCAGCGCCAACCGCTTCGCCGGCTATCGGCAGCACGTCCTCGACAAGCTGCGGGAACACGACTACGTCGGCGAGTGGAAGCTTCTGCAGGCAAGCGACTTCGGCGTCTCGCAGCTCCGCCCTCGATTCGTACTCGTCGCGCTCAAACTCAGGTACGCCAAGCACTTCCACTGGCCGCAGCCCGAGAAGGAAGGGCCTCCGACGGTCGGGCAGCTGCTGAGGCCCCTCATGGGCAGCAATGGCTGGGAGAAGGAGCAGGTCGAAGCGTGGGTCCGCAAGGCCAATGCCATCGCGCCCACGATCGTCGGCGGCTCTAAGAGGCACGGAGGCGCTGACCTGGGCCCCACGCGTGCCAAGCGGGCTTGGGCGGAACTGGGTGTGGACGCAATGGGCGTACGGGACACTCCGCCCGAGAGGGGATGGCGGCCAGCGGAGGACGTGCCCGGTCCCAAGCTGACCACTGCCATGGTCGCGCGCATCCAAGGATGGGACGGCATCCAGTCGGATGGAGTCGGCGCGTCCGAGAAAGCCGGGGAATTCAGCTGGGAGTTCCCTGGCCGCAAGACTGCTGTCTACCGCCAGATCGGCAATGCTTTCCCACCTCCTGTAGCGAGGGCTCTAGGCGTCTCGATCAAGAATGCGCTTCTCCAGGTCGGCGAGGCCCACGAAGTTGTGGAGACGACCGATGCCGTACTGGACCCTGTATACAGGCAACTGCGCGGGGAGGTCCGGGCTCTCACAGTCGAGCAGATCATCGGCAGACTGGCAGAAGGGGGCATGCAGATGGACCAGCCGGACGTCGAACGCCACCTGAACCATCTCAGCCATGACTTCGAGCTGATTACTGAGGTGCGGTCCAACGGAGCTGCGGCGTACCGCATCGGTGAGTTCAAAGCGTTTACTGGCCAAGAGGGCCACCAGCGGCACAACCAGTTCGCACAGAACCGCGCAAAGATCAGCTGAGCCGCGGCCCGCGGGTCTACGCCTGCCGCAGGAACGCAGAGGGCGGCCCCCTTCGCTGAGGGCCGCCCTCCCGATACCGGCCGCGCTACGGGAGTCGCGCGATCATCGCCGCCTTCTCCTCCGTAGAGAGCGACTTAGACTTGCTGATGGTCTTGACTACCAGCTCCCGGACCCTCGAACGGTCGATACCAAGCGACCCAAGAGTGTAGTGCTGATGCCCATTCACCTTGCTCGGGCTGATGTCCAACCCGAGCTCCCTCAATTCCCTGATGCGGCGCTCGGTATGGACGTCGTCTGCGTTGACGGCACGGAGGCGGGCGCTGTCGACGGGCGACCCCATGTCATGGTGCAGGAGCGCGAAGAGCTCCTCGTTGGCCCTGGTTCCATAGGGAACGGCCAGGTACTGCTCCGGAACCTGACCGGAGAACCGGGAGTGCAATTGCTCTTTTATACGCGCCCGCAATTCGTGGAATGCTTCGCGTGAGGCACGTGGCAGCTGTGACCGGAGAAGTGACTGCATAGACTCCGCGAGGGCGCGCTTCGCGAAAAGGTAAGCGTCAAGGATCGCTGCTGGCGACTCTGCTGAGTCCTCCAGGGCTGAGCCGAGCGCCCTGACCGAGAACTCTGAGTCGGGCTTCAGCCGCAGCCACTTCTCGAAATCCTCGCGGTTATCGCTCACCGCAATCCGCCTTTCTCCCCTGTCCCGGACAAGCACGTACTGAGTACGAGACGCTATCGCATGGTCGAGGCCCTATGTGCGCTCAGCCGTTGCCCACGCTCCGGGCGGTAGGAAGCGGTCAACCGCGGGCGCGCCAATCCTCCTCCGCCTGCTGCGCTGCAAGCCGGCTGAGGACAGCCCGATCCGCTTGCGGAGTGGTCTCCAGCAGATCCATGAACCACGGGGCGATCCACGACGACTCCCGACGCAGCCACTCGCCGGGCGGGAGCGCGGTCCCAGGCTGCCAGTCCCGTGACGGCGCCTTGCTGCCCCTCACCGCGGCAGCGATCTCGACGGCGGGCTCCGACTGCTCCGGATCCCGCCTCGCGAGCTGGACCGTCACACCGATGAGCCACCACTGGAACATCCGGTGGGCTGGCGACGCCGACTCTGCCGCAGCACGAAGAGCCGCGGACGCAAGCCCTACCGACTTGTACGCCGCGAGAGTCAGACCTTCCGGCGGGGCGACGCGGAGCGCCGCACTTTCGTCCACGAGCGGCAGGGGGTCTGGCAGCTGGACCTCAAGCTCATCGGACACCCGCTCGATCTCTGCATAGGTGTCTTCGGCGAGTTCTGCGTTCAGGAACTCCCCCACTCCGCTGAAGAAGTTGAGCGGCGTCTCGATTCTCAGATCAGCACCAGTCCTCCGCTTCAGTTCATCAAAAAGGCTCGGCCACGGGCGGGAGGTACTTGTCCGCGATTCCGGCTCGTACCAGTCCTCCTTGGTGTCGTTCGACACGAAAAGGACCCGGCACCCTTCCTTCGAAAGACCGCTGACATGCTCGATGAGCTCTTCCCAGAGAAGGTAGTCGCCAGCCGACCTGAGCGGAGTCCCCTTCCCGGTATCGGAGAAACCGGGAGGAATCTCATTCGGGAACCTGAACGCAGTTGCTTCTTCGAGGCGCCTGCGGAGAGTCGCGTCATCCGGCTGCGTCCCGATTCCCTCACCGTAGATTTCGGCAATGCGAGGAAGAATCGGGTCCTCCGCGTCGGGCGAGTTAAGGGCCAACCCGTGGTCCGCCTTCAGCATGTCAAGGTGACGTTTGAACTCCTCCCGATACAAACCGAGATGCTCATCGACCGCCGTGTCGGCAGCGAATTCCGCGAGGGCGGCTATCTCCTTGTGGGCCTGACCGTACTTGTCCAGCTGAAAACAGACAATATTCTTGGCTTCGGCAATTGCCCTGCGTGCCGCCATCAGCTTCTTGTTCACATCTGAGGCGGCATCTGCCAGTGCCCGCTTCCGGGACTCCAGCGTGCTGCGGCGGCCGCGGACGAACTCCAAGCCGACCTGGTACGGCATCCACAGCCGTCCCGCTGCCTGCCCTAGCGCTGACAACACCGCTTCTCGGGACGTCTCCGTGTACTCGTACAGGCTGAGGAGCACATTCGTGTCGAGCACGATGAGCCCGTTCTGGAAGAACTCGATCCGCTCCGCATCCTCCACCGAAGGCTGCGGCTGCAACCAAGCCGCGAACTGCCTGAGCAGTAGGGGGTCGCTCATCTCCGCCTCCGGCTCCCTGCACGCACTGGAGTTGCCATCCTGTCATAGGCCTTCGGCAACAAAGGGCCTTACCCGGAGCCGATCGCAGCGACTGCTGATCGAGGAGCCAGTGGGAGGCGGCGCGGCACCTTCTCCGGGAGGCGGAGTCAGCCGGCGTCGGTGCCGTGCGGAAACGGCTCGCGAGGCCAGCGGGCCGGGTCGGCGGGGAGGCCGACGTTCCGTACACCCAGCGGGACAGCCCTCGGCCCGGAAGCGGCGCTCTGCGCGACCCGTTTCACCCGGCCGGAGCCATCGGGGTCGCGGGCCGGGCCGGGGGTGCCGAAGGTCGGGGGGAGTGTCCGCGCGCGTGGGGTGCCCGGGTTGTCGGAATCCCGATTCTTGCGCGTCGGCGGAGTGTCTTCGTGCGTGGAGGTGTCCCCTGTCCGCCCAGACTGTCGACCAGGTGCCACCGGCTCCCGTACGCCCGCTGCCGCCGTGGCGGGCCGCGCTGGGGCGGGCGGCGCCGGCGCTGGGGCTGTTCGCGGCGGCCCGGCTGACCGGGATGGCGGTGCTGGCGCTGTGGTGCCTGCATATCGGGCGTTCGCCGCGGGCGGTGCTCGCGAAGTCCTGGGACTCCGGGTGGTACACCCGGATCGCCGCCGAGGGCTATGGGCGGACGCTGTACTGGCCGGACGGGGTGGTCCAGTCCGACCTGGCGTTCTTCCCGCTCTACCCGGCGCTGGTGCGCGGGGTGACGGCGGTGCTGCCGGTGGCCGGCGGCACGGCCGGGCTGCTGGTGTCCTGGCTGGCGGCCGGGGCGGCGGCCTGGGGTGTGTACGCGGTGGGCGAGCGGCTGTGGGGCGCGGGCACCGCGCGGGTGCTGGTGCTGCTCTGGGGGCTGCTGCCGCACTCGGTGGTGCTGACCATGGCGTACACCGAGCCGCTGCTGACCGCGTTCGCGGCCTGGGCGCTGTACGCGGTGCTGGCCCGGCACTGGCTGTGGGCGGGGATGCTGGCGGCGCTGGCGGGGGCGGCCCGGCCGAACGGGGTCGCGGTGGCGGCGGCGGTGGGCGCGGCGGGCGCCTTCGAGGCGTACCGCCGGCTGCGGGAGCGGCGGGCACCGGGCTGGCGGCCGTGTGCGGCGGTGCTGCTCGCCCCGGCGGGCTGGCTGGGGTACGTGCTGTGGGTGGGCGCCCGCACCGGTGACCTGCTGGGCGGGTACTTCCGCGTCCAGGCCGGCTGGACCTCGCGCTTCGACTTCGGGCGGGGCACGGTCCGGTTCGCCCGTACCGTCGCCACCCGGCCGATGGACCTGGGCTTCACCGTGTCGCTGCTGCTCACCGGGGTGGCGGTGGTGCTGCTGGCGCTGCTGGCGCTGGAGCGGCCGCCGCTGCCGGTGCTGGTCTACACCGCCGTACTAGTGGTGATCGCGGTGGGCGGGGCGGGCTTCTTCGAGTCCAAGCCGCGCTTCCTGCTGCCGGCCTTCCCGCTGCTGGCGCCGCTCGCCCTCGCGCTACGACGAGCCCGGCCGAGGGCCGCGACCGTGGTGGTCGCCGCCCTGGCCGGGCTGTCGTTCGGCTACGGGGCCTATCTGCTGACCCTCGCCACGATGGCGCTCTGAGCCACCGCGTTTCTTCGGAAGGTCTCAGACCTCGTCCGGCGTGGGCTCGCCGCCCTCGCCGTCCAGGCCGAGCTGCTCCAGCAGCCACTTGTCGAACTCGATCGACGCGCGCACCCAGCTGACGGTGGACTGCACGAAGTGCTCCAGGCTGACGCCGGTGCCGATCAGCATCTGCGCCTCGCCGATGAGCCGCACGGTCGCGCCGCCCTGCTCGTCCTCGTGCAGGTGGGTGTAGACCTTCGGCCAGAGGGTGCGGCGGTTCCAGTCGTCGATCAGCTCCATGATCGGGAGCTTGGCGTCCACCGGGTGCGGGCGGTCGTAGAAGGTCCGCACGGAGAAGACCTGCTGCTCGTCCTCGCCGCGGAACATGAAGTACGTACGGAACTCCTCCCACGGAGCCGCCAGGTCCCCCTCGTCGTCGACGACGTACTTCAGCTCCATCTGGTCCAGGAGCTGCTTGACCAGGTCCTGGTCGGGCACGACGGGGCCCGCCGGGCCGCCGGCCTGCTCGGGCTCGGGCTGCTGGCCACCGAAATTCGGGATCGAGGCCGGGTCGATGCTCACCGTGAAATTCCCTTCGAACGATTGCCGCCATCCTCCCCCATGGCCGCCCGGAGGTGGCAACCCCGAAGCCTGGCGATCCGCCAGAAGCGGACGCGTGGGGTCCGCGGACTCCGGAGCCGGGGAGTCCGGGCCGGGTACCCGAAAAGGCCCGCCACCCGTACGGGTACGGGAGCAGGCCCTTCCGGTGGTGAAGGCGGCGCTACTACGAGGCCGGGCCCACGATGAGCCCGTCGTCGGCGCGGTCCACGCGGACGGTGTCGCCGTCGGCGATCTCGCCGGCCAGGATCTCCTTGGCGAGGCGGTCGCCGATGGCGGTCTGCACCAGGCGGCGCAGCGGGCGGGCGCCGTAGGCCGGGTCGTTGCCCTCCTCGGCGAGCCAGTCCAGGGCGGCCGGGGTGACGTCCAGGGTGAGCCGGCGTTCGGCGAGGCGGCGGGCGAGGCGGTCGACCTGGAGGCGGGCGATCCGGGTGAGTTCGCCGCCGGAGAGGGCGGAGAAGACCACGATGTCGTCCAGGCGGTTGAGGAACTCGGGCTTGAAGGAGGCGCGGACGGTGGTGAGGACCTGCTGCTTCTTCTCCTCGTCGCCGGTGGCCGGGTCGACCAGGTACTGGCTGCCCAGGTTGGAGGTGAGGATGAGGATGGTGTTGCGGAAGTCCACGGTGCGGCCCTGGCCGTCCGTCAGCCGGCCGTCGTCCAGCACCTGGAGCAGCACGTCGAAGACCTCCGGGTGGGCCTTCTCCACCTCGTCCAGCAGCACCACGCTGTACGGGCGGCGGCGCACCGCCTCGGTGAGCTGGCCGCCCTCCTCGTAGCCGACGTAGCCGGGAGGGGCGCCGACCAGGCGGGCGACGCTGTGCTTCTCGCCGTACTCCGACATGTCGATGCGGACCATGGCCCGCTCGTCGTCGAAGAGGAAGTCGGCGAGCGCCTTGGCCAGCTCGGTCTTGCCGACGCCGGTGGGACCGAGGAAGAGGAACGAGCCGGTGGGCCGGTCGGGGTCGGCGACGCCCGCCCGGGTGCGGCGTACCGCGTCGGAGACCGCGCGGACCGCCTCGCCCTGGCCGATCAGCCGCCTGCCCAGCTCCTCCTCCATCCGGAGCAGCTTCTGGGTCTCGCCCTCCAGGAGGCGCCCGGCCGGGATGCCGGTCCAGGAGCCGACCACGTCGGCGATGTCGTCCGGGCCGACCTCCTCCTTGACCATGGTGTCCTTGGCGGCCTCCTGCTCGGCCTCGCTGGCCTCGGCCAGCTCCCGCTCGACCGCCGGGATCTCCCCGTACAGCAGCTTGGAGGCGGTGTCGAAGTCGCCGTCGCGCTGGGCCCGCTCGGCGGTGCCGCGCATCTCGTCCAGCCGCTCCTTGAGCTCACCGACCCGGTTGAGGCCCTGCTTCTCCTTCTCCCAGCGGGCGGTCAGTCCGCGCAGGTCCTCCTCCTTGTCGGCGAGGTCCCGGCGCAGCTTCTCCAGCCGCTGCCGGCTGGCCTCGTCGGTCTCCTTGGACAGCGCCAGCTCCTCCATCCGGAGGCGGTCCACGGCCCGCTGGAGCTCATCGATCTCGACGGGCGAGGAGTCGATCTCCATCCGGAGGCGGGAGGCGGCCTCGTCGACCAGGTCGATCGCCTTGTCGGGCAGGAAGCGCGAGGTGATGTAGCGGTCGGAGAGGGTGGCGGCGGCCACCAGCGCGGAGTCCGCGATCTGCACCTTGTGGTGCGCCTCGTACCGCCCCTTGAGCCCGCGCAGGATGGCGACGGTGTCCTCCACCGTGGGCTCGGCCACCAGCACCTGCTGGAAGCGGCGCTCCAGGGCCGGGTCCTTCTCGATCCGCTCGCGGTACTCGTCCAGCGTGGTGGCGCCGACCATCCGCAGCTCGCCGCGGGCCAGCATCGGCTTGAGCATGTTGCCGGCGTCCATCGCGGAGTCGCCGCCGGCGCCCGCGCCGACCACGGTGTGCAGCTCGTCGATGAAGGTGATGATCTGCCCGTCGCTGTCCTTGATCTCGGACAGTACGGTCTTCAGCCGCTCCTCGAACTCGCCGCGGTACTTGGCACCCGCCAGCATCGCGCCCAGGTCCAGGGCGACCAGCCGCTTGTCGCGCAGGGACTCGGGGACGTCGCCCTTGACGATCCGCTGGGCCAGGCCCTCGACCACGGCGGTCTTGCCGACGCCGGGCTCGCCGATCAGGACCGGGTTGTTCTTGGTGCGCCGGGAGAGCACCTGCACCACCCGGCGGATCTCCTGGTCCCGGCCGATCACCGGGTCGAGCTTGCCCTCGCGGGCGGCCGCGGTGAAGTCGGTGCCGAACTTCTCCAGCGCCTTGTACTGGCCCTCCGGGTCCTCGGTGGTCACCCGGCGCCCTCCCCTCGCCTGCTGGAACGCCTCCAGCAGCTTCTTCGCGGTGGCGCCGTGCTCCTTGAGCACGTCGCCGGACTGGCCGCCCTTGGCGGCGATGCCGATCAGCAGGTGCTCGGTGGACAGGTAGTCGTCGCCCAGGTCCTTGGCGCGCTGGGAGGCGTCGGCGACGACGGCCAGCAGCTCGCGGTTGGCCTGCGGCGGGGCGACGGTGGAGCCCCGCACGCTGGGCTGGGCCGCCACCACCCGCTCCGCCGCGGAGCGTACGGCGGCCTGGTCGGCCCCCACGGCGGCCAGCAGGTCCACGAGGTTCTCGTTGTCCTGCCCCTCCAGCAGCGCGACCAGCAGGTGCGCCGGGGTCAGGTCCGGGTTCCCCTCGGACACGGCGCGGCTGGTGGCCGCGTTCAACGCGTCCCGGCTCTTGTTGGTCAGCTCGGCGTCCACATCGTCCCTTCCCGTCTCATGGCACGTTTCCCATGGCACGTATCCGCTGCCTCATGCGCTCATGCGCTCATGCCCACGCGGTGGCACTGACTATCTCAGCGTCTACAAAGTTGAGTGTATTCCACTCAAGAGCGGATCCACAGGAGTCCCAGGCCGGACCCGTAGGTGTGAGGGGCACCGGCCGGGGCGGGACGGCCAGGCTCCCGGCGGTAGGTTCACCGGCATGGCAGTCGATCTCCGCGACCCCGGCGAGACCTTCCTCGCCTTCTGGCGCGAGTACCACGTGTGCACCCTCACCACGCCCCGGCCGGACGGCACTCCGCATGTGGTGGCGGTGGGCGGGACCTACGCGCCCGAGGACGGCGAGCGCGGCATCGCGCGGGTGATCGCCAACCGGCACAGCCGCAAGGTCGCCAATGTGCTGGCCGCGGGCCCGGACGGGGCACGGGCGGCCCTCTGCCAGGTGGCCGGGCGGCACTGGGCGACGCTGGAGGGCGTGGCACGGATCCGGGCCGAGCCGGAGGAGGTCGCGTACGCGGTCGAGCGGTACACGGCCCGCTACGGGCGTACGCCCTCCCCGAACCCGGACCGGGTGGTCATCGAGATCACCCTGACCCGGGCGATGGGCCGCACCTGAGCCGCGTAAGGCACCGCGAAACGCGGACAGCACGGACAGCACAACGGCGCCATCGTGTTCAGGTCACGATGGCGCCGTTGTGTGGGGGAAGCACCTGAGCGATCGACAACGACGGGGGAATCGCTCAGGCACTGCGGGGGGTGGCGGTGGTGGTCTCCGGCTCGACCAGCTCGTGGTCACGCTGGTCGAGGTTGACGAAGATCATGCCGTACCGGATGGCACAGCGGACGGGTTGCGGGGCCCCTCGGGGCCGGCGCAGGCAGCGGTACGCTCGGATGTCCTCGTCGTCCCCGCGGGTGATGACGATCGGCTCACCGAAGAGGGTGACCATCAACGAATCGCCACGGTGCGGCACCGCCGTGACGAGGTCGATGAAATGCCACCCGGAACGGTAGGCGGACGCCATCTCACGCCGGAAGCGCGAGTCGTCGGGCACGTTCATGCGCTGAGGACGTGCCAGCCGGGGTCGGTCACGGCCGTGGCGACCGCGGGAGCGGTGTGCCAGCCCGGGTCGAGCTGCCCGGACGTGGGGGTCCGGTGCCAGCCGGGATCCTGGACCACGGCCGGAGCGGTGGACCAGCCCGGGTCCTGCCGCGCCGACGCGGGAGCGGTGTGCCAGCCCGGGTCCTGCGCCCCGGACGTGGGGGTCCGGTGCCAGCCGGGATCCTGCTGCTGGGCCACCACACTGTCGACCGCGTACGAACCGGTACCCTCGGCCGCCCCCAGGACGCCTATGGCGCCCGCGCCGATGACGGCAGCAGCGGCCGCTGCACGCATGAGTCTCTTGATCATCACCGAGCAACCTCACTTGAAGGCAACGTCTTCTCCAACCCCCGCGGATAAGACGATTTCTCACTCTCCACGTTTCCACCACCTACGCCAGGCATCATGTTCCTGAGATGCAGGAGCCTGGGGGTGAACAAATGGGGATAGAAGCGGACCAACCAGACCACCCCCATTCGCATACGGAGCTGTGCCCGGTCGGATCCGAGCTGTACGCGACCGCCTTGCGCACGGGAAGAATCTCCCGGTCAGAGGCGCTCAAGACGCCCTGCCTGCTCGATCTCGCCCTGCTCCACCCCGACCCGGACGACGCCCAGTGGCTGCGGCCGGTGCCGCCCTCGTCCGCGCTGGCCCAACTGCTCCAGCCGATCGAGCGCGAGATCCTCCAGCGCAGGCGGCGCACGGTCGAGCTGTCCGACGCGTTCCAGCCGTTCATGGCCATCAGCGCGCAGAACGCGCCGGAGACCCACTCGATCACCGTGCTGGAGGGTCTGCATCGGATCAACAGCACCCTGGACCGGGTCATCTCCGGCTGCGAACGCGAACTGCTCACCGTCCAGCCCGGCGGCGGCCGCCCGGCCACCGCCCTGCGCGAGGCGCTGCGCCGGGTCCAGCCGCTGCTGAACCGGGGCATCCGGATGCGCACGCTCTACCAGCACACCGCGCGCCACACCGAGCTGACGCTCAACTACCTCGACCACGTCGGGCCCGAGGTGGAGGTGCGCACCCTGGAGCAGATCATCGACCGGCTGATCATCGTCGACCGCGAGGTGGCGTTCGTGCCGGCCCGCAGCGACCGGCAGATCGCGCTGGAACTGCGCCACCCCGGGCTGGTGGCCTACCTCGCCGGGGTCTTCGACCAGTTCTGGCAGCTGGCCGTGCCGCTGAAGGAGGAGATCCCCTACGACCTGAAGTCGGACGGCGTCAGCGGGGTGCAGCGGTCCATCGCCCGGCTGCTGGTCGAGGGCCATGTGGACGAGGCCATCGCGCGCCGGCTGGGGATGAACGTCCGCACCTGCCGCGCCCATATCGCCAAGCTGGCCGCGGTCCTGGGCAGCGGCAGCCGGACCCAGCTCGGCTATCTGATCGCGCGCTCGGGGATGCTGGAGCGCGACCCGGGCTGACGGCCGGGGGGCTATTCCTCCGCCGGCCGCCAGGCGGTGACCTCCACCCGATCGGTGGTGCCGAGGTCGAGCGGGCCCCCGTCGCCCGGGCGCACCTGCTGCGCGGGGGCGCCCGGCACCGGGGTGACGGCCAGATAGGTGCCCTGGGTGGCCGGGCGGTCGGAGAGGGTCACCGTGTTGCGCCAGACCGCCGCCGCGACCGCCCGCTCCCCCGGCTTCAGGCGGAACGTCATCGGCCGGTGCACGCTGTCCGTGCCGGACCCCTGGTGGACGGTGACCGACTCCATGGGCGCGGACGCCCCGTCCAGCACCTTCACCACCGGATAGCCGCTCACCCGGACCGGCCGGGCACCGCAGTTGGTTAGCGACACCTCCATGGCGCGCACCCCCATCGCCCCGTTCACCATTCCGGTCGCCACCCGCACCCCGCCCGCCGGACACGGCCCGGTCGCCGGTTCCGCCGGGCCCCCGCCGGGCGGACTCGGCGGAGTGCCGTACGGCGGCGGGTACGGCGTGGGGTACGGCGAGGGCGAGAGGCCCTCCGCGCGTACCGGAGGACTCCCCGCGCCCACGGACGGGCTTCCGGCGCCTACGGGCGGACTCTCGGCTCCTCCGGACGGACTTCCGGCGCCTACCGGCGGACTCTCGGCTCCTCCGGACGGACTTCCGGCGCCTACCGGCGGACTCTCGGCTTCTCCGGACGGACTTCCGGCGCCTACCGGCGGACTCGCCTCGCGTACGGGCAGGGGAGCCGAGCCCGTCTCGTCGTCGCATCCGGCCAGCAGCGGCCCCACCCCGATCACCAGCGCCACCACCCCCAGCACCCCGGCGGACCACCGGGCGCCACGGAGCGGGCGATGCGCGGGCGGGCGGGAGCCGGGCGGCGGATGGTCGGCGGGTCCGGTGGCGGCAGGCATGACCGGATCATGCCACGCACGGTGGCGCCGGGAGGGCGGTACGGGGAGGGGCGGCAACGCCGCGGCCCCCGGGCGGACCGGGGGCGATCCAGCCGGGGGCCAAGGAGTGCGTACGCGTACGCGAAGGGCGTCAGTCGCCGCGCTTGGTGGTGGGCGGGCGCCAGACGACCAGGGCGCTCGCCTGTTGGACGTCCTGGTACGGGACCAGGTCGCGGCGGTAGGAGGCGTGCACCTGGGCCTCGCGCTGGCGGATGGCCGCCGCCGCGCCCTCGACCGCCGCGCTCAGCTCGGCGATCCGGGACTGGAGGGCGGCGACCTGGTTCTCCAGCTCGATGATCCGCTTGATTCCGGCCAGGTTGATGCCCTCGTCCTGCGACAGCTGCTGCACCTGGCGGAGCAGCTGGATGTCGCGGGCCGAGTAGCGCCGGCCCCGGCCCGCGGTGCGGTCCGGGGAGACCAGGCCCAGCCGGTCGTACTGGCGCAGGGTCTGCGGGTGCAGCCCGCTGAGCTGCGCGGCGACCGAGATGACGTACACCGGCGTCTCGTCGGTCAGCTCGTACGGGTTGCGACGGCGTCCGTCCACCTCAAGCCCCCTTCGCGGCCTGGAACAGCGCGGCCCGCGGGTCCTCGCCCGCTGTGGCCTCCCGGTAGGTCTCCAGCGCCTCGCGCGCCTTGTCGTCCAGCTCCTCCGGCACCGCCACCTCGACGGTGACCAGCAGGTCCCCGCGGGTGCCGTCCTTGCGGACCGCGCCCTTGCCGCGGGCCCGCATGGTGCGGCCGTTGGGGGTGCCGGCCGGGATCTTCAGGGTGACCGGCGGCCCGCCGAGCGTGGGCACCTTGATCTCCCCGCCGAGCGCCGCCTCGGGGTACGAGACCGGCACCGTGACGGTGAGGTTGTCGCCCTTGCGGCCGAAGACCGGGTGGGTGTCCACATGGACCACCACGTACAGGTCGCCGGCCGGTCCGCCGCGCTCGCCGGGGGCGCCCTTGCCGCGCAGCCGGATGCGCTGCCCGTCGGAGACGCCCGCCGGGATGCGGACCTGCATGGTGTGCGAGGACTTGGCGCGGCCGCTGCCCTTGCAGACCTCGCACGGGTCCTGGGCGATCAGCCCGCGGCCCTTGCAGTCGCGGCAGGGGTCGGTCAGCGAGAACGAGCCGCTGCCGCCGCGGGAGACCTGGCCGGTGCCGACGCAGGTCGGGCACACCCGGGGCGTGCCGTTCTTGTCGCCGGTGCCGGAGCAGGCCTTGCACGGCTGCTGGCTGGACATCCGCAGCGGGACCGTGGCCCCGTCCACCGCCTCGGTGAAGCTGAGCGTCACCTCGGACTCGACGTCCTGGCCGCGCCGCGGCTGGGTGCGGGTGCCCGTACCGCCGCGGTTGAACAGCCCGCCGAACACGTCCCCGAGGCCGCCGCCGAAACCACCCGCGCCGCCCGCGCCGCCGCCACCGCCGCCCTGGGCGCCCCCGAAGAGGTCGCCCAGGTCGAAGTTGAACGTGCCGCCGGCGCCGCCGGGGCCGCCCGGGCGGAAGCCGCCGTTGCCGAAGAGCGCGCGGGCCTCGTCGTACTCCTTGCGCTTCTTGGGGTCGCCGAGGACGTCGTTCGCCTCGGAGACCTCCTTGAAGCGGGTCTCGGCGTCGGCGTCGCCCTTGTTGGCGTCCGGGTGGAACTCGCGGGCGAGCTTCCGGTACGCCTTCTTGATCTCGGCCTCGGTGGCGTCCTTGGGGACGCCGAGAACCTTGTAGTAGTCCTTCTCCACGAAGTCCTTCGTGCTCATCGACGTCCCTCCTTCCGGAAACCACCTGTGTGCGCCGCGCGGTGCGGGCCGCTTGCACGGCCCGCACCCCGTACGGCGCAGGCGCCGCTGCTACCGCTCAATACGTCAGCCCTCCTCGGGGCCACCGCTCTCCTCGCCCGAGTCCGACGGCGCCTCGTCCGAGGCGGTCGCGTCCTTGGACGCCGGGGCCGCGCCGGGCTGGGGCTCGGCGACGGCGACCCGCGCGGGGCGGATGGTCCGCTCGCCGATCCGGTACCCGGGCTGCAGGATCGCGACGCAGGTCGTCTCGGTGACATCCGGCGCGTAGGAGTGCATCAGCGCCTCGTGGACCGTCGGGTCGAAGGGCTCACCCTCCTTGCCGAACTGCTGCAGGCCCATCTTGGCGGCGACCGTCTCCAGCGACTCGGCCACCGACTTGAAGCCGCCGACCAGCTCGCCGTGCTCCCGGGCCCGGCCGATGTCGTCCAGCACCGGCAGCAGCTCGGTCAGGAGGTTCGCCACGGCGATCTCCTTGACCTGCACCCGGTCCCGCTCGACCCGGCGGCGGTAGTTCTGGTACTCGGCCTGGAGCCGCTGGAGGTCCGCGGTGCGCTCGCCGAGCGCGGTACGGACCTGGTCCAGCTGAGCGGTCAGGCCGGCCGTGCGGTCCGCGTCCCCGGCCGGGGACGCCGGGCCCTCCTCGGCGCCGCCCCCGTCCGCCGCCGGGGCGGCGGCGTCGGGTGCGGGCTTCGAGGATGGGCTCTCGGCGGCCTCGGCGGCGCCGTCGGGGGTGGCGCCGGAGGGGACGTCGGGCTTCTCGTCGAATCCCGGGGTCTCCTCCGTCATGCGGCACCGCCCTTGGGCTTCTCGTCGTCGACGATCTCCGCGTCCACCACGTCGTCGTCACCCTGCGGCTGGGCGCCGGGCTGCTCGCCCGCCGCGCCACCCGCGGCCTGCTGGGCCTGGGCGTCGGCGTACATGGCCTGGCCGAGCTTCTGGGAGACGGCCGCGACCTTCTCCGTCGCGGTGCGGATCTCCGCGGTGTCCTCACCCTTCAGCTTCTCCTTGAGCTCGGTCACCGCCTCCTCGACCTCGGTCTTGACGTCGCCGGGGACCTTCTCCGCGTTGTCGGCGAGGAACTTCTCGGTCTGGTAGACGAGCTGCTCGGCCTGGTTGCGGGTCTCGGCCGACTCGCGGCGGCGGGAGTCCTCCTCCGCGTACTGCTCGGCCTCCTGGCGCATCCGGTCGACCTCGTCCTTGGCGAGCGAGGAGCCGCCGGTGACGGTCATCTTCTGCTCCTTGCCCGTGCCGAGGTCCTTCGCGGTCACGTGCATGATGCCGTTGGCGTCGATGTCGAAGGAGACCTCGATCTGCGGCACACCGCGCGGGGCCGGCGGCAGACCGGTCAGCTCGAACATCCCGAGCTTCTTGTTGTACGCCGCGATCTCACGCTCGCCCTGGTAGACCTGGATCTGCACGGACGGCTGGTTGTCCTCGGCCGTGGTGAAGATCTCCGAGCGCTTGGTCGGGATCGTGGTGTTGCGCTCGATCAGCTTGGTCATGATGCCGCCCTTGGTCTCGATACCGAGGGACAGCGGGGTGACGTCGAGCAGCAGGACGTCCTTGACCTCGCCCTTGAGCACACCGGCCTGGAGGGTGGCGCCGATGGCGACGACCTCGTCCGGGTTGACGCCCTTGTTGGCGTCCTTGCCGCCGGTCAGCTCCTTGACCAGCTCGGCGACGGCCGGCATCCGGGTGGAGCCGCCGACCAGGACCACGTGGTCGATCTCGGACAGCTGGATGCCGGCGTCCTTGATGACGTTGTGGAACGGGGTCTTGCAGCGGTCCAGCAGGTCCGAGGTGAGCTGCTGGAACTGGGCGCGGGTGAGCTTCTCGTCCAGGTGCAGCGGGCCCTCGGCGGAGGCCGTGATGTAGGGCAGGTTGATCGTGGTCTCGGTGGACGAGGACAGCTCGATCTTCGCCTTCTCGGCGGCCTCACGCAGGCGCTGGAGCGCCATCTTGTCCTTGGCGAGGTCCACGCCGTGGCCGGACTGGAACTGCTTGACCAGGTAGTCCACGACCCGCTGGTCCCAGTCGTCGCCACCGAGGTGGTTGTCGCCGTTGGTGGCCTTCACCTCGACCACGCCGTCGCCGATCTCCAGCAGCGAGACGTCGAAGGTGCCGCCGCCGAGGTCGAAGACCAGGATGGTCTGGTCGTCCTTCTCCATGCCGTACGCGAGCGCGGCTGCGGTCGGCTCGTTGACGATGCGCAGGACGTTGAGGCCCGCGATCTCACCGGCCTCCTTGGTGGCCTGGCGCTCCGAGTCGTTGAAGTACGCCGGGACGGTGATGACCGCGTCGGTCACCTTCTCGCCCAGGTAGGACTCCGCGTCGCGCTTCAGCTTCTGCAGGATGAAGGCGCTGATCTGCTGCGGGTTGAAGTTCTTCCCGTCCAGCTCGATCTTCCAGTCGGTGCCCATGTGGCGCTTGACCGAACGGATCGTCCGGTCGACGTTGGTGACCGCCTGGCGCTTGGCGACCTCGCCGACGAGCACCTCGCCGTTCTTGGCGAAGGCGACGACGGACGGCGTGGTCCTGGCGCCCTCGGCGTTGGTGATGACGGTGGGCTCGCCGCCTTCGAGAACGCTGACGACGGAGTTAGTCGTGCCCAGGTCGATGCCGACCGCACGTGCCATTTCGATTCCTCCAGCTGACTTGAGTGCAACAGGCTCAAGGATGCAACACGGATCGCCATCCGTCAACAGACCTGAGCCGACCCCACTCAACTTTTATCCAGGGCTTATGCGCATACGCGCCTCGCGGCACCGTACACAAGGGACAAGGCCACCCGGAAACGCCACGGCGGAGCCGGAGCCGTACGGACGGCTCCGTCGCGGCGGAGGCGTACGGACGGTGCGCCACGACCCGCCGCCTACCCGGGACCACCCCTCCGCCCACCCGTACCCATGCGATCGTTCGCCAGAACGCACCAAACGGTATGGAAAGCCACGGAAAGTGGGCAAATCCCTCATGACCGCTTCCCCATCCGAGCCCCCCGCCCCCACCGCCGTCCCCATCCCCGTTTCCGCCACCCCCGTCCCCCTTTCCGCCTCCGTCCCCATTTCCGCCTCCGCCCCCGCCACCGCCACCCCCGCCCCCGTTTCCGCCTCCGTCCCCGCCACCGCCGCGCGCCCGCCGGACCTGAAACGGATCCTGGACGCCGCGCTCGCGGCCGTACTGCTGACACTGCTCGCCCCGCTGCTGGCCGCAGCGGCCCTGACCGTCGCCGCCCGGCGCCCACCCGGCGGCACCCTGGCCCGGGAGCCCCGGATCGGCCTCGGCGGCGCCCCGCTCACTTTGCGCTCACTGCCGGTGCGCCGGCTGCGGCTGGACGCGCTCTCCCGGCTGCCCCATGTCGTACGGGGAGAGCTGGCGCTGGTCGGCCCGGCGCCGCTGCCGCCGGACGACCCGGCCGCCCACCTCCCCTGGCGCCACTCGGTGCGGCCCGGACTGACCGGACCCGCCCAGCTCGCCCGCGGCTCCGAACTCCCCTGGGACGAGCCACTGCTGCTGGACCAGCACTACGTCGAGCACCATTGGCTGGGAATGGACCTGGCGCTGCTGGCAAGGCGGCTGCTCCGGCGGCCGTCGCGGTGTGTACGCGGTCAGGGTCACCTGAGCGACGCAGATCACCGCGTACCCGGCTACAGCCCGGCGTCATAACTGGGTACGCTCAGCACGAACCGAATAAGTTACCGCTTAGTAGTGCACTGGTCGCCTGCCGAGCGGCGACACTGGTGAGTACCGACTCACGTACTGACTCACGTGTCGAATCCCCCACCTCGCAGGCCCGAGGAGCCCCCATGCAACTCGCCGCGATCATTGTGTCGCTGACGCTGACCGTGGTCGGCGTCGCGCTCATCGCCCGAGCGGTCGCGCAGATCTACCGGTTCGTGAAGCTCGGCCAGCCCGTGCCCGCGGGCAGCCGCACCGACGACCCCAAAGCCAGGACGATCACCCTGGTCAAGGAGTTTCTCGGCCACACCCGGATGAACCGCTGGGGGATCGTCGGCGCCGCGCACTGGTTCGTGGCGATCGGCTTCCTGACCCTGCCGCCCACCCTGCTCCAGGCGTACGGGCAGCTCTTCCAGGCCGACTGGGTACTGCCGATCATCGGCGGCTTCCTGCCGTTCGAGATGTACATCGAGTTCATCGGCGTGATGACCATCCTGGGCATCCTCGCGCTGATCGGCATCCGGCTGCTCAGCCTGCCCTCCCGGGCCGGCCGCAAGTCGCGCTTCGCCGGCTCCAAGGCCTGGCAGGCCTACTTCGTGGAATACATCATCCTGGTCATCGGCCTGGCGATCTGGGTGCTGCGCGGCCTGGAAGGGGCCATCCACCACGTGGACCACTACGAGGCCGCGTACTTCGCCTCGTACCCGCTGGTCCTCGCGTTCAAGGGGCTCTCGATCCCCACCCTCCAGACGCTGATCTACCTCACCGCGATGATCAAGATCGGCACCTCGCTGATCTGGATGATCACCGTCTCGCTGAACACCAACATGGGTGTTGCCTGGCACCGTTTCCTCGGTTTCCCGAACATCTGGTTCAAGCGCAACGCCGACGGCGCGGTGGCCCTGGGCGCGTTGCAGCCGATGACCAGCCGGGGCAAGGAGATCGACTTCGAGACGGTCTTCGACGAGGAGGAGGG